>NZ_JBFJHD010000012.1:0-39670 GCF_041613455.1 Pseudoalteromonas sp. | reverse complement strand
TGTATTTACCCAAAGGCTGAATATGGAATTACATCAAGAGATTAAAACACTTGCTGCGCAATTAGGCGCTATTTTAACGGATAAACGCTTATGGATCACTACCGCTGAATCATGTACTGGCGGGGGCGTCAGTTATGCGCTTACCGATACGCCAGGAAGTTCTGCGTATATCGATCGCGCCTTTGTCACCTACAGTAATCAAGCCAAGCACGAATTACTAGGGGTATGTTTAGATACCTTGGCACAATACGGGGCGGTGAGTGAGCAAACGGTGGAGCAAATGGCCCGTGGCGCAGCGAGTGCAGCCAAGGCCGATATTGCGCTTGCCATATCGGGGATTGCCGGCCCCGATGGTGGCTCTGTAGATAAACCCGTTGGTTTAGTCTGGTTTGGGTTACATATAAACAATAAGCACTGGGCATTTAAGCAAGTATTCACCGGTGATAGAGCGCAAGTTAGACTGCAAGCTATTGTATTTTCATTAAAAACTATAATAGAACAGATAAAATAAAAAAATTAGCTTGATACTGTAATTTCATACAGTATACTTGGTTGCATTAGCTGGATTTGGAGAACAAAATGAACGATAACAAACAAAAAGCGTTGGACGCGGCACTATCACAAATTGAACGTCAATTTGGTAAAGGCTCAATTATGAAATTGGGTGATAATAAAGCGTTGAACATTGAATCTGTATCAACGGGCTCATTAGGCATTGATATTGCCTTAGGCATAGGTGGTTTACCTATGGGGCGTATTGTTGAAGTATATGGTCCAGAGTCATCGGGTAAAACCACGCTTACGTTACAAGTTATCGCAGAAGCACAAAAAGAAGGCAAAACGTGTGCCTTCATAGATGCTGAGCATGCACTTGATCCAGTTTACGCACAAAAACTAGGTGTAAACATAGACGAGCTGTTTGTATCGCAACCAGACACCGGTGAACAAGCATTAGAAATTTGTGACATGCTAGTACGCTCAAGCGCGGTTGATGTGGTGATTGTCGATTCGGTTGCAGCGCTCACACCAAAAGCTGAAATTGAAGGTGACATGGGCGATTCGCACATGGGTTTACAAGCACGTTTAATGTCGCAAGCATTACGTAAGTTAACCGGTAACATAAAACGTTCGAACACCTTGTGTATTTTCATTAACCAAATCCGCATGAAAATTGGTGTTATGTTTGGTAACCCAGAAACCACCACCGGGGGTAACGCACTTAAGTTTTACGCCTCAGTACGTATTGATATTCGTCGTATTGGCTCGGTAAAAGAGGGTGATGAAGTTGTTGGTAACGAAACCCGCGTTAAAGTTGTTAAAAACAAGGTGGCGCCGCCATTTAAGCAAGCTGAATTTATCATTATGTACGGTGAAGGTATTTCTAAGCAAGGCGAGCTTATTGACTTAGGTGTGAAGCACAAAATTGTTGAAAAAGCGGGTGCGTGGTACAGCTACAATGGCAATAAAGTGGGCCAAGGTAAGTCTAATTCTATTAAGTTCTTAAAAGACAACCCAGAAATTGCCGATGAAATTGAAGGCAAACTACGCGAAATGCTGCTGTTAAAGGCAACTATTGAGCCAGAAGAGGGTGAAGATAAATTAGGTGATGCCGCCGACCTTTAAGCTTTAATAATTGACTCAAGCTTGATTTGACCCGAGCTTTTAAAAAACGCTAACCAGCAATGGTTAGCGTTTTTTTATCTATAGCTGCTAGTCACGTTACGAGCTGTTTAATGTTACCCATCGCTTTAAGTGAGCCTGCTATTTAATTAGCAAGATCAGGTTGTTAATAAGCATGAGTATTGGCTAGCAATAAAAAGCGGCCGTAGCCGCTCTAGGAAGTAAACTTTTAGCGTTTAAAACGCATATTTAACTGAGAACTGTAAACGTTCCATATCGCCATCTTTGCCACTTTCTAGCTCGCGCTCGGCGTGTTTAAACTCAGCACCAAATGTAAGGCGCTTAACCGGCGAGTATAAAATGTTAGCACTGTAGCTTTGGCTTGATTTGGTCGGATCGCCACTGATAGTTAACAAGTCAGTGTTGTTATCGGCTGAGAAGAAAGAGTACAAGAACGTAGAGCGCCATTGGCTATTCCACTTATGTTGATACGCAACAAAGCCCGATGTTGAATCAATAGCGTCAAGCTGATCGCCATTTAGTACCGCGCCATGGGCTAAGTTAATACCAATGTAACGGCCTAAGCCTTTACCTTGAGTAAGCATAAATTTAAGGTTGTCTTGGCCAAGTTTAACCATACCTGACGCACTGATACCAAATGAGCTTTCATCGGCATCAAGGCCTTCTTTTTTATACGTAAGCTGGCGTGCAAGGGCAGCCACTACAAGGTTACCCCAATCGGCTTTGTGGGTATAACGTGCAGTAAAATCAGGTAGCGATGCATCATCCGTTGCCACCATGCCATCTTCCGTGGTGATAGTGCTTTCAGGGTTTTCTAATGAGAAAGACCATGCGCCGGTAGTGTATTTAACTTGTGTTTGACGGGCAAACACGGTGCCTTCTGCTGGGCCAACAAAGTCTAGCGCTTCAGGAAGGGCACCCACGTTTTGAAAGTTTGACCATGTTTGACCAAATAACCAGCCATCGTAGCTAATAAAGGCATGACGTACACGAGGTGCGTATGAGTTAGATACACGTTCATTACCGCCGGGTGCCGACGCTAAAAAATCGATTTCAATTTTGGTATTAATCGTTTTGCCGTTATCTAATAAAGTCGCAGTACCAAAATTAAAGCGTGACTCGCGCGCGTGCATATCAAACACCGCATCAGAATCATTGTCAGGGCCAACAGGGGTAGTAACGGGTACGTAAAAATCACGACCTGCGCTGCTGCCTGCTGGCACACCCGCTGAGTAATCACTCCACATTGCATCTAGTTTTATGTATCCACCGTAGGTAAATTCGGTATCACCAACTTTTGCTGCTGTTGCGCCATAAGCTGTACTTGAAAGCGCGCATAAAACAGCGCTGGCTGCTAAAGTTTTTAATGGGGTAAATTTCATTGTTGAGTCCTTTATAGGCTACATGTTGTGTTTTGCTTTATATTTATAGAATGCATTTATAAACCGCCATTACTAACAAATAAGTTATACGAAAAAATACTAACTTGTTAAATAAAGCGCAAAGTTAATTAATGCAAATAATTTAATGCTTCAGATGCAGTACTGTTAAATATGCATGTTTTTTACTCAATCATCTATTGGTCTATAAGACTAAGGTGTAAGATTCAATGATTGCTTATTTACTTACATTTAACATCATGTATTGTTTATGTAAAAGTAATGAATAGCGCAGCGATTATAAACAACAACACAGTAATTTGAAGGGCTTTACAACTAAGGTCTAATATTTAATAGCAGATTGCTGAGTAATCCTTACTTAAAGCATACGGTAAGTCATTAAATGGAGACGAAGATGTCACAAACTATCTATCCAGTTCCTAAGCATATTAAAAATACAGCCCTAATCGATAATGAAAAGTATAATAAAATGTATCAACACTCTATCGATGATCCACAAAGTTTTTGGGCCGAACACGGCAAGCGTCTTGACTGGTTTACCCCTTATTCAAAAGTTAAAAACAGCTGCTTTGATAAAGGTAACATCAGCATTAAATGGTTTGAAGATGGTTATTTGAATGCATCTTATAACTGTATTGATCGTCATTTAACAACCAAAGCCGATAAAGTGGCCCTGATTTGGGAAGGCGATGACCCAAGTCTAAGCGAACACATTACTTATCAACAATTACATGACGAAGTCGCAAAATTTGCCAATGGTTTAAAGAAGCTAGGCGTTACCAAGGGTGACCGCGTGGCTATTTATATGCCAATGACCCCACAAGCTATTTACGCCATGCAAGCATGTGCGCGCTTAGGGGCAATTCACTCTGTGGTATTTGGCGGCTTTTCACCGTCGGCGATTGCCGATCGCATCAAAGACTCGGGTGCAAAAGTGGTTATTACCTCAGATGAAGGTCGTCGTGCTGGTAACTGCGTGCCGCTTAAAGCCAATGTGGATGAAGCGGTATTACAAGATTCGGTGACCACTATTGAGCACGTTATTGTGCATCAACTCACCGGCGGCGAAGTTGATTGGCACGATCACGATGTCTGGTGGCACGATTTAGTGGCCGATCAACAGCCAGTTTGTGATCCAGAACCAATGAATGCAGAAGATCCGCTGTTTATCTTATATACCTCAGGTTCAACCGGACAACCTAAAGGCGTGGTGCATACCACAGGGGGTTACTTAGTCTATGCCTCTATGTCGCATGAATATATATTTGATGTTAAACAAGATGATGTGTTTTGGTGTAGCGCCGATGTGGGCTGGATCACTGGACACAGTTATATTGCCTATGGGCCATTAGTTAATGGTTGTACCCAAGTGGTTTTTGAAGGTGTGCCTACTTACCCATCGGCAGGGCGTATGGGGGAAGTGGTAGATAAACATGGTGTAACTATTTTATACACTGCGCCAACTGCAATTCGTGCCCTTATGGCAAAAGGCGATGAGCCTACGGCAACATCGCATCGAAATAGTTTACGCATTTTAGGGTCGGTGGGCGAGCCGATTAACCCTGAAGCATGGAATTGGTATTACGAAAAAATTGGTAAATCACAGTGCCCAATCGTCGATACTTGGTGGCAAACTGAAACCGGCGGTATTATGATCACGCCGTTGCCAGGCGCTACCGATTTAAAACCTGGCTCTGCGACACGCCCATTTTTTGGTATTGCACCGGCAATTTTTGATGCCGATGGTAATACACTTGAAGGCGCCGTAGACGGTAATTTAGTGATCACCGATAGCTGGCCATCGCAAGCACGGACTATTTACGGCGACCATGAACGCTTTGAGCAAACCTATTTTGCTACTTACCCAGGGGTGTATTTTTGTGGCGATGGTTGTCGTCGCGATGAAGATGGTTACTACTGGATCACCGGCCGCGTAGATGATGTACTTAATGTATCAGGGCATCGCTTAGGCACCGCTGAAATTGAAAGTGCACTGGTTGCGCATGCCGCCGTTGCTGAGGCGGCGGTTGTGGGTTACCCGCATGATATTAAAGGCCAAGGAATTTACGTTTATATTACGCCAAATGAAGGGGTGACAATCACCGAAGAGTTGACCAAAGAGCTGCGTGCGTGGGTACGTAAAGAGCTAAGCCCGATTGCATCACCTGATATGATCCAATGGTCGCCAGGATTACCAAAAACGCGGTCTGGTAAGATCATGCGACGAATTTTACGGAAAATAGCGGCAAACGAGCATGATCAGCTCGGTGATACGTCAACACTGGCCGATCCGTCGGTAGTGGATGAATTAATTGAAAATCGATTAAATCGTTAAATTCGCGTTAAAAGCTTGATTACCAGTTGATTCTAAACGTAGTATACCGGCTGTGTCTTACTCGATAAGACACAGCCGAATTTATTAGGAGTGAACCATGAGTCAGTTTTTAATAGCGGACGACCATCCGTTATTTCGTGAAGCACTAAAGGGCGCACTAACTGCTAAGTTTGCTGATTTAGAGGTATTTGAATCAGCAGATTTCAACAGTACATTGCAGGTGTTAAGCGAGCAAGAAGATCTTGATATATTACTGCTAGATTTACATATGCCAGGAAATGGTGATTTATACGGCCTTATTCGCATCCGCGAAGATTACCCCAGTTTACCGATTGCAGTGGTGTCGGGGAGTGAAGATGTGAATATCGTTTCTAAAGTGATGGGCTATGGCGCAATGGGCTTTATTCCTAAGTCGTCTTCATCCGATGATATTGCCAATGCGATAAACCAAATACTCGAAGGGGATACTTGGTTACCCACAGAACTAAAAAATAAAGTGGCCGAAATAGAAGGTGAAGATCGCGAAATTGCTGCGCAAGTTGCCTCACTTACCCCACAACAATACCGTGTATTGCAATACTTGCACGAAGGTTTGCTAAATAAGCAAATAGCTTACGAATTACATATCTCAGAAGCGACCATAAAAGCGCATATTACCGCAATATTTAGAAAACTGGGTGTTTATAACCGTACTCAAGCGGTATTAATTGCTGCAAAACTACAGTTAGCGCCAATAGAACAGCTACCAAACGAATAATTACTTAACCTCAAGCAGCTGGCTTTTTAGCCATTAGTTTGCTGCTTGTTAACCTTTCTGCACTTAGTTACTGCGTTATGACAAGTTATTCACCTTTATTACATGATCTCCTCTAAAAATAATGCTAGGTTACGGGCATTTTGTAATTAAGAGATCATGGTATGTCAAACGCAGTAGACTCCACCACCCAAAGCAGTAACGACAGTGGCACTAAAGGTTGGTTTAATCGCTTTTTAGCCACAGTTGAATTTTTAGGCAATATGCTGCCACATCCAATTACGTTGTTTGCGATCTTTTGTATCGCCATCGTGGTATTTAGTGGTGTGGCCGATTGGTTTGGTTTAAGTGCCATAGATCCGCGTCCCGAGGGAGCTGCAGGCCGTGCGCCTGATGGCGTGATTGAAGTGGTTAGCTTACTCAGTGCAGAAGGGCTGCAGCGTATTGTAACCGGCTTGGTAACTAACTTTACCGGCTTTGCGCCATTAGGTACGGTATTAGTGGCGTTACTTGGCGTAAGTGTTGCTGAGCACTCAGGACTACTCTCTGCTGCAATGCGTGGCATGGTAATGGGCGCATCAAAGCGCTTGGTAACATTTATGGTGGTGTTTGCCGCTATTTTGTCTAATACCGCATCGGAGCTCGGTTATGTGGTATTGATTCCTCTGGCGGCGATGATATTCCACAGTTTAGGACGTCATCCTCTTGCGGGTCTTGCCGCGGCGTTTGCTGGGGTTTCGGGTGGCTACAGTGCTAATTTATTATTGGGTACTATCGATCCGTTACTGGCGGGGATCACGACGCCAGCTGCACAAATGATTGACCCCACTTATCAAGTTGGCGCAGAAGCGAACTGGTATTTCATGATGGTGTCGGTATTGTTAATTGCTGTTTTAGGGACTTTGGTTACCGAAAAAATTGTTGAGCCACGCCTAGGGAAATATAACCCAGAAGATGCCAGCGCCGATCTGGCCGAAAATAATATTACCGGCCTAAGTGCGAAAGAGAAGTCAGGCTTAAAATGGGCCGGTGTATCATTGTTAGTGGTTTCACTAATGTTAGCGTGGACCATAGTGCCAGCCGATGGCATTTTACGTAACCCCGAAACTGGTTTAGTACAAGGTTCGCCATTTCTAAAAGGCATAGTGGTGTTTATTTTTGTCACCTTTGGTATTCCGGGTTTTGTCTATGGTCGCGTGGTAGGCACCATGAAAAACGATAAAGATGTCATTAATGCGATGAGCAAAAGTATGAGCTCAATGGGCATGTATATTGTGCTGGTATTTTTTGCCGCGCAGTTTGTGGCGTTTTTTAAATGGACTAATTTAGGCACTATTCTAGCAATCAATGGTGCAGCCCTATTACAAACTTTAAACTTAACCGGCCCAGAAGTCTTTGTATTGTTTATATTGATGTGTGCCTTGGTTAACTTAAGTTTAGGCTCTTCATCGGCGCAGTGGGCAGTCACAGCCCCAATATTTGTGCCTATGTTAATGCTAATTGGTTACGCGCCAGAAACGATTCAAGCGGCCTACCGTATCGGTGATTCCGTGACGAACCTAATCACTCCGATGATGAGTTACTTTGGCTTAATACTCGCGGTGGCGGTTAAATACAAAAAAGACATGGGGATAGGCACCTTGGTCGCCACGATGCTGCCATACAGTATAATATTCTTTGTTGGCTGGGTGATATTGTTTTACGTGTGGGTGTTTTTACTAGGTATGCCGGTAGGGCCTGAGTCGCCAACCTATTATAATCCTTAAAGCTAAACTCGTGTTAATTAGCTAAATAAAAAATGCCAGCATTATGCTGGCATTGTTTTTTAAAAGACCACGGTTTTATTGCCGCTAATAAATAGCTTATGCTCCGAGGCAAGTTGCAACGCTTTGCAAAATACCGTTTTTTCTACGTCTTTACCCATTTGTGCCATCATTTGTGCGTTATCGGCATGGGTCACAGGGGTGACATCTTGTAAAATAATCGGCCCTTCATCGAGTTCGTTATTAACAAAATGAGCGGTAGCACCAATAATTTTTACGCCGCGCTCAAATGCCTGATGATATGGTTTTGCACCAATAAAGGCTGGTAAAAACGAGTGGTGAATATTAATAATTTTGCCTTCAAAGCGCTGTACAAACTCAGGGCTTAAAATACGCATATATTTAGCTAAACCAATAATGTCTGGGTTATAGCTGGCAATCAAATCGCCCACTTGTTTATCGTGTTCGCTGCGCGTTAATCCCTGGTGGGAAATCACATGAAATGGCACGTCTAGGCCTTTTGCTAGCGGCTCTAACGTCGCGTAATTAGCAATGACGGCTTGCACTTCAATATTTAACGCTTGCTCAAACTGTTTTAAAAGTACACCGCCTAAACAATGCGCTTCTTTAGTGGCCAGTAACACCACTTTAGTTTTTGTACCATTATGTAACGCAACCTTAGCGTCTGCGGGGAGTACCTCACGCAGCAGTGATAAAAAATTACTTTGTGGCTCACCAGTCAGCTCTGTTCGCATAAAAAAGCGCTTAGCATCTTTATCTACAAACTCATTATTGCGTGTAATATTTAAATTATGTTGGTGACAAAGACCGGTAATTTTAGCAATTAGCCCGACGTCATCGGCACATTGGGTGGTTAGTATATAGCTCATTCTCTCATTCTTACCCAGTAATTAATGCTTTATTATTTGCGTTTTAGCGCATAAAGCAAGTGCTTTGTGGGATGTTAAGGGAGTTAATTTTGTATCCCGATGAGATTAACGTAAGCAAGGTTAACTGAGGTTTAAAAAGGTATCTAAGCTGTTAATAGTGCCCGCGTTTACTGGGGGCACTTGTTATATACTGAATCTGTTAAGCTTTAGTTTCGCTGGCGAAATCCTGCTGCTGTTGAAGAAAACCGGCCGCATCCTCTTCATTTTTCGTAATTGTATTTTGCGCCGGCTGAGCACGCGTTTGCTGATTAAGCTGATGAATTTGCGACGCGTTACCTAAATCACGCGAGCTGGTAATTGCGGCAATAGATTCGCGATCTTTTAAGAACGCAAGCACATCGTTTTTAATTGCTTGTAGTTGCCCTTCATCTTTGTGCATTTCCATAATATGGCGTGGATGCTCAAGATTTTTCATCCCTGTTGCGGCAAAAGTAGTGGTTATTATGCGCGAAACGATAACCCAAGGGGTAATACTACTGCGCACTAAGGTGTTTTCAGAGCGAGTACTGTCGTGAATGCCGGTTCCGGTTGATATTTTAGATTCGGTGAATGTGCCTTCACATTTGAAGTAAACCAGTAATGATTCAAACTGCATTTCAGCAAAAAACAAATGAGCATTAGTCGTTAATAGCCGAGCAAAGGTTTTAATTAATGAGCCGATCAGCAATATATGTACACTTGCCATAACTAGCTCGCTCAGCGGTGCAGGGTTATTAACTACTTGCTTTATAGAGTTAATATTGGCGCTATCAACATAACGATAAATATCGATAAAAGAATACGCCAGTAATACCGTGAATATCAGCGTAATTAAATACAGGAGATTACCGCTGAGCAGGGCGAGTAATCGTGCCGTAGAGAAGCCTTTACCTAGCTCTAATTGATGTAATTTAGGCTGTATTTCTTGAATTAATTCGCCCTTGAAATCGCCTTTACCTTCTACTTGCTCATGCAGTTGCGGATCGAGCTCGCGGTAAACACGGTTAGGCACTTCTTTGTAACGACGATTCGCCATAACGAGGTTATCTAGGTTAATAAAAATTTCGTTAGGGTGCACAGATTCTTGCCAGTTTTCGCGTAGCTCAGAGACTTCTGTCGTTGGTGTTATGGCCTTTAAACGTGCTGTTAACATGGTAAAAACTAAGCCACAGCATAAGGTCGCTAAAATAATAATGGCGACTAAATAACTACTTGCATGCAGGCTGGGTAATTGTTCAAACCAGCCATCTACTTGCGCTTTACTGATGTGTTGCTGTTGCATTAACCATGACACAGACAGGCCAATTACAATGGGTAAAATAAACGACAGTGAAATAATCTTAGCCAGCGCACCCCCCCCGAGTGTTTCAATGTGCATTTCAGCCCCACGTGAAATGGGCCTAGCAGATGAACGCCATGAGAATAAGACGTAGAACATTAAAATAGTGCTGTATATAGGAAAAGCTAATTCACCGGCTTCACCGGTAAAGCCAGATAAAGAGACAAACGCAACCAGTCCATAGGCTACAAGTGCAACTAAGGTACTTACCCATGAACCGAATAATCGCTGGGCAATATTACGCATTGGATAGGGTAAAAACATCAGTTTAGGAAGCAAGCTATGCAGTAAGCGAGATAAAAAACCTTGTGGCTCTTTAAATGTCATATTTTTACGACCCATCAGCATTTCTTCTAACGCTTGTGCGTTGTAAGCAACGATTTGTTGTTCTTCTTTTGCAGTAGAGCTTTGCGATTTACTAAAGTTATGAGCTAACGAAGTAGGGTGGTTACGGCCAACAAAATACTTTAATGTGGCATAAATTCCGCCAGAGAGTGAGCGAATCCCAAGTCCTAAAATGAGCATGCCAAACAGCATTAAGATCCAGCCACTTGCCGCATCTTCTTTAACTAACCCAGCAGCAATAACAAGCAGGGTAACCCCCGTAATTGACTCTATTGCGCCTCTCAGTGCGGTTACTTTACCTTCAAGCTTGAAGGGGTTTTTTAGTCCAAGATCAATCGATCCATAATCAAAAGCCATTGAATGCTCCTTAAACAATGTAGCTATAACGGGCGTAACCGAAATGTATTGGTCACTAACTATACGTACTGTGCTTAATTTTTAATTACATATCAACTAATTCGTTTAATTTAAGGGCGTATATTAAGTAGTTTATTAGGCGGTTATGAAGCCCTCTTGGTTTTTGAGAAACGCATTTTTAGCGCACAACTTACTTGTTAATGGGACCGAGTAGTAAAAATAACTGTAACTGAAAACAACTTTATTCTGAGATAAGCTCACTATTGTTAATAGTTATGGCTACTTTTTTGTGTCAAATAATTGCAACAAAGATTATAATATTCAACCACTCGTTACATTATTGTAGGTTAAAAGTTCACTGTACTGGCGGTAAAAGTCACAGTACGAAATTAGCCTGACTGATGTGATTAATAAATTTGTATAGCTAGAAGTGTCAAAGTGATGAGTAAAGCTTTTACAGCTTGTAATACGTTTAATTGGAGAAAAAATGAGTAATTTAAGCTTGAAAAACAAGTTGTTACTTCTGGCTATTGTGCCATTACTGTTGTTGTTGATAAGTTTTATCTCAAGTTCATATTATTTAGCAATAGACAATCAACAGCAAAGCTTTAATACCTTTAAAAGCAAGTTGATTGCCGACCGCGAACATTTACTGGCCACCGAGGTTGAAATTGCCAGCAAGTTAGTTCAACACCAATTAGCGACTGGTTCAGAGCAGGCGGCTAAAGATGTATTACGTAAACTAACCTTTGGTAGCGATGGTTATTTCTTTATTTATGATACCAATGGCATGAGTGTGTTTCATGCCATGCTAGGTGATGCCATTGAAGGGCAAAATAAAATTGGCATGACCGACCCTAATGGTAAAAAAATAATAGTGGGTTTGCTGGCACAAGCGCGCCAAGGGGGCGGGGCTTTTAACTATCATTTTCAAAAACCCAACACCACAGGCTTAGTTGAAAAAATAGGTTATGCGGTGATGATCCCTGGCACTAATTGGATGATTGGTACCGGTGCGTATATGGATGATATAGACGCTGAACTGGCCAGTTACCAATTGACTATGGATAAGCAATTACATAGCACCCTAACCACGTTAGTGTTAATGGCCTTATTGTGTATGGCTTTGGCTGTGGCCGGCGCCTTATTTGCGGCTAATAATATGCTAAAACCAGTACAAAGAATGGTGCAAAGCCTAGATAATATTGCTCGCGGCGAAGGCGATTTAACGAGGCGCTTAGAGGTAGATAGTAAAGATGAAATTGGTCAGCTAGCCGAGTCATTTAATATGTTTGTTAGCAAGTTACACGGTATTATTACCAGTGTGGTCGATGTGACCCATGATGTTAAATCGGCCTCAGCTGATATCAATACGCAAACACTGGTGATTGAAGATAAACTGCTGAAACACAACCATGAAACGGATTTAGTGGTCACCGCTATTACCGAAATGTCGGCGACCTCGCATGAAGTGGCGCAAAATACTACGCAAGTGGCGGTGTCAACTCAGGCCGCTACGCAAGAAGTCGCTAAGGCACAAGAGTGTGTTGATATTTCGTTAAGTGAAGTATCAAACTTAATGGGCGAGATAAATATGGCCGCCGAACAAGTCGACTCGTTGAGTGAGCAATCGAAAAAAATTAACAGTGTTTTAAGTGTTATTGGTGGCATTGCAGAGCAAACGAATCTACTGGCATTGAATGCGGCAATAGAGGCGGCACGTGCGGGCGAGCAAGGGCGCGGTTTTGCGGTGGTTGCTGACGAAGTAAGAAGCTTGGCAAGCCGTACTCAGGTGAGTACTTTAGAAATTAGTGAAATGCTTAGTGAACTACATAACTTGGTAACGGCAGCGGTGAATGCAATGCAGGCAAGTCAGCAAAGCTGTAACCGTTCGGTGGAGTCATCGCGCGCTATTTCAGACAGTTTAGGTGCAGTTACTACCTCGGTAACCACTATTAACGATATGAGTACTCAAATTGCCACTGCTGCAACAGAGCAAAGCTCGGTCACTGAAGAAATTAACCGTAACGTGTTTGCGATTCAAGAAATTGTTAACGACTTAACCGAATCAAGTAAAACCACCTCGTCAGTGGGATTACATTTAGCAGGACGTGGTGAAAACTTAGGGCAGTTAGTCGGACAATTTAAAATTTAATCATTTTAAAATCTATTAACCTGCTATCAGCCGTCACCCTTAGTGTGACGGCTTTTTTGTTAGATTAAAAGAGAATGAAAACATCGTATCGGCAGTTTATTTTTATTGCGCTATGCAAAAAAAGCGCTGTTGTGCGCATGTTTTTTACAATATTTTAGGCTCGCTACGTTACACTAATAGCAATCCGTACTAATAAGTGACTACTTATTAAAGTGAATGAATACATCCATATAAATTTTAAGGCTAAAGATGATTGAGTACCCGGTTGATCAGTTACCCCAACTCATAAATGACTTATTACAATGCGACACCACAGAGCGTAAAAATAAGCTATTAGCAGATGCGCAGTTAACACTATCAACTGAACATTTATCGCTGTTGTTTGAGGCTATTCCTAAAGAGCAGCGTCTTGAAATTTGGCAGTTATTAGATGAAGACACCCAACACGAAATATTTGTTAATTTAAGCGAAGACAGCACCTTATGGTTACTGCAAACATTAGATGATAGCGAAAGCTTTAAGCTATTAGATGAAGTTAATGTCGCTGAGTTGCTTGAACTTGAAGAAGTGATCCCGGAGCGATTTGTTGAATATGCTAAAAAGCAACTCGACGAAGCGCAAACTAAGCAATATGAATTGGCGCAGCAATATCCTTCAGAGCAACTAGGTCACTGGTTAGGCTTTGATTTTTTAAAGGTGTCTGAAAAGCTCACCGCCGGAGGCGCTAAAAAGCTACTCCTTAAGGGGTTACCGCAATTTAGCGAAGTGATTTATCTAGTTAGTCGTAAAGGCGCTTTAATTGGGGAAGTGTCAATAAATGACCTGATTAAAGCCAAAGACACGGATAACCTGATCACCTTAGCAAACCATGACTTTACAGCCTTGCATGCCGATGACGACTTATACGAAGCGGCTGAAGTGGTGATCCACAGCGAAAAAATGGCGCTGCCGGTGGTGAATGCCGAGAATAAATTGTTGGGGCGCTTAACGATAGCCTCAGCCTACGAATTACGCCAAGAAATGGCTGACGAAGCGGCGGCCAAAGCGGGTGGTTTACGAGAAGACGAAGACCTATTTGCCAGTGTACGTAAAAGTGCCAAAAACCGGGGGATTTGGTTGGGTATAAACTTAGCGACGGCTTTTTTAGCCTCGTGGTTTATTGGCTTGTTTGGCGCAACCATAGAGCAAGTGGTGGCGTTGGCAGTATTAATGCCGGTGGTGGCGTCTATGGGCGGGATTGCTGGCAGTCAAACACTAACAGTCATAGTACGGGGTTTAGCGCTTGGCCAAGTTACCGATTCTAACCGCACCGCATTACTGAAAAAAGAGCTGCGTGTTGGCGCGGTTAATGGTTTAGTGTGGGCACTGGTTATTGGGGTGTTGACCAATTTATGGTTTAACGATGTGATGCTGAGCATCACCATTACTGTGGCTATATTGCTTAACTTAGTGGCCGCTTCATTGGCAGGCGTGGTGATCCCCTCTATTTTGGATAAAATGAAAATTGATCCTGCGCTGTCAGGCTCGGTCATTTTAACCACGGTTACCGATATTGTTGGCTTTGTTACCTTTTTAGGTTTAGGTAGCTTACTACTGTTATAGCGCTTTTTTAATAAGGGGCGCGTAAATAAATAGGAATAATAATGACGTTTGATGTCATGATCTGGTGTGCTATTGCGCTGTGTATTTCCCAGTCGGCAATATTTTCGGGGTTAAATTTAGCGTTTTTTTCGCTGAGTCGCTTACAGCTGGAAATGGAAAGTAGTAAAGGCAATACGGCGGCAATTAAAGTGCTGGCATTGCGTAACGATTCGAACTTTTTACTGTCGACCATTTTATGGGGAAATGTCGGCATTAACGTGTTGCTTACGCTGCTGTCTGATTCGGTATTAATGGGCGCCAGTTCGTTTTTATTCTCTACGATTGCCATTACCATTATTGGTGAAATTACGCCACAAGCGTACTTTTCGCGTAATGCGTTAAAAATGGCCAGCATGTTGTCGCCGTTAATTAAGTTTTATCAATTATTGTTTTATCTGGTTGCCAAACCGACCGGGCTTATTTTAGATGCGTGGTTAGGTAAAGAAGGTATTACCTACTTTGCAGAAAGTGAACTCAGAGGCATTATTCGTAAGCATATCGAAGCCGAAGAGGCCGATATGCAGCACGTAGAAGGGATAGGGGCGCTTAACTTTTTTAGTTTAGATGAAATTACCGTCACCAAAGAAGGTGAAATTATTGATCCCGACTCAATCATTGCGCTACCCACTAAACTCGATTTACCGATATTTCCCGAAATAGCGCTCAATGCTGATAATGACTTTTTACGGCAACTGCATAAGTCAGGTTATAACTGGGTCATTATTACTGACCTAGCAGGGCAACCGCTACTGGTGGTGGATGCCGATGGCTTTTTACGGGCAGCGCTATTTGATAGCGATAGCTTTGATCCTTATCACTATTGCCATCGCCCCATCATAGTGACCGATGAAACGATGCGCTTAAGTGAAGTGATTTTAAAAATTCGCGCCAGCCATGCAGCTGATAAATCATTTGACGGCGCGATAGAGCATGATGTGGTACTCGTGTGGGGCAGCGAAAAACGCATTATTACCGGTGCGGACATTTTTGGCCGGTTATTAAAAGGCATGAGCGTGCCAAAACTTGAGTTACCAGTAGCGCCAGACAATACCTCACAGCATTAAGCAAGGTATTGTATTAGCACAGAGGGTGTTAAGCGTTATCGCATTCGCTCTTTTGCAGGGTAACCACGCGCTGGGGAAACGGAATTTCTATATGCGCATTATTAATCGCTGCATAAACGGCGCTATTTACCGCTAATTTTGTTTCTATTATTTTGGTGGTAGGCACCCAATAGCGATAGCTAATAATAACGCCGCTGTCACCAAAACGCTCTATACCGATTTGTGAGTTTGGCACCTCAGCTACGTGTTGATGTGTACTAAGGGCCCGCTCAATTAAGTTAATGGCGGTATTGGAGCAGGCATTGTAGGCAATACCAATCTCACCTTTTACCAGCGAATATTTAAACGAGTTATGTAAAATTTCGCCGACAATATGCTTGTTGGGAATGGTAATTTCGACCTTTTCCTCATTGATGAGCGTGGTGTGCCCCAGCTCAATGGTTTTAACTTGACCACTGACATTTTTAATTTCAATAGTATCGCCGACGACAAATGGCCGAGTAGCTATAATGGCAAGTCCTGCGCCATAATTAGACAGCATGCCCTGTAGCGCCAAACCAGCCCCTAGTGATGCGGCACCAATAGCAGCAACAAACGGGGTAACACTAATCCCAATTTTACCCAGTGCGATAATAATCACCATCACAATGAGTAACACCTTCACCACATTACTGACAAAGTTGGTAAGCGTTATATCTATATTATGACGGGTCATTAAATTGGCCACCACGTTTGCTAACTTTTGCGCAATCCATAAGCCAATCAGTAAAATAAAGATAGCAGCAACAATTTGCATGCTATAGGTGACTAAGTACTCTGTTAGCATGGTGTAGTATTTTTCAAATTGTTTTATTTCTGAACTTATCATAAGGGCTCTTTATTATTGCAAGTTATAGTAAGGTATTGATTAAAAAAGGGTATAAAATGGGTACGATTATCGCGGTTAATAATGCGGTAAGCGCCATTGCGACCGATGAAAACGCGCCAATTTTAGGGTGCTCGGCTAATGCCGCTGCGGTACCTATGGCATGACAGGCCGTCCCCATAGCCACGCCTTGCGCTTGGTGGTTGTAAATACGCACTGCTTTAAATAACAGTAAGCCAAATAATGCGCCTAGTAAGCCAATGAATATCACCAAAGCGGCCGCAAGCGAGCTAATGCCACCCATTGAGTCGGTGACAATTAATGCAATGGGGGTGGTGACACTTAACGCCGCTACTGAAGCACTCAACTGTGCTGGCGCATCAAATAACACACTGAGCATAAACGCGACGAGGGTAGCATTTATCACTCCTAAGCTGCAGCTGGTTATAATTAGTAATAAGTTTTTACGTACATGGATAAACTGTTGATACAGCGGCAGCGCTAAGGCAACAATCGCAGGCTCTAGTAACCAACTTAATAATTGACTGTGATAGGCAAATTCAGTGTACGGCAGCTTTAGCGTTACTAGCAATAAGGCAATTATGGCGATGCTTAAAAAAACTGGATTGGTGAGTGACTTTAAAATAACCGCAGTTACACCTTGGTTAAGTATTCTAAGCAGCAAAAATAGCGCAATAATCAGTGGGGTGCTTAGCCACCATGCACTCGGTGTCAGTGTACTTAGGGACTCAGCCATTTTCTTCCCTGCCTTTAAAATAGGCTACTACTGCAGCTACTAATAATAGTGTGCTCACAGGCACTAAACAGATTATCGACACTAATAATGGCCACTGAGACTTGATCAGCGCTAAATGTTCAATAACCCCGACCCCTGCGGGAATAAAGAAGATCGGCATAATATTTAAAATAGGTGAGGCACAAGGGGTTAGCTGCTGCTCTTTCACCACGCCCGCTAACAATAAAACTAATAAAATTACCATGGCCAATAATGGTGCAGGAAAGCTGCCACCAAGTAGATACATTATGCCTTTAGCCGCAGCTAAGCAGAGTAAAATAATTGCGCTACTGAACAGATACCTCATAACAAAACTCATAATAAAGTCAGGGATTTAACTTTATCAAATCCCCGTTACTTATGCATTAGCTTACCAACGTTTGGGGTTAGCATAATGCACATCCGTTTTACCTTTGGCTTTTGCGATGGCTTTTTTGGTGTTATTGCTCAGTAATAATCGAATTTGACTCCAGGTTTCTTTTGCTAGGATACGACGTTGCTGGGTGTGGTAGCTTTGTTGAGTTACGCGTTTAATCGCCGCCAAAGTATCGGGGGAGCGCGATAATAGCGTCGCTAACATTGCTTCGGTGGCGCGCTGTGTGTCGTCGCTGACCTGAGTCACTAGCCCCAGCTCTTTTGCTTGTTGCGCACTGATAGGATTTGCATGGCTTGCGAGCCACAAAGCTTGGTCGCGACTTACTAACCCGGGCAACACCACATTAGCGCCCATATCGGGGCATAATCCCCAGCGCGCTTCCATAATAGCAAATTGTGCATTTTGATCAGCGATGCGGTAATCTGCCCCCAGCGCAATTTGTAATCCGCCACCGAGGCAATTACCGTTGATTTGCGCTATCACCGGAATACTTAACGATTGCCAACCCAGCACCACCTGTTGTGCAAGATTTTTATTCCCCGGAAGCCATTTAAATAACAGCTTTATAATATTCATTGGCGACGCCATCACCGCGGCAATATCGAGTCCTGAACAAAAGTGCTCACCAGCGCCCGTTATAATAACAGCACGCAGACTGCGATCTTTTTTAATAGTCTTAATAGCCTTGTTAAGTTCGACAAACATCGCGAAGCTGAGCGCATTTTGTTTTGCTGTTCGGCTCAATGTTACAGTGGCAATACCCTGTTGTTTTTCTATGGTGATCATTTTTCACTCCTCTGACCTGTTGTTTGAGCTTATGTTGTTAAGCAGATGAAGTAAAGTGAGCAAATAAATGAAATTTAATAGCCTTAATTTGTTGATTTTACTTATAACAATTTAGAAGCTGATTAATGTCAGCATTTTCAACGTTTTTTTATCAAAACTGGCAGGACTTTTGGTATTATAGGCGCACTTTAAAGTTTAGAGGTTAACTAGTTATGTCTGGCCCACGTTTATACACCATTGAAGAAGCAACTCACCAAGCGTACGATATTTTTTTAGAGTTGGCGCCAAACAACCTGAGTGAGCAAGATGTAGCAAGCTTTAACCAATATCGTGAAGATCTGGGTTTTATTGAAGAAGGTGAGCCAGATGAGCAATGGCATGACTTTGTCGCGTTAGAAATTGAAGCTGAGCATTTTATTCAAGTTTTAGTGGGCTTAGAGTTTGAAAATGATGATGAATTATTCGCTAAAATTTTAATTAGCCGCGATAAAGACGCGCCTTTTTGCCATATATTATGGAAAGAAAGCGAATAACCTGTGTTAGCCATTAGGCCTGCTTTGATGAACAACGAGAGAGCGTATGTTGCGTAATTATTTGCTGTTACTTTTTTTAATGATTAGCTGCTCTAGTTGGGCGGTGGATCCTTTTGAAGATTTTCATGAATATGGGCAACTTTCTGATGAAGAGATCCATCAATTACATCAAGGCGATTTACTTTACGGTGATACCGAATTTGGTTTTATTTTAAGCCGCGGTAATACCAACTCAACCAGCTTTAAGCTGAAAGGCAATTTGTATCAAGACTTTGAGACGTGGCGCAATCAATTTAAAATTGACTCGTTATATAAGCGCGACCATAACGATGATACTGGGCAAAGTGATGTTACGGCTAACCGAGTATTTGTATCGGCGCAAGGTAACTATAAAGTGGGGGTAAAAAACTCCTCCTTTTTTATTTATGGTGATTACGAAGAAGATCAATTTAGCGGCCTGGATTTTAAAAGTACCATTGCCACGGGTTACGGTGCACGTGTGTATCAAGGGGTTAAAAATAAGGTCGATATAGATATCGGCCCTGGTTTATATCGCTCTGTTGCAGATGAAGACTCAGAGCAAAGTGAAGCCGATAAAGATAAAGTCGGCTATTTATTACGTCTTGCGATGCAGTGGGAGCGATTGGTGTCAGAGCGTACGCGCTTTAATCAAGACCTGAGTATCGAGCAGTCGTTGTCGGGACTAAATTCTCGATTAAAATCAGAAACTGCGTTAATAAGCCAAGTGATTGGTGCGGTTTCGCTTAAATTTGCCTATGTGTATCGGTATAATTCCAAACCAGAAGAAAGTAAGCTTAAGTTTGATTCAGAGCTTAGTGCCACTTTAGTGTACAGCTTTTAATGCCGTGTTTTAAACGAGTGCGTCAAGCTATCAGTGTTAGCCATGGGTTAGCATGAGTCGTATTATTAAATTTAGAGAGTATTATGTATCAGCATAAACAGTATGCGTTATTTATCTTTTTTGTATTAGCATGGATTGGTGGTTTTGTGGCCCTTGCGTGGAACTTGATCGGCGCCGATGGGCCGCTAATGATCTTTGCCGCTATTTTAGTGCTGGTGGGCATTTTGTTTCATGGCTTAACGGTTAAAGTGGACGAGACGCATATAAGCTGGGCATTTGGTCCAGGCGTTGCGGGACAGTCGATAGCGCTTGACGATATCGTCGCGGCGCAAGCGGTGCAAAACTCTTACCGCCATGGTATTGGTATGCGGATAACGCATGATGGCTGGGTTTACTCGGTGTCGGGGTTTAGTGCTATAGCACTGACCTTAAAAGACGGGACTCAGTATCGAGTTGGTACTAACGATCAGCAAGGCTTACTGGCTGCGTTACAAGGCAAAATTACTGCAGAGCAGGCAGAAGCAAAGCAAGTAGCGGGTTAATCATAGCGGTTTTAATAATAAAAAAAGCGCCTCAGGCGCTTTTTTATTTATATATTCAGTTATAACGAGTGGCTGTTAGTGATCGTGACCACAGCCGCCTTCGCCATGTACATGACCATGGCTTAACTCTTCTGCGGTAGCATCGCGTACTTCTAAAATTTCTACATTAAAGTTAAGCGTAATGCCGGCCAGCGGGTTGTTGCCATCAACAATTACTTCGTCGTCTTGAATGTCGATAATCATCACAGATTGGTCGCCATCATCGGTGGTGGCACGAAACTGCATTCCCACTTCAATTTCCATACCGTCAAACATCTCTTTAGGTACGGCTTGTACTAGGTTGTCATTTCGCTCGCCATAACCTTCATCAGGCTCAACAGTGACGCTTAACGTATCACCCGCTTGCTTACCTTGTAGCGCGTTTTCTAAGCCTGAAATTAAATAGCCAGTGCCAACAATAAAAATTAGTGGTTCACCATCGAACGAGTTATCAATGGTATTGTTATCATTATCGTGTACTGAATAATGCATTTTTACCACTTTGTTTGTTGCAACGATCATAGTCATTCCTATTTATTCATCTTCAAGAGAGTAGGGTAGAGGAAGTATGTTTAGCTCTACCGAAGGAGTGTGTTTTGCACGAAGTACCTGAGTCACATCAGTATCGTTTGGCAACACCACAAGGCCAGTTAATGTCTTGGTTTGCTCGTTAAAGCTTTGTGCAATAAGTTTCCCTGCACGGCGCCAGTTTTCGCCTTGCTGTCTTTCTAGCTCAGGCTCGCTTAGCGCAGATTCGCTTTGCCCTGAGACGATGTACATGGCGCGTTTGTTTTTACCTAAATACTTCATCCGTGCAACGGTTTCTTGACCAGTGTAGCAGCCTTTTTTAAAGCTAATACCACCAATAGCCTGCAGGTTTACCATTTGAGGTACGTATTCATCAATCGCATCAGCGCTCAGCTGCGGCTCACCTGCTAAGATGGCGGCTTGTTGCCATAATGCGTCGTTATCAAGGGCTGTGATCTTATCGCTAAGGCTAAATTGCTTATCGACCATTAATAGCACGCGATTATCGGCTAATTTAAGCGCTTTACCGTGGCTAAAGTTACAGGCATTGGCTTGGTCGGTAAATGCAATATTAAGCTCGGCAAGCACAGCACTTAAGTCATCGCCGATTAAACCAATTAAGCGCTGCGGTGCAAGGCTAATATCAACTTTAGCAAACACGGCGTACTTTTTAAGTTCAACCAAAGCGCGTTCCACTTCAGCAGCGGAGCCCGCTAAATAATAGCTATCTTGAAAAGAAAATAATTTAAACACCCCCCACAGTTTACCTTTAGCGCTACAATGCCCGGCCCATAAGTAATTATCATTACTTAGTAAATTAAGGTCTTGAGTGATTTGCCCATGTAAATAAGATAATTTATCGGCGCCAGAGAGGCTAATAAGCTGATGAGACAAAGGACACGCATAAACGATTGACATAAACACCTTCTTTAACTAGCTAATGAAGTTGCATGATAACTTAGTTATAACCAAGGGTACAGCGGCTTACAGCATGCTGCTTTTTATTATTTTTATAACTGATAAAGGGCTGCTAAATCCAACGCTATTTGTTAAACTCAAGACAATTAAATATGAGGTTTAAAATGACTGAAATCCATAGTAAAGCACGTATCCGCTGGGCTTGTCGCCGTGGCATGTTAGAACTAGATGTTTTGTTTATGCCCTTTGTTGAAGAGGCTTATGATTCACTTAATGCCGAGCAGCAAGCTATTTTTCAGCGTTTGCTAACAGAAGAAGATCCAGACCTGTTTGCCTGGTTTATGGGCCATAAAGAATGTGAAGATAAACAGCTAAACGCTATGATACAGCTTATTTTAGACCGAGTTCGTGTATAGATTTACCGTTACCGCTAACACCCCAGACCACAAACCGATTGTGGTCTTTTTTTGTTTGCAGACACTGCTGCTGTGCTTATTTTTAAACTCGCTGTGGGCGATGCTGTTTTGTGTGTTGGTTAACCTGTTAGCGGGCATAGTGGTATGGCAAAAAATAGTGGCGGCGCAGCCCATAACTGGGGTGGTGATATTAGCGCCAAATCAGTTTAGATTTGAAAGTGATACGCGCTGCGTACAAGGGGAAATAACTGCCAAAAGCCGTTTATTTAATAACAGTGTTTGGCTTTCTATAAAGGGCTTTAATAAACACTATTGGCTGATTATTACAGCCAATAGTGTGGATGCACAAAGTTATACGCGGTTAAAGCGTGCAACTTTGAATGCCATTAACGCTGAGGCGTCAAAATAGTGGGCGTTGGATTATCGTTTTGCTCGGGATAATCAATGGTAAAGTGTAAGCCGCGGCTTTCTTTACGCTCCAAAGCGCTGCGAATAATCAGTTCGGCCACTTGCACTAAGTTACGCAGCTCTAATAAGTTGTTACTCACTCTAAAATTAGCGTAGTAATCGTGGATTTCTTGCTGTAATAACTCCACGCGATGTAACGCACGCTCTAAACGTTTGGTGGAACGCACTATGCCCACGTAATCCCACATAAAGAGCCGCAGTTCATGCCAGTTATGGGTAATAACAATTTCTTCATCTGAGTTTGATACTCGGCTTTCATCCCACGGCGGCAGCATAATGGGCGCCGGTGCGTCAGCTATTTTGCTTAAAATATCTTTGGCGGCCGCATGGGCAAATACAATGCACTCTAATAGTGAGTTACTCGCCATACGGTTAGCGCCATGCAGCCCAGTGTAAGCCACTTCGCCAATTGCATATAAGTTATCTAAATCAGTTTTACCATTAAAGTCGGTCATCACCCCGCCACAGGTGTAATGCGCGGCAGGCACCACAGGAATCGCTTCTTTGGTAATATCTAAGCCGACGCTTAAACATTTTGCGTAAATGGTCGGAAAGTGTTCAATAATAAAGTCTTTATCTTTGTGGCTAATGTCGAGGTAAACGCAATTTGCCCCTAAGCGCTTCATTTCAAAGTCGATGGCACGGGCCACTATATCGCGCGGAGCAAGTTCTTCTCGCTCGTCAAACTCTGGCATAAAACGGCTGCCGTCGGGGCGTCTTAAATATGCGCCTTCACCACGCATTGCTTCGGTTATTAAAAAGTTTTGTAATTCGGGGTGATACAAGCTGGTGGGATGAAATTGGTTAAATTCCATATTCGCCACTTTACACCCAGCACGCCATGCCATTGCAATGCCATCACCGCTAGAAACGTCGGGATTTGAGGTATATAAATATACTTTACTGGCGCCACCGGTTGCCAGTGCGACAAATTTAGCTGCAATGGTTTCTACGGTTTTGGCATTTTTATTCCACACGTACATACCATTAATATGGGTACTCGGCTTAGCTGAGCTTTTGTCGGTAATTAAGTCAATGGCGTTGTAATGTTCAAGTAAGGTAATGTTGTTATGCGCTTGAACCTGACTAATCAAGGTTGTTTGTACGGCTTTTCCGGTTGCATCGGCGGCGTGTAAAATACGGCGATGGCTGTGGCCGCCCTCGCGGGTAAGATGAAAGCGCTCTTGGCCTTTACTATCAAACTCCATGTCAAACGGCACGCCTTGATCAATTAACCATTGCAAACAGTCGTGCGCATTGCTTGCGGTATACTGTACCGCCTCTTTGTTACATAAGCCGCCGCCCGCGTCGAGGGTGTCTTGCACGTGGGATTCAATACTGTCATTTTTTTTATCAAATACTGCAGCAATACCGCCTTGGGCATAAAGTGTTGACCCTTCGGTAAGTTCTCCTTTACTGATCACGGTAACGTTACAATAATTTGCTAAAGACAAGGCAAGTGATAGGCCTGCTGCGCCGCTACCTATAATAGCGACATCTGCAATGTGATGTTTATTTTGGTTCATGTCAGAGGTACTTTGCGGTTACAATGCTCTACAGAGCAATGTTTGTTTTTAAGAGTGGTAGTTGTATCATATTTGCTATAACACTACGTAGTAATTTTGTCTTTAAGCACGCTTTTTTACCACTACTTTATAAAAAAACAAGATTAAAACACATGCAGCAGAACTTTTTATTCATGTAAGGGTCAGAGTATCTGTGAACAATGGCGACACTATGAATAATAAGCAAGAATCAGACAGAGGAGTACCGGCTCGAATGAGCGAGCAGGATTTAGATTTAGCGCTAGTGAAAAGGGTGCAACAAGGAGACAAAAACGCCTTCAACCTATTAGTAAAGAAGTATCAAAACAAAATTGCCGGTTTGATCTCACGTTATGTGTCGAATCAAGGCGATATTGCTGATGTAGCACAAGAGGCTTTTATTAAAGCATACCGTGCGCTTCCTAACTTTAGAGGCGATAGCGCCTTTTATACTTGGTTGTACCGTATCGCCGTAAATTGTGCTAAAAATTATTTAGTTGCTCAGGGGCGCAAACCGCCGGCCAGTGATATAGATGCTGACGACGCCGAATTTTATGATTGTGCGGACTCGATGCGGTCAAACGCATCCCCTGAAAATTTACTATTAAGCGATGAAGTTCGCGCTGTTATTTTTAATACAATTGATAGTTTGCCTGAAGATCTTAAAACCGCGATCACCCTAAGAGAAATAGAAGGGATGAGCTATGAAGAAATAGCCGTGGTCATGGATTGCCCAGTCGGGACGGTGCGTTCGCGTATATTTCGTGCCCGTGAAGCAATTGATAATAAATTAAACCCATTAATAGGCGAGTCTTAATATGATTAAAGCACACGTTAACAAGTTAGATAACGAATCGTTATCTGCATTACTTGACGGCGAGCAACCGTTAGCCGATGCGAAAATTGCATCGCAAGACGTTGCTACCTTTGGCCGTTATGCGTTAATTGGTGATGCAATGCGAGCCGAAAAAAATAACAGCGAAATTCATATTGATATTAGTGAGCGTGTTGCCGTTGCGTTGCAAAGTGAACCTGTTTATGCAGATTTTAGCCAATCTAACGCAGCACCTCAGCCGCACCGCGACGATAGCAGCGCTAATAATGTTGTGGCATTTAGTTGGCGTAAGCCGCTTGCACAACTGGCTATTGCAGCAAGTGTCGCGATGTTTGCTATTGTTGGCGTTAATATGCTGCCACAAGGCGATGACGCGCAGCAAAGTGAAATTCCGTTACTGCAAACTACGCCGTTAACAGGCGTGGCCTCGCCGGTGAGTTATTCATCTGCGCCGGCGCTTGAAAACGCAGAGCAAGGGCTACGTGAATTACAGCAACAACGTATTGGTGCTCTGGTATTAGAGCATCAACGTCAAGCCCGTGTTGCGCAGTCATTAGATGTTGTTAATAGCACGACTAAAGAGCTAGAGGAAAATAACTAATTAAATGAAAGTAATTACGTTTATGTTGTCGTTGCTGTTAAGCGTGAGTGCGTTTGCAAGCGACGGCAACCCCGCCAAACAGTTACTGCTTAACATGGCCAATGCGGTGCATAACCGTAACTTTGACGCTTCGTTTGTGATGGTTAAAGGTAAAAGCATGGAACCCTACCGCTGGGTACATGCTAAGCAAGGCGAGATTGAACTTGAGCATTTAAGCTTACTTAATGGTGCGGGGCTTGAAATGATCCGCATAGATAATCAAGTCACCTATTTTGAGCCGCAGTCAGAGCCTTACTCGTTAAAAACAGACTCAATTGCCGGTCCAATTCCAGAAGTGTTGTTTAAAAATATTGAGCGTTTAACTGGTCATTATGACTTTGTGCTGGGTGGTAAAGGGCGTATCGCGGGGCGCGCCGCGCAACTAGTGCGCATTGAATCGAAAGACGAAGACAAATATAACTACTGGATTTGGCTTGACATGGAGTCGTCATTATTGCTCAAAGCGGCGTATGTTAATCATCAAGGTGAAGCATTAGAGCAGTTACAGTTAACGCATATTAGTGTTACAGAACATCCCGCGCCGATGTTACTGGAAGTACTTAATCGTAATTTTCCTACGCCATTACCAAATAACTCACTAGACAACACGGTGAGTAATATGCCAAAAACCTGGCAAATTGGCTGGTTACCTGCTGGATTTAAATTATTAAAATCAGACCGCCATAAACTCGATTTAAATAATGAACTCACTGACTACTTTTTATTTTCCGACGGGTTTGTTGAAGTATCGGTGTTTGTACAGCGTCCGTTACCGGGAAAACGCTTAAGCGGGGCACTTACTTCTGGAGCAACGACCATTTATGTGCATAATGGCGGTAACTTTGATGTGTCGGTGGTGGGAAATATTCCCAGCCTAACAGCAAAAGCGATTGCCGAGTCGGTAACGCGCGCCTTATAACCGGTTTAAAAGAGTTGGTATGATAGAGCAAACCTTAAAAGTTGTGGCCCTTAGTGGCCACATTGCACATTTAGAGGCACAGCAAAAGCAAGCTTGTGCCGGCTGTAATGGCCGCTGTGGCTCACAAGTGTTCAGTAAGCTATTTGGCAGTGGTAAAAAAACCTTCCCTTATAAATTTTCGACCCCCGTTGCCGTGGGGCAAAAAGTCACCCTCTCATTAGATGACAGCCACATGGTTAAACATGCGTTTGCGGTTTACATGCTGCCGTTATTTTTAAGCTTAGCGTTTGCCTTTATTGCCGCAGAGTTATTGTTAGTGACAGAAGGGTGGCAAATATTAGCAGCTGCAATAGGAGGGGGGATTGGCTTCTTAATCGCTAAAATAGGGGTTAAATCATTTCACCACGATATTAAAGTGATAAAAATTCACCCAATTAGCCTTCCTTTAACTCAAATAGATGGTGATTAACGCCAATTAAATGTAAAATTGCGTTTTTACGCCACACTAACTTGAAAATATAAAAGCTATATTTTTTAAGTCGTTTAGGTATACACACTTAGTCCATTAAAATAGAAGTTTAGAATCCATTTTATGAAGCATATCCGTAATTTTTCGATCATCGCCCACATTGACCATGGTAAATCGACCCTTTCTGATCGTTTGATCCAAGTTTGTGGTGGTTTAACCGACCGCGAAATGCAGAAACAGGTTTTGGATTCAATGGATATTGAGCGCGAACGTGGTATTACCATTAAAGCGCAAAGTGTAACGTTGAACTACACAGCAAACGATGGTGAAACGTATCAACTTAACTTTATCGACACTCCAGGACACGTTGACTTTACTTATGAAGTATCGCGTTCATTGGCCGCTTGTGAAGGTGCGCTACTGGTTGTTGATGCAGGTCAAGGTGTAGAGGCGCAAACACTGGCTAACTGTTACACCGCCATTGAAATGAATTTAGAAGTTATTCCGGTACTGAATAAAATTGATTTACCGCAAGCAGACCCATTACGTGTTGCTGAAGAAATTGAAGATATTATTGGTATTGATGCCCTTGATGCCGTGCAATGTAGTGCGAAAACAGGTGTCGGTATTGCCGAAGTACTGGAAATGATTGTTAAAGATGTACCGCCACCGGTTGGCGATAAAGATGCACCTTTACAAGCGCTTATTATCGATTCATGGTTTGACCCATACCAAGGCGTGGTGTCTCTAGTGCGTATTAAGCACGGTGAACTGCGCGCAGGCGACAAAATAAAAATTATGTCGAATGAGCATGTTCACATTGCCGACCAAGTTGGCGTATTCACGCCTAAACAAACCAATACCGGTATTTTAAAAACCGGCGAAGTGGGCTATGTGATTGCGGGTATAAAAGAAATACATGGTGCGCCTGTGGGTGATACTATCACTCACCAAAAAAATGCCGCACCGCTACGTTTACCTGGCTTTCAAAAGATTAAACCCCAAGTGTATGCGGGCATGTTCCCGATTGCTTCTGATGAGTATGAATCGTTTCGTGATGCGCTGAATAAATTAAGCTTAAACGATGCGTCGTTATTCTTTGAACCAGAAAACTCAACCGCACTGGGTTTTGGTTTCCGTTGTGGCTTCTTAGGCATGCTACACATGGAGATTATTCAAGAGCGTTTAGAGCGTGAATACGATATCGATCTGATCACCACGGCTCCTACGGTAATTTATGAAGTAGTTACTAAGCACGATACCTTTCAGATTGATAACCCATCTGACCTACCGCCAGTAAACGACATTGTCGAAATTCGTGAGCCAATTGTTGAAGCGAACATTTTAGTACCGCAAGAATACTTAGGCAGTGTAATTACCTTATGTGTTGATAAGCGCGGCATGCAAACTAAAATGTCATACCACGGTAAGCAAGTGGCGGTAACCTATGAATTGCCGATGGCCGAAGTGGTAATGGACTTTTTTGATAAGTTAAAATCAACTAGCCGTGGCTTTGCGTCGCTTGACTATAACTTTAAGCATTTCCAAGCGTCAGACATGGTGCGTGTGGACATTTTAATTAATGGTGAACGTGTTGATGCGCTAGCTATTATTGCGCACAGAGACAGTGCGCAATCACGTGGTCGTCAATTAGCTGATGCATTAAAAGAGCTTATTCCACGTCAAATGTTTGATATTGCGATTCAGGCAGCGATTGGTCAGCATGTTATTGCCCGTACCACAGTGAAACAATTACGTAAAAACGTAATTGCTAAATGTTACGGTGGTGATGTGAGTCGTAAGAAAAAGCTACTTAAAAAGCAAAAAGATGGTAAAAAACGCATGAAGCAAGTAGGTAATGTTGAAGTACCTCAAGAGGCGTTTTTAGCTATTTTGAAAGTTGGTAAATAAACACAAAGGATTATAAATGGCTGGCTATTTTTCGGTTTTATTGGTGCTGTTAACCTTAGGCTCAGGTTTAATATGGTTAATAGACCACTTAATGTTTGCACCAAAACGACAAGCGCGTTTAGCCGTGGCGCAAGCCTCGGCAGGTGGACAGCTAGATGACGAAACAGCGGCATTAATTGCCCCAGAGCCGATGCTGACAGAAACAGCGAAGTCGATTTTTCCGATGATTGCTGCTATCACTATATTTAGATCGTTTATTTTTGAACCGTTTCAAATTCCGTCAGGTTCAATGATGCCTACTTTATTAGTAGGGGACTTTATATTAGTGCAAAAGTACGCCTATGGGGTTAAAGATCCGGTGTGGCGCAGTCAGCTAGTGGACGTAGGTGAGCCTGAGCGTGGCGACGTGATAGTGTTTAAATACCCGCTTGACGAAAAAGTTGATTTTATTAAACGTACCATAGGGTTACCTGGCGATAAAATTGTTTATCGCGATAAGCGTTTATATATTCAACCTAAGTGTAATGAGGGTGAAACCCAACAGGGTGAGCTGCTTTGTAATGAATTTAATAAGATTGATTTTAAATTAATTAATGCCGATGAATTCCAACAAGGGCCAATGACACTCGCGCGTTTAAATGAAAATTTAACCACGACAAGCCACGATATATTAATTAACCCTCAGGCGCCGGAGCGCAAAGGACGTTATTATCAGCAGCCAGGTACGCCTACCGATGAATGGGTGGTACCGGCAGATCATTATTTTATGATGGGTGATAATCGCGATAACAGCCAAGATAGTCGCTTTTGGGGGTTTGTACCAAAAGAAAACTTGGTGGGTAAAGCCGTCTTTATATGGATGAGTTTTGAATTTGATAACGGCCCAGATGATATTTTACCAGGATGGGTTCCAACTGGTGTTCGTTTTGAACGCCTAGGTAATATTCAATAGCAATGAAAAAAAATGTAACAGAATTATATAGTAAAATTGACTACATCTTTGCCGATCAAGGCTTGCTTGAGCAAGCCATGACGCATCGTAGTCATAAAGGGCAGCATAACGAGCGCCTGGAGTTTTTAGGTGACTCTATTTTAAGCTTTGTGATCGCCAATGCGCTGTATGCTAAGTTTCCAAAAGCCCGAGAAGGCGATTTAAGTCGCATGCGCTCAACCTTAGTGCGAGGCCAAACATTGGCTGAATTTGGCTTAGAATTTGGCTTAGGTGATTATTTACGCTTAGGGCCAGGCGAGCTGAAAAGTGGTGGCTTTCGTCGTGAATCAACGCTTGCCGATGCGGTAGAAGCGATAATTGGCGCGGTATTTTTAGATTCAAATATCGACCGTTGTGGTGAACTCATTTTATCTTGGTATGAGTCACGTTTAAATGCTATTTCACCAGGGCTTAATCAAAAAGATCCTAAGACCCTGCTGCAAGAGCATTTGCAAGCTCGCAAGTTATCGCTACCGGGCTATACCGTAGTAGATACAAAAGGCCAGGCACACAATCAAACATTCACGGTCGAATGTATTGTTGAAGGAATGGATAGCATTATTTCAGTTGGTAGCTCGCGTCGTAAAGCCGAACAAAAAGCTGCTGAAAAAGCATTGAAGATACTTAAAAATGAACCTTGATACCTTAATACAGCCTCATGAAGGCGATATCGATACATTTTGTGGCATGGTCGCCATTGTCGGCCGCCCAAACGTAGGTAAATCAACCTTGCTCAATAAAATTATTGAGCAAAAGGTGAGTATTACCTCACGCAAGCCGCAAACAACTCGCCATCGTATTATGGGCATTCATACCGAAGGTAAATATCAAGCCATTTATGTTGATACCCCGGGTCTGCACGTAGAAGAAAAGCGCGCGATTAACCGCTTAATGAACCGCGCGGCATCAAGCTCAATTGGTGACGTGGAGCTTATTATCTTTGTCGTTGAAGGCACGCATTGGAATGCCGATGACGAAATGGTACTTAACAAAGTATCGCAAAGTGGTAAGCCGGTGTTACTGGTTATAAATAAAATTGATTTAGTAAAAGACCGCGACTTAGTGCTGCCACACATGAAATGGTTAGGCGACAAGTTTGACTTTATTGGCATTATGCCGGTGTCGGCTGAGCAAGGTAAAAATATCGACTTGATCAAAGGCGAAGTGAAAAAACGCTTACAGCCGAGCGAGTTTTACTTTCCAGATGACTATGTCACCGATCGCTCAATGCGCTTTATGGCAGCAGAAACTATACGTGAAAAGCTGATGCGCTTTATGGGCGAAGAGCTACCGTATTCTGTGACGGTTGAAATTGAGCAGTTTAAGTGGCAAGAAAACGGTGTTTGGCATATCAATGGCTTAATACTGGTTGAGCGCGAAACACAAAAGCGTATGGTGATTGGTAACAAAGGCGAAAAGCTTAAAGTGATTGGTCGCGAAGCCCGTAAAGATCTAGAAGAAATGCTAGAAAATAAAGTATTTTTAGAACTGTGGGTTAAAGTTAAATCGGGCTGGGCAGATGACGAGCGCGCATTACGTAGCTTAGGTTATGGTGAAGACTAATCACCCGCTAGAAGCTTAATTTATGGATAGCGACTTCTACAGAGCGTATTTATTACATCGGCGTCCGTATAGTGACTCTCAAGTAATGCTGGATATGTTAGTAGAAGGCGTTGGCCAATTAAGAATGCTAGCCCGTATTAGTGGTCGCCAGGCCACTAAACATAAAGCACAGTTACAACCCTTTCAAGCCTTGCTAGTACACTACAACGGCAAATACGATTTAAAATATATCAATAAATTCGAGCTACATGGTACGCCGCAACTGTTAACCGGCGACGAGCTTTACTGTGGCTTTTATTTAAATGAACTGACAAATCGGATTGTGCCTATAAACGAGCCAATCGATCAGGTTTTTCAGCTTTATAAAAGCCATTTAGCAAACCTAAATAGCGGTGCGAATTTACAAGCCGTGTTGCGCTCTTATGAGTTTCAATTATTAGAATTATTAGGCTATGGTGTCGACTTTAGTTTTGACGCCAGTGGCGAGCCAATCGATGAGCAGCAAAGCTATAGTTATTTTGCCGAACAGGGGTTTTTAGCGCAGCCCGATAATCGCTCAGGTTTTAGTGGTGCGCAGCTCAACGCCATAGCAAACCATGACTTTAGCCAAGCAGATGTGTTATACATGGCAAAACAATTAAGTCGTTATTTATTAAAGCCGTTACTTGGTAACAAACCCTTAAAAAGCCGTGAGCTATTTATGGCCTCTCAATAAACGTAATTTTACAGGTAAAAAAATGAAAGATATTCTTTTGGGTGTAAACGTAGATCATATTGCCACGCTGCGCCAAGCACGGGGAACAAGTTATCCCGATCCAGCCCATGCTGCGAGTGTTGCTGAGCACGCTGGGGCAGACGGCATTACCATACATTTACGTGAAGACCGTCGTCATATCCAAGACCGCGATGTGTACGTTATGGCAAAAACCATTCAAACGCGAATGAACCTAGAAACCGCGGTGACCGATGAAATGATTAACATTGCGCTAGAAGTAAAGCCTGAGTATGTGTGTTTAGTGCCCGAAAAACGTGAAGAGCTCACTACCGAAGGGGGGCTTGATGTAGCAGGTAACCTTGAAAAAATTACCGCAGCAACAAAAACGTTAACTGATGCGGGTATTAAGGTGTCGCTATTTATTGATGCCGATAAGGCACAATTAGATGCAGCTAAAGCCACCGGTGCCCCGTATGTTGAAATTCATACCGGCGCTTACGCTGATGCGACAAACGATGCGGATGTTAGCAAAGAGCTTGAGCATATACGCCAAGGCGTTAAATATGCCGCGAGCTTAGGTTTAATTGTTAATGCGGGGCATGGCTTACATTATCACAACGTAAAACCAATAGCGGCGATGCCAGAAATTTACGAGCTAAATATTGGCCACGCCATTATTGCCCGCGCCGCGATTGATGGCTTAGATAAAGCGGTACGTGATATGAAGCGCTTAATGATTGAAGCGCGGCTGTAGAGTATAACAACTCATATAACTCATCGTCTTGCGGCGGTGATAGAACACTGCTCTCAACAATAAGCGCGAATTAGTTCGCGCTTTTTGCATGTTTCTACTGAGTAACGTGGTATTAACTCATATTGGCATCTTTCAGTAGGCTTTTTAGCTCGTCTTGTAACTCAAACAGCTCGGGCTCAATATTGCTAAGTTCACACTTTTTCTTCAACGCCGTTTCGATGGTTTCTGCTAATGACTTCAGTTTAGGGACACCGGTGTAGCAACAGGCACCATGAAACTTATGAATAATACTGAGCACTTGTTGGCAGTCATTACTGTCAATTGCTTGGGCTAATAGCTTTAACGTTTCGGGTACGCTGTGTAGCAGCATATTAAGCATTTCGACGGCTAACTCATTTTTGCCCCCCGCATGCTGCAATGCCAGTGTCCAATCTAAACGTTCGCTATTAAACGGTGCCGGGCGCTGTACTGTGCCGTGTTTGTTTTTGTCGCGGCTGACCGGCAGTTGTGGGCTGTGTTCGCAAATAATTTGATTAAGTACATCTTCATCAATCGGCTTTGTAAGGTAGCCTTCAAAGCCGTCTTTTAGCAATTGCTGTTTTTCGCTGCGCAAGGCGTGGGCGGTTACCGCAATAATCGGGGTATCTTCGTTAAGTGATGACTCTTTAATAAGTTTACAAGCGGTAATACCGTCCATTATCGGCATTTGAATATCCATAAATATTACATCGTATTTATGGCTCTTACTTAAGCTATAAGCTTGCGAGCCATTGTGTGCGGTATCTATCAGCTCCACTTGGTCATTTAATAAGGTGTAAATTAACTTTAAGTTGGCATCGTTATCATCCACCACCAACACTTTTAATGGTAATAACGCTTGCTCGTTATGCTCTATATTATGCACCGGATGATCGAGGCGGTAAGGGGCTGCAAGCGTTTCACACAGTTTACGGTGGTTCAGCGGTTTACTTAAGCAGGCATCGGCACCACTGCCAATAAAGGCCTCGCGCATATTGTGCGATACGGTATTGAGCATTAAGTATAAGTAATCGGCGCTTTGCCGTACGGCCTTAACATGGCTTTTTAGGCGCTGCATATCATTAACCGACGCCATATGGCCTATTAAACAAATGTCGTATTTTTGTTGTTTACTTTCAATCGCTAATAACAGTTCAGCATCGTTAAAGCAGGCGGTCACATTAATTTGCCATTCGTTTAGTAATGAAACCACCGCTTGATGGGTATGCTCATTCGGCTCTAAATATAAAACATGCTTACCAATAAGAGACTTAGTAGGTAAGTCGCTATCAAATGTGTGGCTTGGCAATCTAAACACGCCGTTAAAGGTAAAGCAGGTGCCGTGGCCCGGGGCTGAGTTGAGCGTAATGCGGCCATTCATTGCTTCAACTATGTGCTTGGTAATGATAAGCCCTAAGCCGGTGCCGCCAAATTTACGGGTAATACTGGAGTCGGCTTGGCCAAACGCAGTAAACAGCGTGTCTTGTTTATCTGCCGCAATCCCTACGCCAGTGTCGGCTACCGACACTAAAATAGAGGCACGCTCTTCATCAAGTAAACGGTGGCTGATATCGACTTTTATGGCGCCTTTTTCGGTAAATTTTATCGCGTTACTGATCAGGTTAATTAATACTTGTTTAAAACGCGTCGGATCGCCGGTTAAATGATCGGGCACCTGTGGATTAATATAAATCGACAACTCCAGCTGTTTTTCGTGGGCGCTGGGGGCAAGTAATGTCATGACCTCGTTGACCGTATCACGTAATTGAAACTGAATAGACTCCAGCTCCATTGCCCCGACTTCTAATTTCGAAAAATCGAGAATGTCGCTAATAATGGTCATTAAGCTGTTTGCCGAGAGCTCTATGGTATCGAGGTAGTCTTTTTGATTTTTATTCAATGGGGTTTTATGCAGTTGGCGAGTAAAGCCAATTACGCCATTAAGCGGTGTACGTAGCTCATGACTCATTTTTGCCAAAAAATCCGATTTAACGCGGTTTGCGTCTTGGGCTTCTTTTTTTGCAATTGACAGCTGAATATTTTGCATTTCGTACTGTTCAAGGGTTTCACGGTAATCACTGGTGGCTTGATCTATGTTTTTTTGCATTTCATCTTTTTGCATCACCATAGAGTGCGAAATAGTGTTTAACCCCTCGCGTAATAACTCGAACTCACCAAGCATTGGCTCATTAAGGCCCGTGTCTCTTTTGCCTTCTACCAGCCTGTCGGCGGCCAGCACTAATTTATTTAGCGGGGTCATAAACATGCGGCTTAACTTAAGTGCTAAAATAACGGCCAGTACTAAAGAGAGTATAATTACAATACCACTTATTAGCAGCGCGCGTTGTTGACCAATCACCGCTTGGTCTGTGTTTAATTGTAAAACAACCGTGCCTAACGTGGTTTGAAATAACGATTTATCCCAGTTCGCATCGGGGGTGGAATGGTTGATCACTGGGGTAAAAAACGTGACCAGTTGCTCAGACTGGCTAATATGGGTGGCATTTAAATTTTTTAGTTGTGGGTTATCAAACAATTCATTAAATGAACGGTGATAATTACTGGTTATTATTAACTGATTATTGTCGTTAAATAACGCTATCGACTTTATGAGTGGCGAGTGCTTATTGTGGGTATAGCTAATAATACGGTTAAGTAATTGCTTATTTTTTTCAAGTAAAGGTTGTTCAAGTGCAATAGCCAGTGGTTCAGCAATCGTTGCGCCTTGTTGATATAAAATATCATCAAGCTCAAGGTAACGATTTAATGTAAAATAACCGCCCAGTAACAATCCAATGATCACCGTAGGGATCAGAGTCAATGTTAAAACAGAATCGCGTAAACCTAATTTAGTCATGTTGAGGCGTTATTATTGTTATAAGCATGTCCAGAGTATATACGGATAACAAGGTACTCTGCAATTGGAGTAAATTTATCAACCATTTAAGGTATTAGCTAGTTATGGCACAAATATTTAAAGCCAAAAAAAAGCCGCTCAAACAACAGTCGTTAGTACTTGATATTACGGCCATGGATCATCACGGTCGCGGTGTTGCTAAACATAATAATAAAGTGTGCTTTGTAACCGGCGCTTTGCCAAACGAGCAAGTCAAAGCCACGCTAATCGTCGACAAAGCGCGTTATAGCGAAGCGGTCACGCAAACAGTATTACAGCCAAGTGAGTGGCGCACGCCTGCAATTTGCGAACATTACGGTACCTGTGGGGGCTGTCAGCTGCAGCATTTAGCAGCTAACCAGCAAGTTGTTGAAAAGCAACGTGCGGTCACTAAATTATTTGAAAAATTTGCTAAGTTAACTGCGCTCAATTGGCAAGCACCGCTATTAAGTGATCCCAGCTATTACCGGCGCAGTGCTCGGTTAGCGGTGATGTTTGATAAAGCCGCGAAAAAAATGCGCGTTGGCTACAGAGCCAGTGGCTCAAAACGTATTATTAGCATTAACCAATGCCCAGTACTAAGTAAGGTATTTACCAAGGTGTTTACGGTATTTGACCACTTAGTTAATCAGCACAAAGCGCTGCACAGCATTAGCCATTTGCAATTATGTGCTGCGGATGCCGAAAATTATATTGTTGTTCGCCATACTAAAGTTATTCCCGATGCGATTAAGCAGTTAGTTGAACACAGTGCAGCACAGCAGCACTGGCAGATAATTTGGCAAAGTGACAGCGCTGTTATTGATCACGGTCATTTAGCGATGCCGTTTTACCAGCTTGAGCAGTTAGGGCTTAAATTTGAATTTGGCTTAAATAACTTTATTCAGGTGAACGCCGATGTAAACCAAGCGATGCTCAAACAAGCGTTAAATTGGCTACAGCTTAACGGCGATGAAACCCTACTCGACTTATTTTGTGGTATTGGTAACTTCTCTTTAGTGCTGGCAAAACAAGCAAAAACCGTAATTGGTGTTGAAGGAGTCGCTTCTGCGGTTGCAATGGCAACGCAAAATGCGCACACTAACTCTATAACCAATGCGCAATTTCATTGTTTTGATTTAACAAGCAATATAGCAGCTGCTCCGTGGTTTACAAAAAACATCGATGTTTTGGTATTAGACCCCTCACGCACGGGGGCCTTAGCGGTGTTAGAGCAGCTCCCTTTAAAGCAGTTTAAAACTATTTTATACGTCTCTTGCGACCCTGTTACTTTAGCTCGTGACAGCGCAATTATTTCGCAAGCAGGCTTTGAGTTAAATAAAATTGGGCTAATGGATATGTTCCCACACACTGGGCATATCGAAACTATGGCGTTATTTCAACGGAGGTAAAGCGCATTATGGTAGCTACACGTCAATCACATCAACACGTTGCAACTGGAGATTTTGCTACTCGGCTAGCACGACTGAATCTATCTGCAGAAAAAGTAGCCATGTTAAATAAGGCACATGCCTTATGCGCCACCTGCAATGATGCGCAACGACAAAGCACTGCGATTGAAATGGTGGAAATATTGGCTGAGCTTAACCTTGATGTTGACTCGCTAGTTACCGCGTATCTAACGCCTTACTTTTTAAACGAACTGGTGACGCTTGAAGCCATCGAAGATCAATTAGGTAATAATATTGCCGAACTGCTCAACGGGGTCATACAAATGGCGACTATCAGCACGCTTGCACATCAAGGGCAAGGCACGGTGCAGGTTGATAATATTCGCCGCATGTTACTGGCCATGGTGGAAGATGTACGCGCCGTAGTGATAAAGCTGGCAGAGCAAGTATGTCATTTACGTAACGTAAAAAATGCCAATGAAGAAGAGCGAGTTATTGCCGCCAAAGAAACGGCTAATATTTTTGCGCCACTGGCGAATCGCCTCGGTATAGGGCAACTTAAGTGGGAGCTAGAAGACTTATCGTTTCGCTATTTGCACCCCGATATTTACAAAAACATTGCTAAACAGTTAGATGATAAACGCCTCGCTCGTGAAGCCTATATGGAAAATATGGTTGCGCAAGTGAAGAGTCGTTTAAGCGAAGTGGGAATAGAAGCCGAAGTATATGGCCGCCCTAAGCACATTTACAGCATTTATAAAAAAATGGCGCAAAAAAACTACGAGTTTGACCAACTATTTGATATTCGCGCCATGCGTATTGTGGTTAAGCGACTACAAGATTGTTACGGTGCATTAGGTATAGTGCATACCAATTGGCGCCATCTCAGTAAAGAGTTTGACGACTACGTGGCCACGCCAAAACAAAATGGTTATCAATCTATTCATACCGTGGTGTTTGGTCCCGAAGGCAAAACAATAGAAATTCAAATTCGTACCCACGACATGCACCAAGATGCTGAGCTGGGTGTGGCTGCCCACTGGATGTATAAAGAGGGAGCATTACCGGGGCGTGACTCAGGGTATGAGCAAAAAATTAGTTGGTTGCGTAAATTACTGCAATGGCAAGAAGAAGTGGTCGATGGCAGTGACTTAGCCCAAGAGCTTAAAAACCAAGTGGTTGAAGACCGCGTCTATGTGTTTACTCCGCGTGGCGATATTTTTGATTTGCCACTGGGCGCCACGCCCCTTGATTTTGCTTACTATATTCACTCCAATGTAGGGCATCGCTGTATTGGCGCTAAAGTGTTTGGCAAAATTGTGCCCTTTACCCATCAGTTAACTACCGGCGATCAAGTCGAAATACTGACACAAAAACAGCCTAATCCGAGTCGAGATTGGTTAAACCCTTCACTGGGTTACGTTAAGTCGTCGCGTGCTAGAGCAAAAATACACCATTGGTTTAAGCAGCTCGATCGCGATAAAAATCTTGCCGCGGGTAAAGAAATTTTAGATAACGAATTACAAAAGCTAGATTTAACCTATAAAGACTTAGCGCCCGCTATTAAACGTTTTAACTTTAAAGAGTTAGACGATTTAATGGTGGCAATAGGTGCCGGAGATGTACGGTTAAATCAAATGCTTAACTTTGTTACCGACCGTCCAGATGATGAGCCGGTGATCCGCCTAAAAAACCCCACCAAAGTGAGTGGCGATGATAACGGCATTGTTGTTGATGGTGTGGGCAGCTTAATGAGCCATGTGGCAAAATGTTGCCGACCCGTGCCGGGCGATGAAATTATTGGTTATATCACTCAAGGGCGAGGTATTGCGGTACATAAAGACGACTGTGAGTCATTTAACCATTTAAAAACACAGCACCCAGAGCGGGTTATTGCGGTAAGTTGGTCTGATGAAATAAATAACTCTTTTGCGCTCAGTATTCGCATTGAAGCCAGCGATCGCTCAGGGTTAATTCGCGATATCAGCGTGGTGTTAGCGAACGAAAAAGTAAACGTACTGAATATGAACGTGCACACCATAGATAATAACCAAACAGCCATTTTTATTATGAAAATAGAAGTGCGCGACCTTTCGGCGACCAATCGCGTACTTGCTAAATTACACCAAATTGAAGGCGTGCACAGTGCGCAGCGAGGCCATTAATTATGGC
>NZ_JBFJHD010000011.1:0-41168 GCF_041613455.1 Pseudoalteromonas sp. | reverse complement strand
TTGGTAACCCGTTGTTATCGTCGTGGGGCAAGCTTGGTCGCGATTATTTTGAGCAATTGGTGCAGCTGGATGCCCGTTGGATTGATGGCTTTATAGATGAATTTGACAATACGCTATTAGGCCAAGTACAAAGCGAAATTTATCAATTGGCCTTTAAAGGTGAATCACTAACCGATAACAAAGCGTGGTTTATCAACGACGAAGGCAAACTGCCGGTGAGCGCAACCGACAGCAGTATTACCTTAAGCGATTGCCACACACCGCTGAGAGAAGTCGAACGCTTGCACGACTATTTACTTAATTTATTTAATCAAAACCCGGCGCTTACCCCCAAAGATATTATTGTGATGATGCCCGATGTAGGCAGCTACAGCCCTTATATTGAGGCGGTGTTTGGCGGCGCGCAAGGCAGTCGTTATATTCCTTATGCACTGGCCGATTTAGCCATAGAGCAAGAAAAGCCCGTGCTCAGCTCATTCGCCAGTTTAGCCAATTTGCCGTTTTCGCGTTTTGGTGTGTCTGATATTCTCGATTTGTTACAAGTTAGCCAAATTGCCGAAAAGTTTGCTCTAGAGCCTCACGAGTACGAGCAAATACAGTATTGGCTAGAGCGCGTTGGGGTTAAATGGGGGTTAAACGCTGAACATAAACAGCATTTTGACTTGCCAGCTATCGAATTAAATACCTGGCAACATGGCTTAAACCGCTTATTACTCGGTATCGCACAGCGCGACGAACAGTGCCCGTTTAACGGCATTTATAGCGCGGATGAAGTCGAGGGCATGGCGCTGGATACACTCAATAAGCTGGTGCATTTTATTGATGTACTACAGCACTTTAAAGCGCAATTGACTCCCGATGATACGCTGGTGAATAAAGCGCATATTTTAGGCGAGTTACTCAATGCCATTTACAGCAGCGAAAGCGACGACAGCTGGGATTTACTGGTACTGCAAAATGTACTTGAAGACCTACAAAAACACCATGAAAATGGCGATTACCGCCAACCGGTGTCGCAGCGCATAGTGAGCTATTTAATTAAACAGGGGATTCAAGAAAAAGGTGTAGGGCAACGCTTTTTGGTGGGGCAAGTTAACTTTTGTACCCTAATGCCGATGCGCGCGGTGCCTTTTAAAGTGGTGTGTATGTTAGGGCTAAACGATGCCGACTACCCAAGAACCGTGCAACCGATTGGTTTTGATTTAGTGCCGCACTCTAAAAAACAAAAAGGTGACCGGTCACGTAAATTAGATGACCGTTACCTGTTTTTAGAAGCGCTACTCAGTGCCCGCGACAATTTGTACATCAGTTACATAGGTCGCTCCTGCTTTGACAACCAGCCGCGTATGCCATCAACGTTAGTTAGTGAGTTACTTGAGTATATTGGCCGCAGCTTTACCCTTGAAGGTGATACCAGCAAAAAACTGCCACACTGTTTGATACATCAACAGCATTTACAGCCGTTTAATCAGCGTTATTATTTGGCCGATGCACAAAACCAAGGGCAAGTAAGCGATCACAGTTACAACCCAATTTGGTTGCCGCGCACAGCGATAGCGCCGTTACCAACCACTGAACTAGACGTGGCGGCACCTACACAATTAGAACTTGATGTGTTGATACGCAGCGTATGCCACGCACAAGAGAGTTTTTATCAGCAAACACTCGGGTTACGTTTGCCACAATTTAACGAAGTGGCCAAAGATGAAGAACCCTTTAGCCTAGATGCGCTACGACGCTATTTTTACCTTGATGAAATACTTGAAGCTAACATTAATCAGCACGCCATAAGTAGTGAACAACTGCTGCAACGCGGCGAGCTGCCGCAAGCCAATGTCGGCAGCTTAATTTACGAGACGATGCAGCACCGCGTTGATGCGCTAGCAGGGCAAGTAAAAGAGCATATTAAAGGCGGAAAAAGCGAGCCATTCGAGGTGGCCTTGGTCATTGAAAACACTAAAATAGAGGGTTGGTTAAATCATTTATATTTACACAAACAAGTGTTTTACCGCAGTGCCAGTATTAAAGCGAAAGACTTAATTAAAGGCTTTATTTATCATTTAGCCGCACAAAGTTGTGGGCAACAAATAGACACCCTGATATTGGGGCTGGATAAACAAGTTAGCTTTGCAGCGATGAGTAAAGCCGATGCCGATTTACTCCTCGCCGATTGGTTTGCGTTATACCGAGCACTACGCAAACAGCCCGTGGCGTTTTTTCCGGTTAGTGGCTACGAATACATTAAAACTGGTGGCGATATGGCAAAAGCAATCAGTAAGTTTAGCCCGCAATACATAGGGCGCGGCGAGGGGGAAGACCCTTACATTCGTTTAACAACCGAGTCGCTACTTGATTGCCAAGACGAATTTATAAGCTGGAGCGAGACATTGCTCGCGCCGCTATTGGCACACGCAAAGGAGAGCAGTTATGCAAGCGCTTGATCCACTCATTATGTCACTCACTGGGCAAAGCTTAATTGAAGCCAGCGCCGGTACCGGTAAAACCTACACCATCACCGGTTTATATTTACGTTATTTATTAGGCATGCAGCTACCCGAAGAGCCAACTGCAGCAGCGAATACGCCGCTGAGTGTGGAGCAAATACTGGTGGTGACCTTTACCGATGCCGCCACGCAAGAAATAAAAGATCGAGTGCGAAGCCGAATCATAGCCGCACGCGATGCACTGCTTGGGCAACAGCCAAACGATGAGTTAATTGCAAGCGTGATAGCGGCAGTTAAAGATAAACATCGCGCCTTTGACTTACTCGATGCAGCGGCTAAATCAATGGACGAAGCGGCCATATTTACTATTCATGGCTTTTGTCAGAGGATGCTAAAACAGCACGCGTTTGAATCGGGTGTTGCGTTTAATCTAGAGTTTATTTTAGATGAGCGCGACATATTACTCGACACCATTAAAGACTTTTGGCGTACATTTGTATACCCACTAGATAAACAAAAAACGGCGGCGGTTTTAGAGGTATTTGCTGCCCCCGAAGCACTTTTTAGCCATGTGGCAAGTATATTAAATAAAGCCAATGCGCAGATAACGCCGCAAATAAATTTAGCCGACGTCTGGCAAGCGCGCGATGACTATTTAATGCGGGTGCCTAAATTTAAACAAGCCTGTATAGAGCAAGAGTTTATAGCAGCAGTGCAAGCCTCGGGGTTGAGTGGCGCTAAAACCCCTGGGCGTAAGGGGAGTCTTGCCGCGCTTGAAGCGTTTTGTTACGGCAGCGATGCATTTTTTGAATTTGGCACCAATAAATACTCGTTTGAAGTATGGAGCAGTGACAGCTTAACTGATGTCAGTAATTATAAAAAAAATCAGCCATTATTTAGTCACCCATTAATTAGTGAATTTGATCAACTAGCAGCACTCAATAACACGCTTAATCGCGGCCTTAAAATTGCCCTAGTGCAACACGCCGCGCGTTGGGTAAAACAGGCCATAGTAAAGCGTAAGCAAGAGCAAAGTGTGATCACCCCCGACGACTTACTACGCAATTTGCACAGCGCGCTTAACAGCGAGCAAGGTGACGTGCTGGCGCAAAAAATAGCGCAGTTATTTCCGGTCGCGATGATAGATGAATTTCAAGATACCGATCCTGTTCAGTACGGTATTTTTAGTAAAATTTACCGCCAAACCAATACCACATTAGCCATGATTGGCGACCCTAAACAAGCTATTTATGGCTTTCGCGGCGCGGATATTTTTACTTATATTGGCGCCAAAGAGGCGGTGCAAAAACAGCAGCAGTTTACCTTAGGCACTAACTTTCGCTCCAGTAGCGATGTGGTTAATTGCGTCAATAGTCTATTTGCCAAACACGACAATAGCTTTATTTATAACGAAGCGATTCCCTTTAATGCGGTGGCGGCAAAAGGCAAAAAAGCCGATGCTGCCTTTTTAATTGATGGACAACCTGCCACAGCGTTAGAGTTTAGTGTATTTGTTGATGAACCAGCCGATGAAGAAAATAAGCCTACCAGTAAAGGCGTGGGGCAAGCACAGTTAGCCACTCATTTTGCTAATAAAGTGGTGCAGTTATTAGAAAAAGCCGACAACGGCCGCGCGTGTATTGGCAGTACTCCCGTCACCGCTGCTGATATTTGTATTTTGGTACGCGACCGAATAGAAGCGCAATTGATGAAAAAAGCACTCAGTGCAGCCAATATTGCCAGTGTGTATTTATCGCGCGACAGCGTGTTTAGCCAAGAGTTAAGCCATCACCTGCTTAATTTTTTAACCGCGTTGCATGGGCAATATAATGAAGCGTATTTGCGCGGCGTTTTGGCCGGGCCGTTATTTTGTTTAACCCATAACGAAATATATGCTTTAGCCGATGATGAAGCACAATGGCAAGAATACCTGAACTTTTTTGCCCAGCTTAGCCATATATGGCACAAGCAAGGCGCTATGGCGATGTTAGAGCGCTTAATGAGCCACAATCAACTGAGTGCAAAATGGCAGGGGTTAGGCTATAACGTCGAGCGTTGGTTGACCGATTTTAGACACTTAGGTGAAATATTACAGCAAAAACAAATAGAGCTTGAGGGCACACTGCGATTATTACGTTGGTTTGCACAAAAGGTGAGCCAACAAGATGGCGAAACCGTGCAAGTACGCTTAGAAAGTGATGCTAACTTAGTGAAAATAGTAACTATGCATGCGTCTAAGGGGCTGGAATACCCGTTGGTATTTATGCCGTTTGCCAGTGGCTATCGCGAAACCAAAGAAGCGCTGTACCATCACAACGGTGAACTTATTTACGATTTAACAAACAGTGAAGATGCACTGCAACAAGCAGAGCAAGAGCGCTTAGCCGAAGATTTACGCTTATTATATGTGGCACTTACGCGAGCAGTGCATTATTGCGCTTTGGGAATGTATAACATGGGGCAAGGGCAAAGCCGGCGGTTAGCAATACAAAGCAGCGCTTTAGGGCACGTGTTATTTGCAGGGCTGGAGATCACCAGTAGTCAAACGTGGCGAGCGCACCTAGCGGAGTTTTGTTTGCAGCATACAGCGATGCGCTACGAAAGCTTTACCGCAGCGCAGTTGCAAGACCAAGGTGTGCTTAACTTAACCAGTCACGAAAGCGCAGAGCAAGATTTAACAATTAATAAAGTCACCGCGCAAATTGAGCGCGACTGGCGGGCAACCAGCTTTAGTGCGTTAAGCTTTAAAAAACACAGCGAGCAATTAGCGCCTGGGCGCAGTGACGAAGATCACGATAAAGATGAATTTGCCGTACAACAAGACGAGTTGCCATCGCCGTACAGTTTTCCTAAAGGGGCAAAGCCGGGAAGTTGCTTACACGAAATTTTTGAGCAAATAGATTTTACCAGCCCAATCACGCACCCAACTAACGCGGAGCAAAATTTAGCACAAGTGGTGCAACGTTGCCTTGAAAAGTACCACATCAGCGAGCAGTGGCAACAGGTGACTGAGCAATGGGTGCTCGACGTATTGGCATGCTCGCTTGATGGTAATGAGCTCACTTTAAGTAAGCTTACCCCGCAAGACTGTTTAGTGGAAATGGAGTTTAATTTACCCCCTGCCAGCCTAAGCGCACCTCAGCTGAATGAAACCTTGGTCAAACACTTTGGCTTTACGCAAAGTCACTTGGATTTTTCACAGGTAAAAGGGCTATTAAAAGGCTTTATCGATTTAATATTTTGCTACCAAGGTAAATATTATATTTTAGATTATAAATCTAATTATTTAGGCAATCATGGCGCTGATTATCAGCCAGAGTCATTAGAGCAGGCAATGAGCAGCCATCAATACCACTTACAATATTTAATTTATACTGTGGCACTGCACCGCTTATTAAAACAACGGCTGGCAGATTACAGCATTGAAACGCATTTAGGTGGCGTGTATTACACCTTTTTGCGCGGCATGCCAGCAGGGCAAGGGGTGTTTTTCAATAAGTTGACGGCGCAACAAGTGATGATTTTAGATGGTTTGTTTAGCCAAGGAGCGATGGTATGAGTGACTTGAATCAGCAAGGCAATTTATTTGCAGGCTTGGACGATGAGGCCGGTAATGAGGTAACAGCACAAGAAGCTCACACGATAACGCACATACCGCTGCTTGAATATTTAGTGAATGAAAAACGCATACGCGTGGTAGATGTAAAGCTGGCAGAGCTATTATGTGCGAATCACCCTGAGCCAGCGCCAAATGCATTATTTTATATTATTTTACTTTTGTGTTCGGCTCAGCAAAGTCAGCATAGCTGCTTAACGTTACACGAGGTTGATTGGGCAAACCCGTTTAAGTTACGCCACAGTGATGTAAACAAAGCACAGGGTCAAGTGCCCGATTGCATAACCCCGTTTGCCGATGACTTTAGCGCCGAGCACGCGGCCCATTATTTACACACGCAACATTGTGTAGGCGCAGGGCAACCGCTGCAATTATTTAAGCAACGGCTGTACTTTGCGCGCTTAGCCGAATATGAACAGACACTGGCAATGCGTTTATTAGCGATGAGCGAACGTAAATTGAATATAGACAGTGAGTTACTGGCTGAACTACTTGATGGTTATTTTCCTACTAATAGCGCGCAGCACATTGATTGGCAAAAAGTGGCGTGTGCGATGGCGGCCACCAAAGGCTTTAGTGTGATCACGGGCGGTCCGGGCACCGGTAAAACGACCACAGTTACCAAGCTGCTGGCCATCTTACAATCGTTATATAAAACCGCACCACTGAACATTAAGCTGGTGGCACCCACAGGTAAAGCCGCGGCGCGTTTAAGCGAGTCTATTTTGGGGGCGAAAGCAAAACTGCATGATACTCCCGAAGCTATTAAAGCCTTGATCCCCGGTAGCGCGCAAACCATCCACCGCTTATTAGGGGTAAAGCCATTTACCAATAAGTTTCGCCATAATGCCGCAAACTTGCTGCACCTAGACGTGTTAATTATTGATGAAGCCTCGATGGTCGACTTATCATTAATGGCAAAGTTAATAGAAGCCTTACCCCAGCACGCACGATTAATTTTACTCGGTGATAAAGATCAGCTGGCATCGGTAGATACCGGCAGTGTGATGAGCGATTTATGTCAAGGTTTAGTGCTAGGGCAGACGCCTAACTACTCTGCCGCGCGTTGTGAACAATTAAATAACCTGTGTTTTAATGGTGAGGAAAAATTATCCGCTCAGCAAGGTAGTGCGTTTAAATTAGCCGATTGCATTGCTTTTTTACAGCACAGTTACCGCTTTGATACCGCAAGTGGCATTGGCCAATTGGCGTTGGCGGTAAATACCAATAACACTGGCTTGTTACATTACGTGGAGCAAGAAAGTCGCGAAGGGCGCTTTAACGACCTAGTGTTAGATTATGACTTGGTAGCGACCCCCATTGAAAAGCTGGTTAATAGTGCGGCTGCTAAATACACTGCGTATTTAACCTTAATTCAGCAAAAATCCAGTGTAGCCGAGGTACACAAAGCGTTTGCCAGTTATCAGCTATTGGCCGCGGTGCGCGAAGGCGATTACGGGGTGAATAGTTTAAACCAGCGCATAGAGCGCGCGTTACAGCGCCAAGGGCTGATAAGCGTTAGTCCAAACCAACGCCATTATGTGGGTATGCCGATTATGGTGAGTCAAAACGATTACCAGCTTAAACTGTTTAATGGTGATATTGGGATTTTAATGCCCGATGACAGTGGCCAACTTAAGGCGATATTTATCGATGAGCAGGGCAAGCAGCGGGCCTTTTCGCCAGCGCGATTGCCCGCACACGATAAAGTATATGTGATGACGATACATAAATCCCAAGGCTCGGAGTTTAATTACACCGCCATGGTGTTACCGCCATTAAAACAGGCAAATGTGGGAGTAAATCGACAATTAGTGTATACCGGGATCACCCGCGCTAAACACACCTTTGAGCTGGTGGCAGATAAAAAAGTATTGTTACTGGCAATGAATAAAAGCGTGTCGCGGGCATCGGGGCTGCATGCACGTTTGCAGCAATAATTGCTAAAAACTGTGTGCTAGCAGTGCTTTTTCGTTCGCCATTAAAAAGGGTTTGCTGCTGCAAACCCTTGTTGCTTTGTAGGTTATTAAATCTAGTACAGTGTTCCTGTATTTAGCTAGCTTGGTCTATTTATTGATTAACCGGCGACCATGCAGGTAATGCTTTTTCCAGTGGTTTATGCAGTTTAGGAAAACTCTGCTTTGCAGCATACTGCACTTTACCGCCGACAACGGTTAACTCTGCTTCGGTTTTAAGGAGTTTGTTTTCTGCGACCGTTAAAATATCGTGGTTTAGCATAGCAAAGTCTGCGTACATACCCGCTGCAATTTGCCCTTTTAGCACTTCCTCACCTGAAAAATACGCACTGCCTTGAGTGAAAACCTGTAATGCGGTTAGCCTGTCTAGAGTATTGGTTTTATCGTACAGGGTATAACCGCCAACTGTTTTACCCGATACCGCCCAATAATACGTCGCCCATGGATTAAAGCTAGCAACGCGGGTACCATCAGTGCCAAAACCTACTGGTATGCCCATAGCGAGCATTTTTTTAATCGGAGGGGTACGTTTAGTTTGTTGTTTACCATACCGTTTGGCAAAGTCTTCCCCTGCAAACGCCATACGGCCTTGCACTGCAATAGCACCGCCTAATTTTTTGATCCGCGCGAGATTTTTATCTGACACCGTTTCGGCATGATCAATAATCCAGCGCACTTTATTCAAGGGCTGTGTTTTATTAATTTTTTCAAATACGGTTAACATGCGATCAATTGATTGATCGTAGGTAGCATGAATTCTAAACGGCCAACCTTTGCAATAGGTGTAAACGTACTACATCTTCTAATTCAGCTTCTGCATCGGCTGCAAGCTCAGGGCGCCCAGATGTGAAGTTTTCATAATCAGAGGCACTCCAAGCCAGTAGCTCACCACCGCCTTCAATAACATAGCCATTATCCATGTGCGCGTGTAGATCTTGATCCGCGTTATAATTGCTCATCCATTGCGTAAAGCTTTGAATTTCTTTGTTTGGCGTTTGCGGAAATAAATAGTTAGATACGCGAATAGGTAGCTCACCGGTAACCGCTAACGCGGTAGACGCTTGGTAATTTTCAGGGAAAGTGTGACCACCGCCGCCGGCATCAATCACGCTGGTAACGCCTAAGCTTAATAACTTATTGTAAAAGTGTTTACTGGAGTTTAGTTGCTCGGCGGCTGATAACTGCGGTAATGCAGCAATCGTTTTATATAAAATCATTGGATTAGGATCAGCGACTAAGCGCCCAGTGAGCTCACCGTTGGCGTCTTTTTCATAGTAACTGCCTTTCGGTGCAACGCTATCTTTAGTGATGCCTAATACCTCCATGGCTTTTTGATTTAGTACGCCACCAGAGTATAAGTGCAAGACAAATACAGGGGTATTGGGTGCTGCTGCGGTTAATTCAGCTGAGGTTGGCAAACGCTTTTCTTTAAATTGGTACGGGCTCCAGCCGCCAATAACACGTACCCATTGGCCTTTAGGCGTTACTTTTGCATTTTGCTTTATCATTTCCAGGCCAGTGGCCAAAGAGTCTATCCCTTCCCAGCGGGTTTCTAAGTTATAAAATCGGCCACCACGTACCACATGTAAATGTGAGTCGTTAAGACCTGGGATAATACGACGACCTTGCGCGTCAATAACCAGCGTGTCGGCGGTTTTATCTTTTAACAAAGCATCTTTATCATTAGTTAATTTTTCAAAGCGGCCATCAGTAACCGAAAAAGCACTGAATTTTTTACCGTCATATGTATCAATTTTACTATTGTAAACAATCATGTCGGCGGCAAGTGTATTAAAAGCGATAGTTGAACCAAGAGCGACTGAAAGTAAACTTTTAATTAGTTTCATATCGTATTCCTTACGTTAAATTATTGCTGTGAGCCGGCATTACGCCCAGCTTGGGATGAATAAAACAGTGCTAAATCTTTAATATCTTGATCTGATAGAGCACTGGCATTGGCGCGCATAATAAAAGCCATTCCGCCTTTACGTTCGCCGCCACGATACGCTTTTAATGCGTATTCAAGGTACTCAGCATTTTGTCCGGCTAGGTTTGGGTTGCTAGTAATGGGTGCAATACCAAATTCGCCATGGCAGCCCATACATTGTTGGGACAATTGCTTTGCTCTTGCTAGGCTTTGTGCTTGTGCCGTGGTACTCACTTCCTCACTGGCATAAAGAGAAGATGAGAGAACTAATGCTAATAATGGAATGATTTTCATGCTGCTCTCCAAACAAAAGGCCACATAAGTGGCCTTTAATAATTGATAAAACTAGTGACCTTCTTTTGCATTAAACATCTCAGTTGCGTAAATAAGGCCTAAACCGTAACCACCTGCATGGTCTTTAGCGATATTGGTTACGTCAGCATAGGTACCTGTGCGTGCCCAGTCACGTTGGAGTTCTAGCATATATTGTAGCCACGTGATTGGTTTTGCACCTGCTTGAACCATACGTAATACTGCCATGTCGTGCGCTTCTTTACTTACACCGCCCGATGCATCGGTTACAAAAAACACTTCATAGCCTTCATCAATTGCAGAGAGTACAGGGCCTACACCACATACTTCGGTCCATAATGCAGAGATAACAATTTTATTTTTCTTAAACGATTTTACTTTGTCAGTTACGCGTTTATCTTCCCACGTGTTCATTGTTGTACGATCGATCGGTGTTTGATTAGGGAATACCGCTTGTACTTCTGGAAAAATTGGCCCACTGAAAGACTTTGCCGCAACGGTTGTTAAAATAGTAGGTACGTTAAATGCCTTAGCAGCTTTAGCTAAACCCGTTACATTGTTACGTACGCTTTCAACGGTGTGCGAGCGTGTAGCAAATGCCATTTGTGGTTGATGGTCAATTAAAATTAACGAGTGGTTGTCTGGCGTTAACATGCTTTTTGATGGCTCACCAGCAAAAGCTGAAGTGCACGTTGCTGCAACTAAACTTAGGCCCACAGCTAGCGTTTTTAATGCTTTATTAATATTTAACATAACTTTTTCCTATTCATTGGTTGATAACAGAGTGTCACTTTGTTTTGACATTTAAATAATAGGTTCACTTTTAACTATTGTACATTTGTAAGATTCGCATTATTCATTCTTAAAAATAGAATGTTATGTATATAGCCAAGAATAATGTCTGTGAGTGACGAGTGCATAGTTAAATAAGAATGTTCACTATAGCGCAGCTGGATAAAAGAATATGTGATTAGCTGCAAGCGGGTGAAGGGCTGCTAAGGAGTGATTAATTGTTACTGGGAAAGGGTTTGCAAGCTGACAAACCCTTTATGGTGCTGTGCGTGACTAGCTTAAGTTAATAGTAACGACGTCTGCGCTGGCGTCTTCGTCTTGCTGCGCATTTAGTGGCACTTTTGGAATGTCGGGTTTATCAAGGGCAATATCGCCTCCATCAATCACTTCACCGGTTTGCAGGTTAGCAAAATCAAATAACTGATTATCAGCTAAGTGTGATGGCACCACATTTTGTAACGCAGTAAAAATACTTTCGATACGTCCAGGGTGCTCTTTATCCCAGGTAGCCAGCATCGCTTTAGTATGTTTACGCTGTAGGTTTTCTTGTGAGCCGCATAAATTACACGGAATAATAGGGTAGCCTTGTGAAAACGCGTATTGACTGATATCGGCTTCTTTACAATAAGCTAATGGGCGAATCACCATGTGTTCACCATTATCGCTCATTAATTTTGCCGGCATACTTTTTAATTTGCCGCCGTAAAACATGTTTAAAAACAAGGTTTCTATCATGTCGTCGCGGTGATGGCCTAAGGCAATTTTAGTCGCGCCTAGCTCTTTAGCGGTGCGGTACAAAATACCACGACGTAAGCGTGAACACAGGGAACAGGTTGTTTTACCCTCAGGTATAATATCGGTAACTATGCTGTAGGTGTCTTCTTCAACAATTTTATATTCAACACCTAGATTATCTAAGTATTCAGGTAAAACATGGTCTGGAAAACCAGGTTGCTTTTGATCGAGATTAACCACAAACAGGTCAAACTTAATTGGGGCAACGCGTTTTAAATGTTGCAACATATCGAGCATGGTATAGCTATCTTTACCGCCCGAGAGGCACACCATAATACGATCGCCTTCTTCAATCATGTTAAAGTCCATGACTGCTTGACCCGTTTGGCGGCGTAAACGCTTTTGTAGCTTATTTGCGTTAAATTGAGCTTTAGCTTGATCTGAGTGTGACAATTACGCCCCCTAATAAAACAATACAGCAAAGTTATTTGCTAAAAATAAAGGGGCGTATTATACCCGAACTACCTGAAGATGCGAGTTTAGGGTGTAATAAAAAGCCGATTTAACCCCCAGCGGTTTAATATTTTAACGGCTGTGGTCGATTGCTTTGTTACTCTTTAGCCAGTGGGCTTTTATAGCCATCGGGTTTGAGTGCCAGTACATCACAATCTAGGCTGTCAATCACGTGCTCTGCCGTATTGCCTACTAGCGCAGCGCTTAACCCAGTGCGTCCTACGGTGCCAATAACCACTAACTCGCTGTTTAAGCGCTTAGCCACATCGGGGATCACATCTTCTGGCAGACCTTCTTCAATGAAACATTGCTGCTCAGTTAAGTTAAACTCATGGCCTAATGCATGGGTGGATTCTATATGGTGTTTTTTTACAGATTCGTTATAGAGCCCAGGGTTAAACTCAGGGATTTCTATAGCAATATTAACCGGTGTGGCTGGGTAGGCGTTCACTAAGTTTAGCTGCGCGTTTGCCAGCTCGGCGATAAATTGTGCGTCTTTGATAATGCGTTTGTTGAGTGCTAAATGCTGCTCGTTCTCGCTCACGGCATTAACCGCGGCTAAAATATTCCCTTGTTCTGGCCAGCTCATTTGTTTTACAAACAGGACTGGGCTTGGACATTTACGCACTAAGTGCCAATCAGTGGGGGTAAAAATTACCGATTTGAGGGTGCCGTGCGGGTGAGTGCCTTTTATCACTAAATCGAACTGTTGTTCTATAACGGTATTAATGATTGCTTCGTAAGGGCGGTTATGCCAAATAACTTGTGTCTCTATTGTGATGTTTTTATAGGGAGAGACTAAATCTTTTAGCCAGAGCTGGCGATCGTTAAGCACTGCTTTACGCATAGCCTCGCGCTCGTCGCTCGACAGCATAGTGGTCATTTCATAAGAAAAATCGTACACCGTCATAAAGGCGGTAATAGTGGCGCCTGACTTTTTAGCTAAATCAATAGAGCGCGCTAAACCGTGTTGATCATCTTTTGTGGGATCAATAACCGCCAGAATGCGTTTAATAGTATTCATGTGATACTCCATTTTTATAACAGGTCCACTTTGAGTGTAACCTAAATACAAAACAGTGAAAGAAATAGCACAAAAATTGTTGTTCTAAATCAAATTATTTAATTCAACTTAGTTGATGTAACAGGTTTTATTAAATTGCAGTGATCAACGCGGTTTAACAATGGCCGCGGCTTTAGCCAGCGCTTCGTTATTTAAAATAGTAATCAGCTTACCTTCTACTTTAATTAACTCTGCTTTTTGAAAGCGGCTTAATAACCGACTTATGGTTTCTACAGTGAGGCCTAAGTAATTACCTATTTCGCCGCGGGTCATGGTAAAGCGAAATTCTTTACGGGAAAAACCACGCTCAGCAAAGCGTTCAGAGAGGTTATAAATAAAGCTTGCAAGGCGCTGCTCGGCTGACTTTTTATTCAGCAATAAGAGCATTTCCTGATCATAGGAAATTTCGCTGCTCATTAAACGCATTATTTGTTTGCGCAGTTTGGGCAATTTACCGGCGAGTTCGTCAAGGGTATCAAATGGGATTTCGCACACCATGGAGGTTTCTAATGCTTGAGAAAAGCTTTGATGAGTTTGGGTGTTGATAGCATCAAAGCCCACCAAATCACCGGCTAAATGAAACCCAGTTACTTGCTCTTCACCTTGCTCAGATAAAGTATAGGATTTAAACGAGCCAGAGCGTACAGCATAAATAGCGTTTAAGGGGGTGCCCAGTTCAAATAAATAGTCGCCTTTGTGCAGCGGCTTTTTACGCTCAATAATTTCGTCAAGTGTATCCATTTCTTGACCATTAAGTGAAAAGGGTAAACACAACTGACTGATACTACAGTTGGTACAGCTTATGGCACAGTCAGTTTTAGTACGACCTTGAAAAAAGCTCATTTATTCAATCCATTAAAATTTTAAGCCAGGGAACGATCTGTATTATTGCACTAGCTTATCGGTTGCAATGATCAGTAAATAGATAGCATACCAAATAATCAGGCTGCCTAACACCAGTCGCGTCCAGGGGTGATTAAATAAAGTGGTTAACTTTTGCGCCGCGATGCCGACGGTGATCATTGCTGGAAATGTGCCCAAGGCAAAACACAGCATCACTAATGCGCCATCGAGTGCATTAGCACTGGTCATTGCCCATGTTAATGCAGAATAGACTAAACCACAGGGCAACCAGCCCCATAACGCGCCATAACCTAACGCTTTAAAAGGGGAATTAATCGGCATTAAATATTTATTTAGCTTAACTAAGTGCTGCCATACGAGTGTTTTACCCAGGCGTTCGAGCCACTGTAAGCTGGCCGCTAAGCGCATAATATAAATGCCGACCAATAGCATAAAAATACCCGCCATAAAGGACAAGGCTAAAGAAAAGCTCGAGTTTTGTTTGGCAAACTGGCTGCTAATACCCGCTACTAGCGCACCGGCAAGCATATAACTGCTGGCTCGGCCTATATTATAGGCAAACGAATAACTGAAGGTGCGGCGTTTATTGCTCGCCAATTGCAATGAGCTGGCAATGCCACCACACATGGCGATACAGTGGCCGCTGCCAAGTAACCCCATTAAAAAGGCACTGATAAAAATAGGCTCAATCATTACTGTTTTTATGTTGCTCTTTATCGTCTTCAAACAAAATGCTGTGGCCTTGTTTGTTTAGATCAGAAAATTGCTCGCCTTTCACGGCCCAAAAAAATACCCCAATCGCAATCAGCACAAATAAAATAGCTATAGGGACTAAAATGTAAATTATGCTCATAACTTTAATAGCCTTAGTGAATTACAAATCACAATAATAGAGCTTGCCGACATACCGATTGCGGCCATCCACGGGGCAACTAAGCCCATTGCCGCCAGCGGTAATATAGATCCATTATAGAGCAAAGAAAGCGTTAAGTTTTGCTTAATAATACGCCGAGTTTTTTTAGCCACCGTGAGTAACTGTTCAATAGAGGCCAAATCGCTATTAAGTAACACCACATCGGCACTATTTTTTGAAATGTCGGCGCCGGTTTCCATGGCAATGGATAGGTGGGCACTGGCAAATACCGGGCTATCGTTAACACCATCGCCGACCATAGCTACTACCTCACCTTGTGCTGCCCATTGCTCTACCGCGGTTTGTTTGTCTTGCGGGCTACAACTTGACTGTACGCTGTGTAATTTCAGTTTTTGGGCAATACGTTGTCCAGCATCTGAGGCATCACCCGTTAGCATATGGCACCTTAAATTCTGGCTGTGTAACTTATTGATCACGGTGCTTGCATCCGCTTTTATTTTATCAACAAAGTAAAAGCGCGCCACGGCTTGCTGGTTAATATACAAGGTGGCTTGCGCATTGGTTTTTTTACTATTAAACCAACCACTTTTGCCAATTGCGTAGTGAGTACCGTTGTGCTCTGCACTGATCCCTCGCCCTGGGTGTAATTGAATGTTGTCGAGTTTATGGCCAGGGACTTTGTAATCACTAAATGCACGCGCGATTGGGTGTTCCGAATAGCTTTCGAGTTGGGCGGCAATTTCAAGTACTTGAGTTTTTGTGTATGCATCGTTAAGCACATCAACAGCATCTAAACTGAACCGCCCCTGGGTGAGGGTACCGGTTTTATCAAACGCAAATAACGTAATTTTTGAGAGTGTTTCAAGTACATGCGCTTGTTTTATCAAAATACCTTTACGGGTTAGGTTTGCCACCGCGCAGGTTAAGGCTGTAGGAATGGCTAAACTTAATGCACACGGGCAGGTGGCTACGAGCACTGATATTGTGATCCAAAATGCTTGCTCAGGTGCAATTTGGTACCAACCAAACGCGGTGATAGAGGCAAATAGCAGTAATATCGCGACAAACCATTGTGCCACTTTATCGGTAATTTCTACCAGTTTAGGACGCTTGGTTAATGCAGTATGCTGCAAACGAATAATTTGATTGAGCAGGGTGCTCTGACCGATTTTATTGATTTTAATTTCAATAATACCGTCGTGGTTGACCGTACCGGCAAACACACTGTGGTTGATAAATTTGTTAACCGGTAAATGCTCACCGGTCATCATGGATTCATCCACGGTGGTTTTACCTTTAATTAAAATACCGTCGGCGGGGATTGTTTCGCCCGCTTTAATCAAAATGGTATCGTTTAACTTAAGCTTTTTAGCCGCAATAATATGTTCTTGGCCATGTTCATCTATGGTACGCGCAGTCAGTGGTAATAGCTTTTGTAAGTTGGCGGTGTATTCACTGGCTTTTAATCGTGCTCTAAACTCTAAATATTTACCTAATAATAATAAAAAGGTAAACATACAAATAGATTCAAAATACACTTCGCCCACGCCCATTACTGTGGCATAGCAGCTAGCCAAGTAGGCGCCAAAAATAGCCAGCGAGACGGGTAAGTCCATGTTTAACTGTTTAGCTTTTAGGCCGTGAATGGCATTGGTTAAAAATGGTAAGGCGCTGTATAAAATAACCGGCGAGGCCAACACTAGACTGATCCAGCGAAAGTACTGTTCAAAATTACTTTCCATACCGGAAAACATGCCAAAATACATAGCAAACGCAAACATCATCACTTGCATGGTCATTAACCCTGCCACACCTAAGCGGCGAACATAGGCTTTTGCTGTGTGTTGTTTTTGTTGTGCTTCTAAATCGGATTGAAAGGGGTAAGCTTTGTAGCCAACTTTAGCCAGTGCGGTAATGATTTCACTGAGCGCTGTCACTGACTTATCCCATTGGATCATGGCGCGATTGGTTGAGGTATTTACATCGACGCGTTTAATACTCTGCAGGTTTAATAATTGTTTTTCAATTAGCCACGCACATGCCGCGCAGGTTATGCCTTCTACGCTCAGTAATACCTCAGAAATATCATTACTGGTGCTAATGAATTCGTCTTGAATATCTGCATTATCGTAACTTTTGATAAAAGCTAGTTGCTCAGGCACTAACTGCTCTACTTTACCGGCCTCTACGGTGCGGTATTTGTAATAGTCGGTCATGCCTTGAGCAATAATATTTTGTGCCACAGCCTGACAGCCAATACAACACATTGGCTGTTGCGTGTTATCAATTACCACATGGGCGTTAAACCCGTTAGGTACACTTTCAAGGCAATGAAAGCAACGTATAGACATACTTAATACTACTTATAATTAGGCGTAACTAAAACAGCAAGGGAGGTGGGTAAGGTAATGTTTTCTTTTAGCTTCCAGCTTCCATCTATGGGCTCTATAAATACCGAGTACGCGCCGTCGGTGAAGCCGTCTAGCAAAGCGGTAAACTCTTGCTTCGCATTAGGCGTTAACGTGGCGCTAAAGTCATGCGCTTTTATGGTGCGATGATAAAACGACAGTTTTAATGCATGGATATTACTGCTATCGCCTTTGGTGAATCTAAAACTAACACGCTCAGCGGTGACGTTCAGTTCACCGTGTAAATATAACGCTTTGGCTTTATTGAACTTAGTAAGCTCTAAGTTAATGGCTTTGCCTTTTTTATAGTAATCGTCAACGACCATGTCCGGGCCATTACCAATCGCGGTAATAAATAAAGAAATACAACCAATAATCGCGACTAGCGGGAAAAAGATTAAAACCCAAGGCCAGAAATTTTTATACCACGGAGTTGCTTGCATAATGACTCTAAACTTAATGTTGGTGGCGCTATATTATAATAAATATAACCAAAAGACTAAAAAAAAGCCTCCGACTGGAGGCTTTTTTGATTTGGATTAATCTATTGATATTAAAAGATTAAATATTCGTTAACGGGTTACTGTTTTGCTTGTGATAAGTTGTAAACGTAAGCCGTTAGTAAGTGAATTTTATCTTCACCTAAAATATCTTTCCATGCTGGCATCACACCGGCACGACCGTTTATAAGGGTTTCTTCAACAGCACGTTGCGAACCACCATATAACCAGATGTTGTCGGTTAGGTTAGGTGCGCCAAACGGTAAGTTATGCGCAACAGATCCTTTACCGTCGGCACCATGACACGCGGCACACATAGCAAACTTAGCAGCGCCTGCAGCAGCATCTTTTTGGTTAACGGTACGCCCTGATAGACTAAGTACGTGAGCGGTCATCTCTTTAACACCTTGCTCACCTAATGCATCACCCCAAGGTGGCATTGCGGCTACGCGGCCATAAAGTAATGTTTCTTTAATTTTATCGGGTGTACCACCATATAACCAATCATCATCAGTTAGGTTAGGGAACCCCGTACCACCACGTGCGTCTGAACCATGACACTGTGCACAGTTTTGTGCGAACAAGCGTTGGCCAATTTCAATCGCTAATTGACCTTGTGTTTGCTCATGTTTTTCGCCATTACTCAGTGCTACTTGCTGTGCAGCATCACCCGCTAATTTAGACTCAACTAAGTCTAATACAGGTATTTGCGCAAGTTCATTGAAGATAGGGCCAAAACGCTCTTCTGCCGCGCGATATTCAGCGTCTAGCTTAACGAAGCGACCTTCTTCTTGAGCCTGCTCAACTGCTTTTTTAGATTCAGCTAAAGAGGTAATACCTTGGTTAGAGCTAGTCCATTTACCTAAGCCTTCCCAGTTACCTAAACCAGGGTAGGCCGCTAAATAGTACACTGACCAAATAAACGTTGCGAAGAACATATAAGTCCACCATTTAGGCAGTGGGTTATTTAGTTCTGTAATGCCATCATATTCATGTCCGCAGTCTTCACCTTCAGGCACACCCGCGTAGTTTTTTAAATTCCACACTAGCAAACCGAATAAAATGAAAAGACATGCTAGGGTTAATACAATAACCCAAATACTCCAAAAGCTAGTCATTTTTCAGACTCCTTTTCCTCGTTAGAGAGTGTGTTGTTGTGTTTTTTTTCATCTTCAAAAATGACATTAGCAGCGTCTTTAAAACGTGTTTTACTCCGTTTGCTGTACGCCCATGCAACAATCACAATAAATAGTACTAAAATTACCAGAGTCAAAATGCCTCTGTATGTTCCGTAATCCATAATTAATTACTTCAAGTGGGTGCCAAGTTGTTGCAAATAAGCGATAAGGGCTTGCATTTCTGTTGCACCTTTACCGTCATTCATTGCTTCAACTTTAGCAACATCAGCGATTAGTTCTTCATCGCTGCCATACCCTAAACCATTGTAACGGTCAGTACGGCTGTCGATGCCAAATTTATCACGGAAAATTTTAAGTTTATCTAGAGTCAAGCTAGTGTCTAGCGTGTTCTCTGCTAACCAAGGAAAACCAGGCATGTTTGACTCAGGAACCACAGCGCGTGGGTCTACTAAGTGCGCATAGTGCCAATCGTCAGAGTAACGGTTACCAACACGGGCAAGATCAGGACCAGTACGTTTTGAGCCCCAAAGGAAAGGGTGATCCCAAACAGACTCGCCAGCAACAGAGTAATGACCGTAACGCTCAACTTCGTCGCGGAATGGGCGGATCATCTGTGAGTGACAGTTAGAACAGCCTTCACGCACGTAAATGTCTCGGCCTTCCATTTCCAGCGCTGTTAATGGGCGCAGCCCATCAACAGGTTTTGTTGTATCGTCTTGGAACATTAGTGGTGTAATTTCAACTAGTGCGCCAAAGCTGATTGCGAACACAGTTAAGATGGCCATTAAGCCGATATTCTTCTCAACTATTTCGTGTTTATTTTGTGAATTTTTATTGCTCATTATCTCACTCCGTTACGCTAATTGTGCTTGTTCGTCTAGTTGCAACGAATCATTTTTCGCTGCCACTGTACGATAAACGTTATAAGCCATAACTAGCATACCTGTTACGATGAATACACCGCCTAAGAAGCGCATAACATAGAAAGGATGAGAAGCCTCTAAAGACTGTACAAAGCTATACATTAATGTGCCATCAGAGTTAACTGCACGCCACATTAGACCTTGCATAACACCTGAAATCCACATTGCGACTATGTATAAAACAACACCAACTGTGTGTAACCAGAAGTGGGTATTGACTAATTTAATGCTGTACATACGGCCTTGTGAGAATAACGCCGGAATTAAGTGGTAAATGGCACCAATAGAAATCATGGCAACCCAACCTAATGCACCCGAGTGTACGTGGCCAACAGTCCAGTCAGTGTAGTGCGAAAGCGCGTTTACAGATTTAATTGCCATCATTGGACCTTCAAAGGTAGACATACCGTAGAAAGATAATGAAACAACTAAGAAACGTAGTACCGGATCAGTACGTAGCTTATGCCATGCACCCGATAAAGTCATAATCCCGTTGATCATGCCACCCCAAGATGGAACGAATAGGATAATTGACATAACCATACCTAAACTTTGCGTCCAATCAGGCAACGCAGTGTAATGTAGGTGGTGAGGACCTGCCCAAATATAAAGAGAAATAAGTGCCCAAAAGTGCACCACAGATAAACGGTAAGAATAAACCGGACGACCCGCTTGCTTAGGAACAAAGTAATACATCATACCCAAGAAACCAGCGGTTAGTAGGAAACCAACGGCATTATGTCCGTACCACCACTGTACCATGGCATCAACCGCACCAGCATAAATAGAGTACGACTTTGTTAACGACACCGGCACTGCCATGCTATTTACAATGTGTAAAATGGCAACCGTAATGATAAAGCCAGCATAGAACCAGTTTGCTACATAAATATGCGACACTTTACGCTTTGCAATTGTGCCCATAAAGACTATTGCATAGGTTATCCATACTACGGCGATTAAAATATCAATCGGCCACTCAAGCTCTGCATATTCTTTAGAGCTGGTATAGCCTAAAGGCAGTGTAATAACGGCAAGTACAATTACCAACTGCCAGCCCCAAAAAGTAAAGGCGGCGAGTTTGTCAGAGAGAAGACGCGTTTGACAGGTACGTTGTACGACATAATACGATGTCGCAAAAAGTGCACTGGTGCCAAATGCGAAAATTACGGCGTTCGTGTGTAACGGACGTAGTCGAGAGTATGTTAACCATGGTGTATCAAAGTTTAGTGCTGGCCAAGCTAGTTGGGCAGCAATCAGAACCCCAATACTCATGCCAACGATGCCCCAAATCACTGTCATAATAGCGAATTGGCGTACAACCTTATAGTTGTACTCAGTTTGTGATGCTACTGTTTGGCTCATTTTCTGGCTTCCGCTGCAATAAATGCGTTTAGAAATGAATTACCCACTTAAAAAAGTGGGGCCTACTATTATTTTAAGAGAGTGCGACCTAAAACGCTCAAAACGTGATTGTTTTAGAAAACAGACTCAAAAAACCCTTATTTTTTTTGCGGTGGAAATGATAAAATTTTTGGCTTTAAAAAGATAGGTCAATTACATAATATTATGACATCAATCAAACTTTGGCGACTAGTTGTTCACTTTTTGACGGGGTTTGCTTTTTATTTGTAGCAAAATTGTAATTATATGGTTGTGGGTCTTTAAAACAGCCTAAGCTGTGTTTTTTTCATGTTTGAGTGGTGCTATGGTGCGTTTTAAGTTGGCTTTGCTGTTTTTACTTTGTCTTTTAATGGGCTGTGATCAATTAAGCGCCACTGATGAGCCGTTGCCAAAAAACAGCGCGTGTGCAGCCGGCGCCCCGTGTACTTTTAGCAATGGTGTTAAAGTGTGGTTGAGTGATGCCGCACTGTCCCCAGAAACCCCTTTTTCTATTTTTGCTAAACTGCCTGCAGGTTTCGTTATTACCGATGCTAAATTGGAAGGGGTGACCATGTATATGGGTTTTATTCCGCAGCAATTTAAACGCCAAGGTAATGTGTGGCAAAGCGATACTATGGTGGGAATTTGCGCCGAAAACAACATGCTGTGGAAATTAGCGCTCACCATAACTAATAACACCTCACTGCAAAGCAGCACAGTCTATTATTATTTTTACGTCAATTATTAATGCTATGAACTTTTAGTCGCCTTTGTTAAAGGCTGCTGTATGGGTGACTCTGTGCTCACTAACCCTTGCCAGTGGCCAACCAAGACTTGGGTTGTGGCGCTGTGTAATTAGTTGTATGCCCGTAAAACCTTCCTTTTCAACCTCCTTTCACTGTTTTGCAGGCATTCGCTGCGACCCGCTGGCAGTGTGTTACCTCAAACGAGATCTAGCGTAGCTGGCCCTTAGTCGATTGTTTGTATAAACACATCATGGCGGCTTGCTTATTTGCAGTTATTGCAATACGCGTTAGCAATAAGTGAGCGGCAAGCTGCTTTATAAACGCATCCATCCAAACAGCTACACTCTATTATATGACTGGTTTATAGCAGTCAAAATACGTCAGCATAGACAGATTCATTAATCTACTTATATAACAGCTATTTCAAACATCTTTCCATTAACAGCCATAAATACACTAAATCAGACTGGTTAGTTACACCAGCTGCATAAATATAGTTATCAATTAACAGCGAGTTTTACAGTTTTAATAACCTGCTGTGATTAAGATGTTAATTTGCCTGATATAGGTACAAAATCCCGCTAATTACATTAAGTTACAAAGTTGCTTGGTTTGGTTTCAGTTGTGCTTTTAATGTAACAGTTGTTTGTTATTATTCTGTTTTTGTTGTGTTTTTTATAATTAACACTGAAACAATGCGTAACGTTTGTACCTGTTTTAGTGTGGTGATATTTTTGCTGTTTTATCAATAAACAGGTGTTAAGTTTTCGTTCAGTTTAATGCGCCTAAGTTGCGGTTGCTGACTCACTATTCATATAAAAGTGAGCATTACCATTTAGGTAAATTTTCAACAAGTAGGGTTCATCCATGAAAAAAACAACTCTTGGCTTAGCTGTAATTGCAGCAATCCCAATGTTCTCAAGTGTACAAGTGTTAGCGGCAGACGAAGCGGCTACATCAATTGAAAAGATTCAAGTAACGGGTTCTCGCATTAAGCGCGCAGATATGGAAACCGCTAGCCCAGTTACTATCATTGGTGCAGATGATATTGCTTCAACTGGCGCAGTGTCAGTTGATGCAGTATTGCAAAAAATGACCGCTACTGGCGGTGCAATGACTAACCCTGGCATTAATAATGGTTCTGGTGGCAACGCATCTATTGATTTACGTGGTTTAGGCTCGCAGCGTACTTTGGTACTGGTAAATGGTCGTCGTATGATCAATTCAGGTACTGGCGCAGCCTCAACGGTTGATTTAAATACTATTCCTGTTTCAATGATTAAGCACATTGAAGTGTTAAAAGATGGCGCGTCAGCGGTATACGGTACCGATGCGGTGGCAGGTGTTGTAAACATTATTCTAAAAGACAACTTTGAAGGTTTAGATTTAAACCTTAAGTCGGCTATTACCACAGAAGGTGATGCAGATGAAACGTCTTTTGATATCACAATGGGCGGCAGCTTCGGCCGTGGTAATGTTGTAGTTGGTTTACAATACACAGACCGTGGTGAAGCTTCTCAAGCAGATCGTTCTTTCTCAGAATGTCCTTTATCTGAGACAGAAGACGGCAGTGCGTTATACTGTTCTGGTTCTTCTTACACACCTAATGGACATGTGTGGTCTGGTGATGAATCGTTACAAGGTGAAGCGGGTAACGGTTGGCATGACTTTAGTGCCGCAGATCGTTACAACTACTCAAAAGACAGCTATTTGTACACCCCTATGCGCCGTTTGAACTTAACAGGGCTAGGTAGTTTCGATTTAACAGACGAAACACGCCTTTACTCAGAGTTCACTTATTCAAAGCGTTGGTCACAACAACAAATGGCACCACAGCCAGTCTGGTTTGATTTCACGTACCAACCTTGGATGGGAGATTCACTACTTAGCCATAATGTAAATTATGGGGATGATGTATCTTACGGCCGTCGTATGACAGATACCGGCACGCGTGATTTTTCGCAAGTTGTCGATACTGTTCGTACCGTTGTAGGCGCTGTTGGTTACCTAGATAATGGCTTTGAGTGGGATACTTCGGTGATCTTTGGTCGTAATGACTCTGTAGATCGTTTGAGCAACTTACACAATATGGGCTCTATCCAAGGTGCAATTGAAACTGAAGAGTTCAATCCATTAGCGCAAAAATCTTGGTCAGGTACTGAGTTTAATAATTATATCTACACTGAGCAAAATTCAGGCGGCAGCCAGTTGTTAATGTTCACAGCATCACTTGCTGGTGAACTAATGGAAGTGCCTGCGGGTTATGTAGGTTTTGCTGCAGGCTTAGAACGTCGTGAAGAAAAAGCATGGTACATCCCTGATTCAATTACATCACAAGGTTTAGCAAACGATCCTCGTGTTGAACCAACAGGTGGCCGTTTTGATGTAAACGAAGCTTATTTAGAGTTAGCGATTCCGTTGCTCAGTGATGCGTTCTTAGCGCAAAATGTTGAGCTAAGCACTGCAATTCGTGCATTCGATTACAGCACTTTTGGTTCAGATGAAACATGGAAGTTAGGTTTAACATGGCGTGTAAACGAAGAACTGATGCTTCGTGGTGTACGTTCAACAGCATTCAGAGCTCCTACGGTAGCCGAGTTGTATTCAGGTGACTCACCTTCATATGAGCAGGTAAGCTTCCCTAATGCACAAGACCAAGCTGAAGTCACAGTGGGTGGTAACCAAGCATTAACTCCTGAACTTGCAAGCACAGTGACGGTAGGTTTTGTATACGAGCCAGAATGGTTCGAAGGCTTTTCAATGACGCTAGATTACTACGACATTGAAATTGAAAATGCTATTGCAACTGTAAATAATCAATTTATCGTAGATTCTTGTTTAGTATCACCGTCAGGTGAATTAGCCAACCAAGACACCACCTTGTGTCAGTCTGCTAATATCAATTTTAACGAAAATACTGGCCGAATTACGTTTAACAACCAATTACAAAACGTTGGTTTTGAACAAACTAAAGGGTACGATTTAAACTTAAACTATACCTTTGATGCAGCTGGACTTGCGTGGAATACATCTTTAGACGTCACATATTTAGATGAGTACACGGTTGATGTTGTTGAGTCGAGCATCGACTACGCAGGGTTAATTACATCTGGAATAGGTGGGTATGCAGATGTTAAAGCAAACTTTGAACTGAGTGTTAAAGGTGATGCGTGGACGGCTAACTATAAAGCACGTTACATTGCCGGAATGGATAGCTACAGCTGTTTAGATAGTGAAGCGTGTTATGCACCAACAACGCCATCAGTTGTGTACCATGACATCAGCGGTTCTTACATCATCAATGACACTGTTTCTGTATCTGCAGGGGTTAACAACTTATTTGATAAGCAACCTCCGTACTACTCAGGTAACAACGACTCAAACACTGACCCGTACACTTATGACGTGTTAGGTCGTCGTTTATTTGCCGGTGTAAACGTTAAGTTTTAATTAGCAACTAAACCGTTACTAAGGCCTAGTTTTTACTAGGCCTTTTTTATTGAACAAAATGCAGCGGACACGTACACTTAGGAGGTTAATTACAAGGAGATTTAATTGTTAAAGCAAGATGAGAATTTATCTTTTGTTATTGAACCGCAGTTGAGCCAACGCTCAGAGCAGCGCCTTGATTTATACTTTTCTATTCCCAACGAAATGGGCGTAAATGCACAAACACTCAGTGAAGAATCCTATTTTAATAATCAATTTAAATCGTATTTAGCCTATAACGCTATTAATATTCACTTACCATTGGTACGTAGCCGTTTTGTAAGTAAAAACAAAGGTGAGCAACAAGATTATCGCTTAAACCTTAATTTATATTGTTACCAAGTACGGCTTGCGATTGATGCGGATATTAAAGAAACCCTGAAAATAGCCGACAGCAACGAATTTTATCAGCGCGCTGGTGAACTGTGCGAGCAAAGCCAAAGTCTATTAAGAAAACTAAGACGTTATACTCCAGAAGATGAAAAACTGATCTCATTTTACACCAATGCCGACAACTACTTAAGTTGGCAAATAGAGCAGTCGTTTTTAAAGTTACTGGATGAAGGGCCGCGTAGCAGCGATCATGCTAAAGAGCGCAGCGATCTGATTAATTTTTGCAAAGCAGAAAACAGTTATCGTGAAGAGCAAAAATACAACTCAGAATCAACGCTAAAAGATGCCAATCGCATCACCAACAAAATGCGGTTATTACAACGTTTAATTGAACATGGTGTTATTTTACAACGTCAAACACGTTACCTAAACAGCTATTTAAAACGCTTAGTAAAGGGCTCGGTTACAGCGGTGATCATGGCTCTGGTGATGGTGGTTATACTCAATGCGCGCGCTACATTTACTGAGGTCACGGCGACATTAATCCTCATTTTAGGGGTGATCTACGGTCTGCGGGAAATATTTAAAGAAGACATTACGCGTATTATTTGGCGCGCAATCGTACGGGGACGACCCAAGTGGCGCTTTATATTTCGTAATAGCGTGACTAAAGATAAAGTGGCCAGTCAGTTTATTTGGTTAGAGTACATTCGCTTTAAAAATATTCCCAAAGAGGTGCGGGCTATTTTTTCTAAGCGCCGCCAACAAAATAAACTGGCTGCACAGTGGTTACATTTTGCTAGTGAAACTCGCGTCAATGCCAAAGAGTTTTTACCCGGTTACGACAGTTTGCACCAAACCTTGCACTTTAGTATGGCGCCTTTTTCACGCTATCTAAAAAAAGGGGAAGGTAAGCTCTATCATTTAGAAAGCAATAAAGTCTCGAAACAAGCTGTGGAGCGCCGCTATCAATTAAACATGGTGCTGGTGCAGACTGATCGCGATAACAAGCTCTACCAACGTTATAAAATAACTATGAACCGCAGTAAAATCGTCAATATAGAGCTTATTTACAGTAGTGATAAAGTAACAAAGGAGTGATACAGTCGCTGTATTACTCCTTGGGAACAGCCATTTAGTTAGTTTTTAGCTAAGCCTTTTTTACTATATAAGGTGACCTTGTCAGATACTAGGGTAATTTCAATATTTTTACTGTCATCGCCCCAAATGCAGTTGGTATGTAAGGTTTTTTCTATGCAGTTGTCAGGGCTGCCTAAAAAGGTTTCTACCTCAGCTTTATCCATACCCACTTTGATTTTATCGTAGTTTTCAAGGTTTACTTTAGAGCAGGCCGCAAGGCTTAATGCAGCAGCAATAATCAGTAATTTTTTCATTATTATTCCCTATTAGTGTGTGTTTAATGATTGAATTTACGTATTTGTACTATCATCCCCATACGTGGATGATCTAAATAGTGTACTTCGCCACTAATAACACGCCTAAACTGTGAAAAGCGGGCAGACTCTATCTCGCCATTTTCAAGTTGTTGACTAATGTCAAAACTAGCGGTAATAAATAAGTAATGGCGCAAATGAATTTTAAATAACCCCTCTAACTCCCATTTACTTAGTGGCTCAGCAGGTTGTTCAAAATAGTTATTTTTTGTGGCCACTAAACTAATAAAGTCTGGGTTTTCATAACTGCTAGGCGCTGTATTTAGCGCAGTTTTTATATTTTTGCCAGCGAACAAAACCATACTTGGGGCACGCGACTTACTTGCACCAGCAAATCGCCAGCCTGTATGTAATAGCGGTGTGAGGCCTTTGCGAACCAGCGCCTGACGCTGACTATTAAACTGTAATTGCTCTGCGGATAATAGGTAGGTTTGTTGCATTGATTCTTGGCTCGGCGCCAAAGGCGTTAGCGGCAGCGTGTCATAGCTTTGCATCAAGTCAGTACTGTTATTGCACACCCCAGACTGCGGATTAGTATTGACCAGCGAATCGGTGAAGGTCTGCTGTTGAAAGCGCTTATCGCCATCAATACAGGCTTGCATGGCTTGCTTAGTATACAGCGGGGTGAGTAAATCAAGGGTGTTTGTATCGGTTATAGCCGGTTGTTTTAAACTAAAGTCTTCTTGTAAGTAGGGGGCAGGGCGTTGCTTAAATATTAATACTTCGACCTCAAACCAGCGCTCTGCAAAGGCGGTGCTGCTAAATAAGCAGCATAAAATTATAAGCGTTTTTTTTAGCAACATTAATGGCTAACCTTTTTTTCGAAATCTGCAATCATTGCAGTGACCATTTTTAAGCGTTCGCGGGCATTTGCCTCACTAATAACAAAGCGCAATTTATTTGCGCCATCCATTTTGTACACCTGCGGTGCACTTTGTATCAAGCCGATGATGAAGCTAGGATTAACCTTGGTATTTTGGCTAAATTCAAAGTAGCCCCCTTTTGGGTTAGCCTCAATTTTAGTAATGCCTAAATGACTCGCTTGTAACTTAAGTTGCTGCAAGCTAAATAAGTTTTTCGCGGCATCAGGTAATAGCCCAAAACGGTCTATAAGCTCGACCTGCAGTTCGTCCATATCAGCAAGACTAGCACAACTTGCAATGCGCTTGTACATACCTAATCGTGCATTAACATCGTGTATGTAATCATCGGGCAATAACGCGGGTAGTTTTAAATCTACCTCAGTTTGTTTTTGTAACAGATTATCTAGGGTAGGCTCTTTGCCATTGCGTAGTGCGTTAACCGCTTGTTCTAGCATTTCCATATATAAACTAAAGCCAATGGTTTGCATTTGCCCCGATTGATCGTCGCCAAGTAGCTCACCGGCACCCCGAATTTCTAAATCGTGCGTCGCTAAGGCAAACCCTGCACCTAAATCTTCTAACGATTCAATGGCTTCTAGACGTTTCAAGGCGTCTTTAGACAGCGCTTTAGGATCGCCGGTTAATAAGTACGCGTACGCTTGGTGATGGCTGCGACCTACGCGGCCACGTAATTGGTGCAACTGGGCTAAGCCAAGCTTATCGGCTCTGTCCATAATAATGGTATTGGCGGTGGGCACGTCAATGCCGGTTTCTATTATGGTGGTGCACACCAACACATTGTATTTTTGATGATAAAAGTCGGTCATTATTTGCTCAAGCTCTTGCTCGCGCATTTGCCCATGTGCACTGGTGACACTGGCTTCAGGTACCCATTCACTAATTTCTTGGGCGACACGCTCAATGGTGTCAACATTATTATGTAAAAAGTAAACCTGACCACCGCGTTTAATTTCTCGCAGTACTGCTTCACGTATTAATTCTTCATCGCGCTGGCGGACAAAGGTTTTAACCGCTAAGCGTTTCGCCGGCGGTGTGGCTATTATCGATAAGTCGCGCATGCCGCTCATTGCCATATTTAAGGTACGCGGAATAGGGGTGGCAGTGAGCGTGAGAATATCAACATCGGCGCGCAGTGCTTTAATTTTTTCTTTTTGACGCACCCCAAAGCGGTGTTCTTCATCAACTATGAGTAAGCCTAAGTCTTTAAAGTGAATGTCTTTTTGAATCAGCTTATGGGTACCGATAACAATATCAAGCTTGCCATTAGCCATATTTTCTAAGGTATCTTTTTGCTCTTTAGGCGAATTAAAACGCGACAACACGCCCACTTCGATAGGAAAATCTGCAAAGCGGTCTTTAAAGTTTTCAAAGTGTTGTTGCGCAAGTAGCGTAGTAGGCACCAATACCGCGACTTGTTTATTGTCATTTACCGCAACAAATGCAGCGCGCATGGCCACTTCGGTTTTACCAAACCCCACATCGCCACAGACTAACCTATCCATTGCCAGTTTTGATTGCATGTCACCTAAGACAGCGTCGATGGCGTTACGTTGATCGTCGGTTTCTTCAAACGGAAAGCTGTCACTAAACTGACGGTACGCGGGGGCATCTAAGGCAAATTTGTTACCGGGCTTGGCTTGGCGCTGCGCGTAGATATCAAGCAGTTCAGCGGCCACATCGCGGACTTTTTCGGCGGCGCGTTTTTTGGCTTTTTCCCATGCATCGGAGCCTAATTTGTGCAGTGGGGCACTGGCTTCTTCACCGCCCGAATAGCGGCTCAGCATATGCAGCGCCGATACGGGCACATAAAGCTTTGCCTCGCCGGCGTAGGTTATGGTAACAAATTCTGTCACTACTCCGGCCGCGTCTATGGTTTGTAACCCTTGATAACGCCCCACACCGTGGTCGAGATGCACCACAGGTTGGCCTGCTTTGAGCTCGGCTAAATTACGAATTAATGCATCTTGGCTGGCTTCATATTTGTGTTTACGGCGCCGGCGCTGCGATACCTTTATACCTAGCAACTCTTGCTCGGTGATAATAGACAAACTCGGCTTAGTGCCAAGCACCACACTTTGCTCAAGAGGGCTTACAATTAAGCCTACATCACTGTCACTTTGCGTAAACTGCGCAAAGCTGGCAAATTCTTTAAATTTTAAACCGCTTGGCTTTAAAATACTGAGTAATGACTCACGCCGACCATCCGATTCAACACTGAGTAGAATGCGGCCTTGTTGCTTTTTTTGTGCCGCAACGTAATTAATAAATGCGCCATACGGTTCATGCAGCTTATGATCGATGCGAACGCTAGGAAGCTCGCTCACGGTTAAATTTTTATTGCCTGCTTTGGTGCCTAATTTGGCTTGAGATAAGCGAATACGCGCATAATTGCCTAAATTAGAAAACAGCTCATTAATGGGCTGATACAGCTCAGCAGGAGGCAGTAATGGACGCAGTGGGTCGACGCGACGATTTTCATAACGCACATTGACATCGTGCCAAAAGCCCTCGGCTGCATGCTCTAAATCACCCAGTTGCATGACTGTGGTTGATTCCGGCAAGTAATCAAAAATGGTGGCTAACTGCTCAAAAAATAGCGGCATGTAATACTCAATACCCGCTGGCCAATTTCCTTTACTGACTTGCATGTAAACTGAGTCTTGCTGCGCGCTGGCACCAAACTTTTCGCGGTACGCTATTCTAAAGCGTTCAATATCGGCGTCGTTAGTGGGAAATTCATGGGCAGGCAGGAGTTCAATTTTTGCAACTTTTTCGTCTGAACGCTGCGTTTCTACATCAAACAAGCGAATGCTGTCGAGTTCATCATCAAAAAAGTCTAATCGAAACGGATGTGGGCTGCCCATCGGGTATAAGTCGACTATAGAGCCGCGTATGGCATATTCGCCATGCTCCATCACTTGCTGAACATTTAAATAGCCAGCTTGTTGTAAATTATTACGAAAGTTATGGGTATCGAGTTTGTCGCCTACTTTAAAATTGATGGTAGAGCCGTATATAAACGATGCAGGCGCGGTGCGCAGCATCAAGGTAGATACCGGCACAATTAACACACTGTGTTGTTCTTTTTTTAGCGTATTTAAAGTGGCTAATCGCGCAGAGATAATATCTTGATGGGGTGAAAAATGGTCGTAAGGCAACGTTTCCCAATCGGGGAACACCATCACCGGGTTGTCAGGAAGTAAATAGTCCAGCTCGGTTTCTAGCCGCAGGGCGCTTGGCGTGTCAGGGGTGACAATTAATACTAAGTTATCTTGCTGTTTAACACCCTCAGCGATAGCAATACTTAAACCACTGCCACTGAGCTGCCCCCATTGAATTTTATCTTTTTGAGATTTTACCCAAGGCAAGGCTGCCCATTGCTCAAACGCCATTCATTACTCCATTTATTAATAGCCCCTGCATCTACAGGGGCGGTATTAGTATTACCTAAGCTGCGTATTTAGTCGCGGTATATTTTAGTGAGGTCTTGGTAATGATCAATGCGACGGTCGCGTAAATATGGCCAAATACGCCTTACATTTTCGCTGCGCTGCTGATCAAGCTCTACCACTAAAACTTGCTCGTCATGGTTATTTGCTTCACTGAGCATTTCGCCTTGAGGGCCGGCAATAAATGAGTTGCCCCAAAATTGAATGCCTGCGCTTTGTCCGCTTGGATCCACCTCGTGGCCAACGCGGTTACAACTAATGACCGGTACGCCGTTTGCGACCGCATGGGCACGCTGGCTAATCACCCAGGCATCCTTTTGACGGGTTTGTTCGCCATTATCATCGCGTGGATCCCAGCCAATAGCAGTCGGGTATATAAGTAACTCAGCACCCGCCATCGCCATTAAACGTGCGGCTTCAGGAAACCATTGATCCCAACACACCAGTACACCTAATTTCCCCACCGACGTTTGAATGGGCTCAAACCCTAAATCACCGGGTGTAAAGTAAAACTTTTCGTAAAAGCCCGGATCATCAGGAATGTGCATTTTACGGTATTTACCGGCAATGCTGCCGTCATTTTCCAACACCACAGCGGTATTGTGGTAAAGGCCTGTAGCACGCTTTTCAAATAATGAGGCAACAATGACGATGCCAAGTTCTTTTGCAAGCTCACCGAGAGTGGTGGTGCTAGGCCCTGGAATGGTTTCCGCTAAGTCAAACACGTCAACGTCTTCGGTTTGACAAAAGTACAGGCTACAGTGCAGCTCTTGTAGCACCACAAGCTGTGCGCCTTGCGCTGCAGCGCTACGAATGGCAGTGATTGATTTTGCCATATTGTGCGCAGTATCATCACTGTTGCTTTGTTGCACTAAAGCAACGCTTAATTGTGCCGGGCTAGTCATTGAGCTGCTCCAGTTAAAAATCCACGAGGCAGTTGCATCGTAATACAATGCAAGCTACCAAATTGTTCAATAATAGGTAGGCAATTAACGCCAATTATCGTGTGTTCAGGGTATGCTTTTTGTACTTGCGCTAACGCCAGCTCGTCGTTGCTATCGTTATAAACAGGGACGAGAACCGCGTTATTGATGATTAAATAGTTAGCGTAAGTGGCCGGTAAACGGGTATTTTCATCGTCGTACACCGCTTTTGTCCAAGGTAAAGCAATTAATCTATATGGGGTGTTATCGGCTGTTTTAAAGCGTTGCAGTTGTGTTTCCATCGCCTTTAACGCACTAAAATGCTCATCGTTTTCATCATCGCATTGCACGTATACTAAGGTATTATTTGGCGCAAAGCGCACTAAAGTATCAATGTGGCTGTCGGTATCATCACCGGCTAAGTAGCCATGGTCGACCCATAAAAAGTCAGTGGCGCCTAAATGGTTTTGCAGCACCGCTTCAATTTCAGTTTGACTTAAATTGGGGTTACGGTTTTTATTAAGCAAACACTCACGGGTGGTTAGCAGCACACCGTGCTCGTTTATTTCGATGCCGCCGCCCTCAAGCACCATATCCAGCGCTTGATACTGGTTTTTAGCAGCGCTCAGCGCAGTTACTAAACTAGCATTAATTTGATTATCGAGGTGACTGGCAAACTTATTGCCCCAGCCATTAAAGGTAAAATCATAAATTTTAAGCTGGTTGGGGTCATCGATAGCCGCGCAAGTCAATGGGCCGTGATCGCGTGCCCAGGTATCGTTACTTGGTGTGACGACAAAATGAACGCGATTTAAATTGACATCGTAGTCGCCAAGTAGGCTCACAATATGAGTTTTAAGCGCGTCATTGTGAGCAACAATTACCAATTGTTGCTGTGCAGTAATGTGCTGTGCAAGTTCACAATAAACAGGCTCAACTCGTGCTAAATTATCGGCCCAATCGGTGTTTTTATGTGGCCACGTAAGCATAACAGCGTCTTGCTCGGCCCATTCAGGTAAAAGTCTAAAGTTCATGAGTCATTGATACAAATTAAGGTGGTGGTAGTTTAGCAGTTTGACGCAACTCAAGTCACTCGGAAATACGCGTTTTAGCGCTAAATCACAGTGACTGTTTATCACCACTTAAAGTTAATTATCACGCTGCGTATCATCAAGTTGTTCTGGCTGTTGACGCTTTTTTAGCTGGCGTGTTTGAGCATGTAAACTCGCTCTGACTATCAGTTCTTGATCACTGTCTCTAATGGCTGTAAATAACAGGGTATACTGATAATGCTCATTATCTTTTTTTTCTACCGCAACCACTTCACAGTAACAGTAAACCGCCGATGCTTCATAATGGAGAAATAATTTTGTTCTAAACGCTTGGCCAATGGCGTATACCTCTGAGGAGGTAAAACGAATCCCCCCTCCACCATAGCTGTCGCATTCAATGGCGTTATCTTGTGCTTGCTCAGAAGCTAAAATATGACTCATTATTAAATCTATTTTACGTGATTGCGCTTGTAAGAACGCCGCCAGTTCTTGCGCCATATCACCTAAGTTACGCAGTGGCCGTAACGAGCTTTGTTCCAGTTCACTTACTTCATTGGCCAGTTTAAACAGCGGTGGAATATCATTTTCAAGCGCTAATTGAGTGTTGGGTACGTGTTCCTCGCTTACGGCACATAAGTTTACGCGAATACTTTCATCAATTTGAAAGTATTGTTCAAACTCACTTAATCTTTGGCTCTTCATACTCTTCTCCACAACGCTTTATCATTAATAATAGCGCTGATAGTGTTAAATTACTAGCATCTACACTGTGGCGTATAGCGATAAAAACTTTGTTTATATTCGCTTTTTTTTAGTTTATAAACGCATAACATGGCCACGCATTTATTAAAAGTTGTGGGCGGGAACCATAGTTATTAATAGCTAAACTTGATAGTTACACTGTTTGTTTGAGTATCGTGTACTTTTAATAATGCGTGATCATCACTCGCGCAGGCAGATTGTAGGCGGCTGACAGCAAACGCGTCAGCGGCGAATGCTCAGTAGCGTAATGTTACGCTACTGAGGTAACTAATAAGTAACTATAAATTAACAAATTAGCTTGTAATTAATGTGAAAATTAGTCATCTTTACACACTTATGTTGACATGATCATAACAAGGGATGAAGTTAAGATGGCACGAGGACTAAAGTTAGCCACCACATTTACAGAGTTGTCTTCACAGTTACGGCGGTTCGTTTCGCGCATTGTGTTACCCGATGATGTAGAAGACATTTTACAAGAAACCTTTGTTAAGAGTTATGAAGCGGGTTTAAAGCAAGATATTCAATTTACGCGAGGCTACATGCTTAAAACGGCAAAGCACCTTGCGCTTAATCATATCGCTAAATGGGACAACAAGTTTAGCGATTCACTTTGTCACGATAGTGAACTCCCTCAGTTACTCAAATCGATGCAATTAGAAGATGAATACACCTCTAAAGAGCGGTTTTTATTGTTTTGCCGTGCCACTGAGCAACTAACCAGTACAGTGCGTAAATGTTTTATATTAAAGAAAGTATATGGCATGAGCCAAAAAGAAATCGCCCAGCAAGTTAATTTGAGTCAAAGTACTGTTGAAAAGCATATTGCCAAAGGCTTATTACATACCATGTTATATATGCGAGAGCACACTCATTGCGATATAACGCAGCAACATCAGCAGGCAGTGAATGAGCAAAAGCCAGCAACTATGAGGGCTGTAAAATGAGTAATATTCATCAATTTAGCTCAAAAGAGTTAATTTTAAAAACAGCTGCAGAGTGGGTAAGCGCCATAGATCGCGGCTTGAGTGCACCAGAGCAAGAGCAATTTAAATTGTGGATGTTACAAAGTAGTGCCCATCAAGATGCGGTGTATGAGCTTGCACAATTATGGGATGAGCTCAGCGTACTGGAAGAATTAAGCGCTTTATTTCCCAATAAAGCTAAAAGTCAGGCTAACAGCAGATGGGCTCTATCGTATGGTATTGCAGCAAGTTTATTTGCCGCGTTTATGCTGTGTAGTTATTTATTGTTTAACTTAGAAAGTGGTTATCATCAGGCGCAAGCCAAGGTTAATTACAGCAAAATATATAAAACTAAAGTGGGTGAGCAAGCCACTTATGTATTGCCCGATGGCACCATAGTACAGCTAAATACCAATAGTTTATTAGAAGTGGCCTATAGCAAAGGGCGACGCCAACTCATTTTAAGCCGCGGGGAAGGGCGCTTTAATGTGGCTAAGGATGCGTTGCGACCATTTAGTGTGATAGCGGGCGATAAAAGCTTTACCGCGCTTGGCACGGTATTTAATGTGCAGCGCACCAGCGACTCAGATTTAGAGTTGGTGGTTACCGAAGGTAAAGTGATGATCACCGCCCCTAATGTTGCGGTGCAAGCGAACGACTTTGAGAGTTACCAATTAGCCGATAATAACACGCAAAAAGTGCGCCAAATCAATGCTAATATCGTGATTTCAGGCGAAAAAGCGGTGATTAAAAAAAGTGTTACCGCGCCGATAAAACGCTTGTCAGCGGATGATGTGCAGCGCGATTTAGCATGGCAAAATGGCATGCTTATTTTTAGCGGCGAACATTTAAGTGAGGCACTTAATGAGGTTAGCCGCTACACCGCAACACGGTTTGAGCTTTCAAACACAGAGCTGGCTAATATTAAAGTGGCAGGGGTGTTTAAGGCTGGTGATGTTGCTGGGTTACTTGAGAGTTTAAAAACAAATTTTTCAATTGATCATGAACGCTTAGGCGAGCATGTTGTGAGCCTAAAACGACAAAGCAAGTCATAACGCAGCAATGCAGACTCTGCTAATACTGAATTAAGTTGCAATCATGAGTGTTAAGTGTAAAAAAAATATTAATAAAAAAAGTCAACGTAATAGCGGATTTATGTTTGCCAACTGTTTATATAAGTTGCGCAGTAACCAAATGCATTTATTGTGTGGTTTGAGTGTGCTTACCTTAGCTTTTTTTAGTTTGAGTGTGCACGCCAATAAGCAGACCACCGGGCAAATGGTGCAATTTGATATTGAAGCGCAACGAGCAGACAAAGCGTTAATTGAATTTGCCAAGCAAACCAAGCAAACCGTGATGTTTTCTTACGAGTTGGCTAAACAGTATGATGCAAATTCAGTGTATGGCTTTTACACCCAATTACATGCTCTGGAGGCATTGTTGGACGGTACAGGGCTCGATGCGGTGATGGATCAAAATGGTTTACTGAGTATAAAACTCAAACAAATCAATAGGAAAAACAACAACATGATGAAGCTTTCAGGCGTTAGTGCAGCAATATTGCCAGCACTACTTGCAGTAAACACACAAGGCGTCAATGCCGCTGAAGTGGTTGCAGATGAAAAGATAGAAAAAATTGCCATTGTGGGTAGTCGTGTCGCAGGGCGTTCTGTAGAAGACTTACCGGTGCCGGTTGATATTTTAAGCGCTGAAGCACTCGAAAATACCGGTCAAACCGAAGTCGGTAGAATGCTGCAAGCGATTGCACCCTCGTTTAACTTTTCAAGCTCTTCTATTAGTGACGGCACCGATGCGCTGCGCCCTGCAACGCTACGCGGCTTAGGACCGGATCAAACCTTAGTGCTTATTAATGGTAAACGCCGCCATCAAGCGAGCATCATACATATTAATACATCGGTAGGCCGCGGCACGGCGGGCACCGATATGAATGCGATTCCAGCCTCAGCAATTAAACGTATTGAAGTGCTGCGCGATGGCGCGGCAGCACAATATGGCTCTGATGCCATTGCCGGTGTGATAAACATTGTGCTTAAAGATGGCAGTGAAGGCGGTAAGGCAGCTATCAATTATGGTGAGTACTCAGAAGGTGATGGCGAAACCGTTAATATTGATTTTAATAAAGGCTTTGCATTAGGTGATAACGGCTACGTTAATACCACACTAAACTATCGTGACCGCGCACCGACTAACCGCGCAGGCTTACATGGCTCGTGTCAGTTTTACGGCTGTACCGAGCAAAGCGATGGTACGCTACTGGCCGGTGATCCACGAGAATTAACCGCACCCCGCGATACCTTTAGAATTGGTGATGCCGACTCGCAGCAATTTGGTTTAACGGTGAATACCGGTTATGAACTCGGTAATGGTGAGCTGTATGGCTTTATTACTTATTCAACGCGAGATAACGAGTCGGCAGCGTTTTTCCGTCATAACGCCAATGCTGGCGGTAACCCGGTACTGCAAGATAATGATGCCACTATTAAAGCCGGCTTCTTACCGAAAATAAATACCACTATCGACGATATTTCGTATAACTTTGGTTATAAAACGTTATTTGATAACGATGCGAGCTTAGATTTATCGTATACCTACGGTGAAAACAGCATAGATTACACCACCAGCGATACTATTAACGCGTCGTACGCGAACTTTTTACGTTATGACCAAGGCTTAACTGCAGCCGATATTCGTGCAACCATTCCGCGTGAAGCCTATGCCTATGGTATGGAGCTGTCGCTACAAACAATTAATTTAGATTTTACACAAAACTTTGATGACTACTCACTGGCGATGGGCGCGGAAATTCGCACTGATGAATACCGTATATTAGAGGGCAGTGAATATGCTTATCGTGATTACGACACTAACAATGGTGTTAACATTTATGCTGGTCAAAGTGGCGGTGTAGGCAGTGAAAATGCCTCGGGCGGTACGCAAGGCTTTGGTGGGTCATCTCCGGCTTCTTCGGTGGATGAGTCGCGCGATGTGATTTCGTTTTACTTAGATGCTGAAACTTACCTGATTGATGATGTAATTATTTCCGGTGCATTACGCTACGATAACTACAAAGGCTTTGGCGATACGGTTAACTTTAAGCTTGCGGGTAATTGGTCGGTCACGGAAGATATTTCCCTGCGTGGAGCGCTGAGTTCAGGTTTTAGAGCACCGTCAATGCAACAGTTGTACTTTAATAATATTAGTACACAGTTTGTGGTTAACGATGCAGGCAACTTAGTGGCAGAAGAGGTGGGAACGTTTAGAAATGACTCAACCTTGGCACAAAGTTTAGGTATTCCAAAACTAACCGAAGAAAAATCGCAAAACCGCAGCTTAGGTATTGTGTATAACGTAACCGATAACATTAACCTGACGGTAGATTATTACGCGATTGATATTGACGACCGTATTGTTATTAGTAATCGCTTAGGCAAAGGGTTGTCATCTAGCCTGGATGCTGCATTACTCAGCTCGGGGGCCGGTGCAGGGCAGTTTTTCCTAAATGGGGCTGATACCGAAACCGAAGGCGTTGATATTGTTGCTACCTGGAACACCGAAGGCTTAGGTGGCACACTCGACTTTACCTTTGCAGCGAACTTTACTAAAACCGATGTGGTGTCGTTATTCACCCCTGCAGGTTCAGGTTTAGAAACTGTACCGGTTGAGGACGTATTCTCTGATCAAGAAATTTCAATAATCGAAGAATGGCAACCTGAAGACCGCATTAACTTAAGTGCGCTATACCAGCGTGATAACTGGACTGTGAACCTGTCGCTTAACCGCTTTGGTGAATACACAGTAGAAGACGGTGGTCGCCAGACCTACGGTGCAGAAATTTTAACCGATGTTAAAGTGAATTACTTTGTTACTGACAATTTATCGGTGAATATTGGTGCCAATAACTTATTTGATGTGTACCCAGATGAAAACACTATAGGTAACTCACGCACGGGTACCATAGTCGATGGCGATGGTAATGTGGTTGTTAGCAGCCCAGGTGTATTTAAATACTCGCGTCGTTCAGCGCCATTTGGCTTTAACGGCGCGTACTACTACCTAGGTGCCGAGTACCGTTTTTAATATATAACACTCCCATTTGTTATTTTTAAGGGCCGCTAGGCCCTTTTTTTATGCCGCAGTAAAGTGGCTTGTCATAAAAGCTTCACTGTTTTTAATGGCCAAAATCATCAATAATATCTGGACTAGACCAGATTAAGTGAGATGATTAATGACTAACTATTTACTATTAACGCCGGGCCCTTTAACCACCACTGACACCGTCAAGCAGGCGATGCTTAAAGATTGGTGTACCTGGGATGATGATTATAATCGTGACATAGTGCAAACTATTCGTAGCAAATTGGTATCGCTTGCAACATCCCAGCCCGGTTACACCAGTGTGCTAATGCAAGGCAGTGGCACTGCTAGCGTAGAATCGGCATTGGGAAGCCTTATTCCAACCTCGGGTAAATTGCTGGTGATTAATAATGGCGCTTACGGTAAGCGGATGGCTGAAATTGCCGCCTATTTAGCAATTGACTGTCATGTTTTAAATTACCCAGAAACAGCACTGCCAGATGTTGATGATATTGACACTATTTTAACCAACGACCCTACTATTAGCCATATTGCCATGGTGCACTGTGAAACCACCACCGGCATGCTCAATCCGATTCAAGCAATAGGGCAGCTTGCTAAAAAGCATCAAAAGGTGTTTATAGTGGATGCAATGAGCAGTTTTGGCGGTATTCCATTTGATTTAGCCGATTGGCACATAGATGTAATGATAAGCTCTGCGAATAAATGTATTCAGGGGGTACCTGGTTTTGGCTTTGTGGTGTGTAAACAAAGTATTATTGAACAAAGTGCAGGCATTGCGCGCTCATTATCACTGGATTTATATCAACAGTGGTTATGCATGGAGCAACACAGCGGTAAATGGCGTTTCACCTCACCGACTCATGTGGTACGGGCATTTTATCAGGCATTACAGGAGCTTGATGAAGAAGGGGGGATCGCAGCGCGCTATAAACGATACACGCAAAGCCAAAAAGCACTCGTGGCGGGGATGAAAAAACGTGGCTTTGAGCCGCTATTAAATGAGCAATTACATTCACCCATTATTACTTCATTTTTTTCACCTAGCGCTGAGCATTATGATTTTAAGTCTTTTTATACCGCATTAAAGCGCGAAGGCTTTGTTATTTATCCGGGTAAAGTATCTAATGCGGATTGCTTTCGCATCGGCAATATTGGCGCAGTGAATGAAGCCGATATACAGCGTTTACTTGAGGCGGTGGCAAAAAACCAATATTGGCAAAATTAAAGTTAATCTGTTCACCCGTGCAAGCGCTGTTCAACGTGCATTGAACAGCGCTTTTTTATTGCCCCTCTACCACCATCTCAATGGCATTATGTAACCAGTACTCAATGTTATAATCGACTAACAGCGAGTGCTCATCAAAACGTTGGCGGATCACTTTTAAGCATGGGGTACCGCTGTTTTTTTCCAGTAAGTTGCTCACCTCATCAGGTAATACCGTCACACTAATAATACTTTTTTCGTTAACGACATTAGTGGCGTACTGCGTGGCCATAATCTCGGTTATCGAGCTATCTAACGG
>NZ_JBFJHD010000010.1:0-41176 GCF_041613455.1 Pseudoalteromonas sp. | reverse complement strand
CTTGTTTATAAGAGGAATAATAATGCAAACAAACAGTAAAGATTGGCGCTATACAGTGATGCCGGCTGTATTTACATGGTTAAAAGAATCAGCATCTGGCGATCTTGAAATTGATCTTGCGGCAACACAAAAATACGCGGCAAAAATTTTAAAAGTTCAAGGCAAGGGGGGCACCAGAATGGGAGGGCTAGTCGGCTCTGGTACACTGGGTGAAAACAGCTACCTCAGCACTCAGCAGCGCCTTTCTTTACTCAGCGCGCTTTCTCGTGTTGCCAAAGAATACAATGTTCCATTGATCAGTGGAGCAGCAGCAGAAACCAAAGAAGAGCTTGCCAAAATAGTAACAGAGCTGGCGACAGTGGGTGTAGATACCGTCATGGTAATGCCACCAAAAACCCAAGAAGCGCCTTCTGATGAAGAAATGTATGCCTATTACGCACTTGCTGCATCAGCAGCCAAAGAGGCCGGTATTACAATAATGCCGTATAACAACCCTGACGCAGCGGGCTATCATGCGCTTTCAACGCAACTACTTACACGACTTGCAGCGCTACCTGAAGTGACTGCACTTAAAATATCAACAATCGATGTGTCAATAATTGAAACAATGATGTTAGAGAACAAAGAGTTAAAAATATTGGCGGGTGTTGACACTGTCACTGTTTATGCTGGGCTTGCTGGCGCATGCGGTGGAATTACAGGTGTTGGTTGTATTTTTCCAAAAGCGAGTCTCACTATGCAGGAGCACATAAATAACGGTGAATGGGCCGAGGCAAACAAAATTTCTCAGGCTATGAACTCAATTTCATACCTTGATGCACAGCCGCTACTCATGGAATACCTTAAATTTGCTTTTGGAATTCATCATAATGATGCAACTGGCGGGCTTCGTACCTTAGGTAAAGCATTAACCCCACAGCAAGTTGACGATGTTCACACCCGATATACTTTAGCAAAACAAAGGCTCGAAATTTTGGGTTTAATAGACTGATTACAAACATGCTAAAAGCATATAATTTGAGGTATGAAGCGAACGTGTTCGTTTCATACCTCAAGCTGTGGCGTTAATCATCTACATTAACAATACCGAGTTTAGCGTATCACCTTTAATCTTATGCTTGATAACAAATGGGTCGCATAAATCGCAACATTGCATTTGTGCCCACAGAAGTACTGCGCACATCCGTTGAACTTGGGAACGGCCCGCCGTGGTTCATTGAGGCACACACTTCAACGCCTGTTGGCAGCTGGTTTTTTATCAAACGCCCTACTTTATACTGCAGTGCTTCGATAAGGTTATCGGCTTTATTTAAATCAGCTTCAGTGCCATGAATACTGGCGGTTAGCTGCCCTTGTAATTGATTTATCAATGTCATGAGCTGGTGTTCACTGTCGTAGCGCACCACTAACGCCGCAGGGCCAAATACTTCTTCTTGCAAAGTAGCGGTTGCTAAAAAGTCCTCAGTATTGCATGCGAATACATGCGCATTAGCATGAAACGCATGTTCCAGCTTGCCCTCAGCTAACAAACTGAGCTGTTCAAGCTGTTTACGCTCGGCTATTTGCTGTTTAAAGGTTTTAACAATCTCTGGCGTGAGTAACGTGTCTGATGGCGCATCATTAATGCACGCAGTAATGTGTGCTTCAAGCTCGTCACACCCCGTTGGCACTAACCATAGCCCTGGGCTGGTGCAAAATTGGCCGTTCCCCATAAGCATTGACTGACAAAGTGACTGAGCTATCTCTTTGCTATGTTCAATCGCTTTGTTAGGTAAAATAACTTGTGGGTTAATACTGCCAAGCTCACCATAAAATGGAATCGGCTCTTCACGCTGCGCAATCGTTGCTTGCAGCTTGCTTGCCACATTAAATGAGCCGGTAAAACCCACGGCTTTTATTGCCGGGGCGCTGACCAATTGATGCGAAAGCGCATGCTCTGCACTTTGTAGCATTGCAAAGACCCCTAAAGGCATCGCACATTCTTTAATAGCAGCAAGCGCCGCTCGTGCCATTAACTCACCGGTACCCGGATGGGCTGGATGATTTTTTACAATCACCGGGCAACCCGCAGCGAGTGCTGCAGCCGTATCACCACCGAGTGTTGAAAAGGCGTATGGAAAATTAGATGCGCCAAATACAGCCACGGGTCCAAGCGGTAAGTAGTTAAGCTCTGTGTGTGGTTTTGCTAATGGGGCCCTTGCAGCATCGGCCTCGTCCACTATTTTTAAACCCAGCGGTGATGCTGGGTTTTCGCGTAATGCATTGGCGAATGCTTTAAGTTGATTGACAGTGCGCATGCGCTCGCCTTGTAACCGTGCAAGCGGTAGGTTGGTTTCTTGATGTGTTTGCTCAAGTAACTCATCCCCAAGCACTAATATGTGCTCAGCAATGCACGTTAAAAAATCAGCACGTTGTGCAAAGCTGGTTTTACGATACTCAAAAAATGCCGCTTGTGCGGCCGCTATTGCGCCGTCTAATTCAGTGGCACTGAGATTAAAAAAGCGCGTTGCTAGTGGTTCGTTGCGTGCTGGGGAGAATGCGTTAAATTCGCCATTTTCTGAATCACCCAGCCATTGTCCTGCTACTAAGCTTTGTCCTGTTAATGTCATGTGTTGCTCCTGATTAAATTACTTGAAACCCAAATGCATATGGGTCATCGTCATCTACTGTAATGGCGCTGCTGCCTGTTACCCTAGACCAGCCTTGAATACTGGGCAGAATGGCCGTTATGCCTGCGATTTCTGTTACTTGTTCAATGCAACCAATAAACTGGCTACCGATATAACTTTCGTGAACAAAACTTTGCCCTTGGGCCAATTTACCTTTTGAAAATAGTTGTGCCATACGCGCACTGGTACCTGTTCCACATGGCGAACGATCAATAGCTTTATCACCATAAAAAACAGCGTTTGCGGCGTCTGAGTTGGCATTTTTTGGTGTCCCTGTCCATAACACATGGCTTGCACCTTGAACGGTTGAGTCAAGCGGGTGAACACATTTCATTTTTGCGTTTATGGCATTACGTACCAACGGGCTGTACTGTAAAATTTGCCCAGCCGTTAAATGTTCAATGCCTTTATAATTACCCTGAGGTTCAACAATAATGTAGAAGTTGCCACCATAGGCAATATCTACTTTAAGCTCGCCTAACTCCGGCACTGAAATCACGACCGACTCATGTGCTAAATATGCAGGAACATTATAAATTTTTACCCACTGGACTTTGCCATTACTCATTTCATAGTTGATCTGAATACGCCCTGCTGGGGTGTCTAACAACAAAGTACCCGGCACTTTTGCATGTAGTAAACCGTGCTCTAAAGCAAACGTAACAATGCCCATGGTGCCGTGACCACACATAGGTAAGCACCCTGATGTTTCAACAAATAAAATAGCAGCATCACCATCTGCTGTGGTGGGTGGATATAAAAATCCGCCCGACATCATATCGTGACCACGAGGCTCAAACATCAGCGCTTGACGGATCCAATCGTGATTTTGTAAAAAGTCTTGGCGTTTATCACTCATGCTTAGCCCGTTTAACTGTGGGTGACCACTGGTTATCAGCCTTACAGGATTGCCACAGGTATGGCCGTCAATACAAAAAAAGGTCCCTTTTTGCATAACTTAGTCCCATTTAAATTTTGTTAAGGCAATACGGCTTGCCATCGATTTTGTATAAAGCGAGATAATAGTTGCGTTATCGTCTGGCGTCCCTGGTGCAATAATGCTGGGAACGTCTTGGTTATTAAGTTCAGCAATCATTTTCGCGGTGGCTGCAAAGTTAATGGCGTTGTCTGCATTAAGTTGCGTAGCTACTGCGGGGGAAACGCCTTGCCCATTTACTTTCATTATTATTTTTCCTTATTGATGATTACTCTTGATACAATAAATATATTGTATACAATAAGCAATGTTCTAATGCGAATTTATTGAAAAAAAGGACATAGCGTGCTTTAAAATGCTTAATTAGAGTTATAACTAATTGAAATTAAATTAATTAAAAATAAATAGCGCGCTCTTTTTATCTTGACTCGTTTTAACCGTTACACCGTGATTGTTAACAAACGCAGGTTTACTAATGATCCCGTTTTGCATAGAAGGTAAATTAACTTGCTTAACAACAACCCCCAACAGGTCGCAGTTATAGGTGCGGGTATTATTGGTATTTGCAGTGCTTTGCAATTACAACGCGCTGGCTTTGCGGTGACATTATTTGATCAACACGGCTTAGCGCAAGGCTGCTCCAAGGGAAATGCCGGGCACTTTGCCACTGAGCAAGTGTTTCCGTTAGCAGAGCGGGCGTTATTAAAATCGTTACCCGCTATGCTCTTTAATCCACTAGGGCCGCTGCGAATTGACTGGCGCTATGCGCTCAAGGCCAGCCCTTGGTTTTGGCAATTTGTTAAAAATATGCGCACCGCAAAATATCAGGCGCACACGCGCGCTTTACAAGCACTCAACACACAGGCAATTGAAGCCTACGAACGCCTTGTCAGCGATTATAATCTCAGCCATTTGATCACTAAAAAAGGCAGCTTGCTTACCTTTGAAACCACTTCATTAGTCAATATTAAGCAAGTGTTGGCGCGCTACCAAAGCGCTGGGGTTAAGGTGCGCTTACTCAATCAAGCGCAAATACAGCAATTAGAACCGAGTTTAAGTAAAGCGGTTAACTATGCGTTATTATTTTCTGAGGTGGCGCATAGCGTAGACCCACATTGGCTCTGCATTAATTTAGCCGAACAATTTAGTGTATTAGGCGGGCAATTTTGTCAGCAGCAGGTGAGCGCAATTAAGCCGCAGCAGCAGGGCTATCATATCCTTTGCGGCGCACAGCATTACGTCGCCGATAAAGTAGTGGTTGCTGCAGGGGCATGGAGCGACCGCTTAATCACGCCGTTAGGGTATGATGTACCCCTTGATACCGAGCGAGGTTATCATTGCATGTTAGATATTAAGCATGGCTTATCACGGCCGGTGGCTTCTGCAGAGCGCAGCTTTATTATGACACCGATGAGCCAAGGATTAAGAATCGCCGGCAGCGTTGAATTTGCTGGGGTTGATAAACCAATGAACAACAAACGCGCGTTGGCTTTAATCCCCCATGCGAACGCACTGCTGAGCCAAGGCGCAGCTAGCTCAACACTCAGCAGCACGTGGATGGGTTGTCGCCCTTCATTACCTGACTCGCTTCCTGTAATTGGTGAAGCCCCTTTGCACCCTAACCTCTACTTTGCGTTTGGGCATCAGCATTTAGGGCTCACTCAAGGGGCTATCACTGCTGAGTTGATTGCCGCATTATGTTTAAAGCAGACCCCAGCTATTAATTTACAGCCCTATTCTATCAGCCGTTTTTCGGCGCAAGCCACTTGCAGTTAAGCAATGCAGCAAGCACAATAGCCGCACAAAAGAGGAGAACATCATGACCACAGTTGGTATTGGCACCCAAACCAAAGAGCAAGCCCTCGCAAGTTTAAGTAATATGACTCGCGATTTAACCCCTATTCAGGCCGATGAACATTTAGCGCGCATTGCCAAAGCGCAAGCCTATATGCAAACCCATGGCATTGATGCTATTTATTTAAATGCTGGCACTAACTTGGCTTATTTTACTGGCATGCGCTGGTATGCCAGTGAGCGTATGGTAGGCGCTATTTTACCCGCGCAGGGCGCTGTGCAATACATTGCCCCATACTTTGAAATTGGCTCACTGAATGGCTTCAAAGTGATTGATGGACCTATTCGTGGCTGGCAAGAGCATGAAAACCCATACCAATTATTTGTTGATGTGCTAGCCGAAATGGGCATTGCCGCTAATGGCACCGTAGGGATCGATGAAAGCGCGCAATTTTTTATTTTTGATGGCATTAGTAAAGCACAAAGCGGTTTAACCTTAGTTAATGCGCAACCGGTAACCGCGCATTGTCGCATGCATAAATCGGCCAATGAACTGGCGCTGATGCAACGTGCTATGGATATGACGCTGGCGGTTCATCAAGCAACCGCCAGCATGCTTCACGAGGGCATTAGCACGGTTGAAGTTGAAGAGTTTATTAAACTTGCTCACCAAAAAGTAGGCGCGCCGGGCAACTATTTTTGTATCGTGTTATTTGGCGTGGCAACGTCATTTCCACATGGGGTGAAAGATCCACAAATCCTGAAAAAAGGCGACATGGTACTGATTGATACTGGCTGTAAAGTCCATGATTACCTGTCGGATATTACCCGTACTTACGTGTTTGGTGAAGCAAACGAGCGCCAACGTCAATTTTGGCAAAATGAAAAAGACGCACAATTAGCGGCGTTTGCTGCAGCCAAAATTGGTGCCCCTTGTGAAGCCGTTGATGCTGCCGCACGCAACTATTTAGCCGCACAAGGATTAGGCCCTGAGTACCAAACACCAGGTTGTCCGCACCGTACCGGTCACGGCATTGGGTTAGATATTCACGAATGGCCATATTTAGTGGGGGGTAATAAAACCCCACTGGCAGCAGGCATGTGTTTTAGTAACGAGCCGATGCTGGTTATTCCCGATGAGTTTGGCGTGCGCTTAGAAGATCATTTCTATATGACCGAAAACGGTCCAAAATGGTTTACCGAGCCAAGCCACAGTATTGACAACCCATTTGGTTTAACTGAGTAACACCGCTAGCTAACACTGCCTGTCAGCATGACTGCATGGTCATGCTGACAGGCTGCTTAGCGCTGCAATCTACTCATTCTCTTAATTACCTAGCCCCTACGCAACACGCTAAAACCATTGATCTTTTATTTTTCCGTAATGAAAATACCCCCACTGCCCAACACGACGTAAGGGCGCCAGCGGGAATTTAGGCAAGGCTTTATTATACAAAGGTAAATTGGGTACTGAACGGCCTGCGACTTTTTCAGCTAAGCGTTTACCCGCCTGCACTGAAAATGACACGCCACTGCCGCAATAGCCCATACTGTAAAACACCGACTGCTGCTGGTTTTGATATATATGCGGTAGATCATCAAGCGCCATGCACACCCAGCCCGACCACGCATAACTATAATTAATGCTCGCTAAGGCCGGAAAGCTGGTTTTGAGCACAGCCAGTAATCGCTGGGCATAATAAGGATCCGCGGCGCTTTTGCCAGAAATTGCTCCACGCCCACCAAATAAGAGTCGATTATCTGGCAGCTTGCGGTAATAATACTTCAGGGCGCGAGTGTCCATCACCACATTAGACGTTAACAAGTTGCATGCTGCCAGCTGCGCGTCACTAAGTGGCTCGGTGACGATAATTTGTGATAACACCGGTAAAGTACGGCCGTTGATCAAACCATGAAACCCCTTTGGCGTATAGCCGTTGGTAGCAATCACCACCTTTTTGGCGCTGACGATCCCTTGCGCGGTGTGCAATACTTGTTGTTTACCGTCGCTATGCCAATCAACTACCGCCGAGCCACAGTGCACCTTTGCTCCGGCTTGACGCGCTAAATTTTGATAGCCCCACGCGAGTTTTAAAGGATTTAAACCAAAACCTTGTCGGTAGCGAATAGCCCCATAAGCATTCTGATCGTCCATATATTGCGAGCGTAACTGCTGCTGAGACAATACCTCGATTTGATCGCCAAAGCGGCTTTGTTGCAACTTGGCCTGTTCAATTAAGGCGTTCATTTTGCTCGGCTTATGAGCAACTTTTAAATACCCTTTTGCTTGTTGATCGCACTCTATGCCTTCATTGATCAACGCATTCACCGTATCCACCCCTGCCAGCATTTCTTGGTGAATACCGCGCATCACCTCATCGCCCCACTGGGCTGCCATTTGACTAAAAGGTTTACGCCCAGAAGAAGGTAAAATAAAGCCCGCATTGCGGCCACTGCAGCCCCAAGCGGTTTGATTCGCTTCTAGCACATGGGCTTTAATGCCGTGCTCACGTGCTAAATGCAATGCACACGATAAGCCGGTATAGCCTGCGCCAATAATCACCACATCCGCGGTTAAATCTGCATTAATGGCACCATCATGCGCAGGCGCAGGCCCAGACACATCGGCCCAATAACTAGCTGGATACGGTTCGTTACAACCTGGGGTTAAATCATGTAAAGGATCGTACATTCTGTTCTACCGTTGTAAAAAATACTATAAAGTTAATAACTTGTAGTGCTAAAGTAACTTATACTCAGTAACACAGTACAGTACTTTATAAAATAAGCTAACCCTATGAAGCTAAATCTTAACTACCAAAACCTCACCCCAGCAGACTTTAACGCCGTTATTCGCTTAGCGAATGAAGTGCATGGCGACGGCTATTTAGATAGCAGCAGTATGCAAGCATGGTATGAAAAAGGCTTAAAAAGTAATATTAATGCCAGCTTTGTGGTTTATCATGGCGATAAGTTAGTTGGCTTTCGCATTACCTACGCCGCTGAACAATGGCATATTGACGCTTGGTGTACCCCCGAGCGTTGGTTATTGCCCCGCGAGCAGGTTTGTTATTTTAAATGCAATACCGTTGATGCTGACTACCGTGGCCAAGGCATCGGCAGTGAATTACTACAGCGCTCTATTGTAGCGGTGAAGCAACAGGGGGCATTAGCAGGTGTCAGCCATTTATGGAAACAAAGCCCAGGTAATAGTGCGGTAAAATACTTTACCAAGTGTGGTGGCGTGTTAATCAAAACTCACCCCGACCGTTGGTATAGCCTAAGCTTAGCTGGCTATCAATGCACCGTCTGTGCAACCGAGTGTCATTGCGAAGCCGCCGAAATGTTACTAACCTTTGATTAATGAGGCGCTGTAGTACTTTGTATCATTAAACGCGTTATGCTGAGTCTCCTTCGTTAACAGCATAACTAGCACGCATTACGTCGTCATGCTGTTAACAACTCAATTGCCACTATGGCTCTATTGATTTGGCCTCAGCAAACTGGCGCTTAGCTAAACGTTGGTTATTTTTTTGTAGCTTTGCCAACCACACTAAGGGCAATATAATTAACGACGCCCCTACAATCAAGCTCAGCGTAGGCACCTCGTTAAACCACAACATACCCAGCGCCACCGCTGCCACTAAGCCACTGTATTCAGCACTGGCCACTTGGTTGGCAGCAACGCGCGTATACACATAGACGCAAATACCCGCATAAATTAAAATAAACACGGTAGACGCCAATGCGGTAACTAACGCAGCCCAATGCCAAGGCGCGTTTTCCCACAGTGCCAGTGCTAACCCCATGGGCATACCCACCAAGTTTGTGAGTAACAAGGTTTGCAAGATAGTATGATGCGTGGGTAATTTTCGAATTAATACATTGTTTATTGCCAAGGTGATTGCCACCACAAATGCAAATATGGCAGCCCAATTAATATCGCTAGGTTGGATCACAATAAGCACGCCAATAAAGCCAATTACCGCCACGGCTACACTGGGCACGCTCAGCTTTTCACCAAAGATCATCACTGCTAACGGCAACATCAGTAACGGGGCGGCGTAAAAAATAGCGTTTGCCGTTGCCAGCGGTAAAGCCTGTAGCGCAAACACCATAAATACAATACCAAATAACCACACATGCGCCCGCACGGCATGCCACTTTAACCCTACAAATAACTGTGTTTTACCACGGCTTATACAAAATGGGATTAAAATCAGCACCGCGGTGAGCTGGCGCATAAACACAAACTGAAATGTAGGGCTATCGGCGGGTAACGTTTTGATAATAGCATCAGAAAATACCGCAATTATATTGCCCACCACTAACAGGGTCATGCCTAACCCTAAAGAAATTTTTTGCATAACAACTAACCACTCCTCGTAGCTACAGCCAACTAAAACGCCAGCATAGAGCAATTCATTTAATTATGTATAATGATATAAATATTTTTAGTATGAACTTAACTAATAATGAAATTACCCCCGTTACGCGCGGTACAATGTTTTGCAGAGGTGGCGCGGTTAAATAGCTTTTCTAAAGCAGCGCAGCAGCTTAATGTGACGCAAAGTGCCGTAAGCCACCAAGTTAAACTGCTGGAGCAGTATTTAAACGAGCCGTTATTTAACCGCAATGGCCGCACCTTTTCGTTAACCGATGCGGGCACTCGTTACTATCAAGAAGTTAGTCAGTCATTAACCAGTTTGGCGTCTGCGACACAAAAAATGCGTTACGGCGAGCCGGGTCACCTGCGGTTGGCGTTGTATAGTTCGCTGGCAGTAAAATGGTTAATTCCCCGCTTAGAAAGCTTTAAGCATGCCTCGCCAGATATTGATTTAACGCTAAACATGATTGTTGATGACACTGACTTTAGCGACCGCGTGGCCGACTGCTTTATTACCACCACGCCACCGAAGGGCGAATTTGAAAGTGTGTTTTTATTTGCAGAAAAGCTATATCCCGCCTGTGGTAAAGGGCTGTGGCAACAGTTAAAAAACCAGCCCTTGCCAAGTGAGCTGTTCAAATACCCGTTACTATCGGTGCAATATGATGAGTCAGCGCAACGTACTGCCGATGATTGGCGGCAGTGGTGTAGTAGCGGAGGCTTTGAATTACCTAAAAATGTGCGGATTAATCACTTTAGTCATGTGATATTGGCTGCAGAAGCAGCACGTTACAATTTAGGTATTACCCTAATTGATGCGTTTTTTATTGCCTCACAGCACGATAACCACTTAGTTAAGTTGCCATTGCATGGGGTTGAAACCGGCTGTAAATTTTATTTTGTGTATAAAAAATCGCGAGCCAAACAACACGATATCATCACGCTGAGTCGCTGGCTCAAAGCGCAGTGGGCCGATGTAAAAACCATAACCAGCTAGCCCGTTATGGTTTTTAGCCGCGACTAGTAGGCCGTACTGCGCAGCGTGTGCCGATAGTTACAACAGCAACGACTTAGGCGCTGCTTTTATTGGCATTATTATATTTTGCTAATAAATAAAAGCCAACGCCGGTAAGCAGCGCAATAGCGGCAAATAATAACCACATTAACTCGGGGCGCTGTAACGTTTTTACTAAATAACCATAGCTCCATCCCGATAAAAACCCAGCAAACAAAAAGCCCAACGCCATCGAGACAAAGTAATAGCCCATAAACATCGCGGCGCTGTCTTTAGGGGCAATACTGGCTACATACTCTTGGCTTTTCGGTGAGGTAAGCATCTCACCAAACGCAATCAATAAAATAACGGTGATAATCACTAAGCCACCAAGTTGCGTCATTAATAGCCCCGCACTCATTAACAACAACACTAAAAATGCCGCTGCAGTCACAATCAGGCCGCTGATCAGCACCGATATGACTTTAAAACGTTGGCACTTTAAACTAACAATAATTTGTAATAATACAATGGCGGCAAAATCTAAATTGATCAGGTATTCAGGGTTTACTTGTCGATACACAAGCCAACGCTCGCTTAGCTGTTGCGCTTGCTCAGCAGTCAGTGGAGAATGCGCTAATTCATTGGTAAACATTGCGATTTGCGCTACCGGCACATTCACTTTTAGATGCACCAGCTCTAACCGTATCACTTCTAAATCGATCCCACTTAATGGTGCTGCAGCCCGATAACGCTCAGCAAGCTGAAGCAGTTTGTCAGTTAAGGCACTGTGATCGACATAGGCAAAAAAATCCACCGCTGATTGACCAAAATACGCCAGCAACGTCACCAAATCTTGAGTATCTATATAATCGCGAATAAATAACGGTAAGGTATAAAATAGCTGATTATACACAGTCCAAAAACCGGTCAAAATAGCTAAATATATGGCAAAGTTACGGTTACTGACACGCACGGGTTGTAAATACCAGCGGGTATCGGCACGCTGTTTTAGCTGGCTATCCCACAACCAATTCGCGACCAGCCACAGTGCAATGAGCGAAAAGGCCTGCGTATAGCTCAACCAACTCACTCCCGCGGTCATTAAGAGCATCACACTGGTAAATAACAACAGCGCAAAGCGGCTGTTGCCTAACACATGCTGTGCGTGTTGTAACACCTGTTTTAAGCTAGTGGTTGCTTGTGTGGTAGCGCTTTGTTGACGGTATAACAGCAGCGGAATAAAGTTGAGCAAAATCCAAACCGAGGACATAATAAATACCGCATCCCAACTAATGGCGCGCAAATACCCCGCCACTAAAGGCCCGATAAACCCGCCTAAGTTCACCATAGTATAGAAAATACCAAATCCTAACCCTCGGTTACTGTCGTTGGTACTACGACTAATAGTACCCACCACCACAGGTTTAAAACAAGAAGCACCGAATGCCACCATTAATAAAATCATAAAAAATGCGCTAAACTGCGTCACTTGGCCCAAAAAGTAATAACTGGGCGCCATTAATATAAACGACACAGCAAACATTTTTTTATAGCCATAGCGGTCGGCTAAAGCGCCGGTAAGCACAGGTAATAAATATAAAAAGAAGGGAATAATACCCTGTACCGCGCCGCGCTGTGGTTCAGTAAAACCCACTCCCCCCTGCTCAATGGGGGTGGTCATATACACCGAAGACACCGCAAAAAAACCATACCATGCAAGGCGTTCAAAAATTTCCATAATATTGGCAATGTAAAATGCCAAACCAAAGCCACGTTGGCTACTTTGTGGGCTATACCCGGGCTGGAGTGCTGTAGGGAGTAATTTATTATTGTTCATCGTTTACATTCACAGTTAAACACAGTATTTTATATTGCATACAATATGCATAAAAAACAACTCTAAATATGAAAAACTTAATTCTTACTTTAGCGCTACTATTGTTAGTGGCTTGTCAGCATCAGCAGCCCCCTAACGGCAACGATAGCGAGCATCGCAATACCACCACTGACGCTGTTGCGCCGTCTCCAAAGCATATGCGTGCTGATATCTCAGTGCAGGGATACACCAGCACATTACGCCATATTGACATTGCTTATTTAGGCAAAACAATTCCTTATACCTATAGCGCTGGGAAAATTGGCAACAGTCGTGGTTATAATTGGTGGGTGAGTAAACACTTTGCTTTAAAAAGTGATTTACCCGCGCATAAAGTAACACTGTACCTAGAACTATTAGAAATGGCCTACCCACACTATGTGGCGTTATTTGGTATGCAACCGCCTAATATTGAGCGTCAACGTATTGCAGTGGTGTATGGCAGTAGTCGCGAAAGAGTACGTGAAGCCATGCTGGATGATGGTTTTTTACGTGGTGTACATGCAACCGCAGGCGGCGAAACCATGTTTTATAATCGTGCTGGCTATAATTTTCCCAGCCACCGCCAACATCATCAACGCTATATTGTGATCCACGAAACCATGCACGCCTTTCATATGGCATTAAATGGCCACTCTACCTGGGCGCCAAGTTGGATCACCGAAGGACTTGCAGACTCTGTGGCGCACCATGTTTATGATGCCGATAAAAAACAGCTAAACGTCATGGTGTTTGACCGTGCGCCGATGAACTATATTGAAACCGGTTTAAAACAGTATTACAGCGCCAATAAACCCAGCATTGAACAAATTAACGATGATACTGCGCTTAAGCGCGGGCTTAACTTTTTTATCATTCACTATTTTTTAAGCTCGCCACAACGCGCGCAGTACTTTAGTCATTTTTTAAGCCAATTGCGCTTAGCTAATCCACACAGCGAAGCCACATTAACCACCGCCAATACTCTACTAAAAAAGACCTTTGCTGACTGGGCTGCTGTAGAAGCGGGGTTTGAAGAGTTTGTCACGAGTATTAAGCCGAGCTTTCATATTGTCTCGGGGCCATGGGAGCAAGATGGTAATGCCTATTGGATCCGTAATAGCAAGGCCACACAACTGGCTCGTTTAGATATTAATCCTGCCGATGCAAACACAGTGCCCCACCCTGTGATGGACTTTACGGCGCCCGCGCCTAGCGCATTGATCACGCTAAACGATAATAACCAAGTGGCCGTACTGATTGAATTTGCTGCATCACAACTAGCACGGGGTGAAATTGGCATGGCATTGCAAGGCTCGCTCAGTGCCGCTAATCAACAGTATCGCCGCACCTTTACCAGCCAAGAAACCCCAGAAGACGATCAATTGCTGAAACTGTTAATTGTCGATGCGCAGCGCTTAGTGATCAGCGCCGCTAACATCACCGAGGTTACTGAGCAACAACTCGCCCTCACCCCTGCGCTGCAACAGGCTATTAGCGAACGGCTGCAATTAGCCATCACAGTGAATATTACTGATACTGAATTATTAGTAACATTAACCGCTGATGAGGGGGAAAAGGTCATAGCGCAAACATTTACTATTACGCTTAACAGTCAGCTGTTAGCGCAATTTAATACGCGTAAAATTAGCTTATTAGCGAAAAATAACAATCATAAAATAACGCCGTACTTTGCAACCGGCAAAACGACTGCCACTCCCTCAGGGCAAATAACTAATCCGTGGCTCTTTAACGACTACGCTAAACTCACTCGCTTATTTCAGGCTTGCCAATTAGCCGCTAAACAACTGCCTAATTGTACATCGGAGTTAGCTTCTTTAATGACGCAATTAGATAATACCGCCCAGCATGCCGCGCTCAGTCATTCGCTGCACAACCTGCTGTTGCAGTATAAAAATAACCTAGGCAGTGAGGCAATACAGCAACTGGCGGGAATTAATAGTCAGGTTTATTATCATCAGGATGCTGCCTTTTTACGGGTAGTGAATCCCTCTGATGATGCTTTAAAGCTGACTGCAACGGTGAGTTTATTAGACGCGAGTGGACAAACCTTAAGCCGTGACATCGTTGCGCAACAAATAACCCCGGGGATCGCTAATATTAGTTTGCCGCAGCACCCAGATGCTCACTCTATCGTTATCGAACAGCAATTTAATTGGCAAGATCTCGTTCATCAGCAACGCATTCAGGCAGCTACGAACGCGTTTGACGGAGTACAACTGAAGGTTGCGCAGCAGCTTACTTCAGCGAATAGCTTACAACTTACCGCGACATTATCAGGCCCCTACTCGGGTGCCACACAGGGCACGATTACCTTAACCGCGCTACCGTTTTCGCAGCCAATGACGGTAATACCACAACAACATATGGTGACACTAGCGCCTTATCAGCAGCAAAGTTATCACTTTAGTGTCCCTGTTAGCGCGCAGCAGCAATTATTTACTATCACCGCGCATTTAGATGTTGATGGTGAGGAAATACGATTATTAAAGCAGCTTACTTTATAATCTCTGTGCAGCAATAGAGCAGCCAAAGCAAACACGTTAATGCTTCAACCTTTAGGCATTAACGTGTAGCTCCAGCGATTGAGTGGCGCCTGCCAAAAAGTGCGGGGCACTGCGCAGCTAACCTAGGCGTTTTTTAGTCGTGCAATTTGCTGTTCAACATCACTTAAATAACCGGTTTTTATCCATACTGTTGCGCCATCGCTGCCCGCGGTGGCGTTTATTTCACTATTAACTGGCACTCTAAGCCAGCTGTGTTTTTCAAGTGTGTCGTTATGCTCTTGTAAAGTGCCATCCAAAACCAGCAACTCGGCGCCACCCGCAACCTGAAGTGATAGCGATTCATTGGCAGCAAACTCGATAATACTCACTTCTTCAAAGCTATCCTTATATAAAGGGATCACCGTTAAATTATTAAATGCGGGATTTCTCAGCCCTTGCAGATGCTGTGTTTGCATACACACATGTTGCCGATCTGCTGGTTGAAACTGCCACAACTTTACAAATATTACACAGCCATTTGCCGATCCGGGTTTATGCTGTGACTGCGGAGGGTTACGAATATAACTGCCTACTGGGTAATCGCCGTGCTCATCTTGAAACACGCCCTCAAGCACTAAAAACTCCTCACCCCCATGATGTATATGCGGCGAAAATTCACTGCCGGGTGCATAACGCACAATACTGGTTGCGCGCGCGACTTCGCCCCCCACCCGATCTAAAGGGCGTCTATCAACCCCTGCCATCGGGGATGCCAGCCATTCAAGTGATTCGCTATGTACGACAACACGCTTATTAAAGTCAGCGGCTATTTTCATCTGTGTTACCTAACTTGGTTAAAGCAAGTTGCAAATAATAACAGCTATACCCGTGGCAATAAATTAACTTGTGCGACTTAGCTGTGACTAGGGTCTGTTATATTTGGCATAAAAAAACGAGCAGAAATAGCTGCTCGTTTTTATCAACACTGACGTTAGTTTACTGAGTGACTTTTACTTTGTCTTTGTGTTTAGCATGTACAATCGTCAAGCTAATTAAACCAACCACAGCGACGACAACACCAATTGGCTTGCCCATATCGCTTGATAAGTTAAGACCAATGGCCGCAGTCATAATGTACGAAAGCGTTACGGCTGTCGCTATTACGGCGGGCACGCTGGTGATCCAATGGAATGCACCTCGGTCAAACAAGTACTTAGTGGCAAGCCATAATACGCTAGTTGAAAGCAGCATATTTGAAAAGGCAAAATAGCGCCAAATAACTGAGAAGTCGAGTTTAGTCATAAAGTAAGCAATCACTAAAATAGGCAGTGCTACTAGTAAACGGTTACGCACACTTTGTGGAATACTAAACGCATCAACCACAGTTAAACGCAGTGAGCGGAACGCGGTATCACCCGAGGTAATTGGAAATACAGCCACGGCAATAATTGCCATCACACCACCAAATACACCTAGGTAGCTATTCGCAATATGGTTAACCACTAGCCCTGGGCCACCTAAATCAAGCATCGCTTTTAAGCCTGCATAGCCTTCAGGGAACGCGGCAATACCGGCAAGGGCCCATACACAACCTACAATACCTTCACACATCATCGCGCCATAATACACTGGGCGTACATACTTTTCGTTAGTTAAACAACGGGCAATAATTGGCGCTTGTGTTGAGTGGAAACCACTAATAGCACCACAGGTAATAGTAATAAACAGCAGCGGCCAAGTTGGTAAGCCATCGGGGTTTGGCGCTAAAAAGTCATGGGCATGATCTGCTTCAAAATACGCTAAAAAGTCACCCGCAACCGGTAAGTGCGGTGCATTGATTAATAACGACACAGCAATTGCAACGGTCATTACTATCATTAGTAGACCAAAAACAGGGTAAAACTTAGTAATAATTTTATCGATAGGTAATAACGTGGCTAAAAAGTAATACGCTAAAATCGCCAACACCCAAAAAGTATTGCTAGCTAAAATGGTGCCTTCAAAAAAGTCTAAGTTACTTAATAAACCCGCGGGGCTCATAATGAACACCACGCCAACAAAAAACAGTAGCATGGCTGTAAATATCAGCATAAAGCCTTTAAACACAATGTTATAGTAGTGTCCGGCTATTTCTGGCAGGCTTTTTCCGTCTTCTTTTATGCTCATAACGCCTGAGAAGAAGTCGTGTACAGCACCGCCTAACACGTTACCTAGTACAATCCACACCAGCGCAACAGGACCGTATAACGCACCAAGGATAGGGCCAAAAATAGGACCAACCCCTGCAATGTTTAAAAATTGAATTAAAAATGCACGTACCGGGTGAATCGCTACGTAATCCACACCTTCACTAAAACGCTTTTGTGGTGTATCAAGTGTTGAGTCTAAACCCGCTTGTTTTTCCACAAAGGGGCTATAAAACTTATAACCCAGTATTAAAATAGTTAAACAGATAAAAAAGATGATCATAGAGCACGTTTCTCTTTTTTGTATTTATATTATAGAGCGCCTTGCCGGCCACCCCGCCTTTTCAATCCGTGAATAATCGACGAACATTAACAAAGGATTAATATACTTGCTATAAGACGTTTAGCTAATACTATAGTCGAAGAAAATAATTTACATCATCTTTAAAGTCACTACAGCATGCTAAGTGCACTTTTTAATCGATTTATAGTAACAAGGCCGGCTCACGGATAAACCTGCGAGGATTGCCTGCTGCGGTTATGGGTTCATAAACTCAGTGATCTGCTGATGCGTTAAACTGGGGGTCGCTCCCGCCCTTTCAGCCACCATGGCCCCTACGGCACACGCAAAATCGATGGCAAATTGTGCATCACTTTGACTGCATAACTGATAAATTAACGAGCCTAAAAACGAATCCCCAGCACCAACGGTATCGACGACGTTTATTAAATACCCAGAATTATAATAGTTAACCCCTTTAATGGATAACAAAGCTCCATGGCTACCTTTAGTCACACATAAGTAATCGGTGTGGGTGTGCTGTGCAATAAATGCTAAGTTTTGCTCCAGCGAATGATATTTACAGCCCATTGTTTTGGCTATTTCGTAAAGCTCTTCATCATTTAATTTAATGAAGTCGGCTTTAGTCATTAAATCCACTAACGTTGTTAAGGTGTAATGCGGCGCACGTAAATTCACATCAAACACTTTAAAATTAGCCACATCTACCAGCTTTTTTAAGGTGTTAAGCGAGGTGTCACTGCGACCAACTAGGCTGCCAAACACAAATACATCGCTACGTTTCACTTTGTTAATGAGCGCATCACTCAGGGCTATATTATCCCAAGCGGTATCAGCCACTATGTCATAACGAGCCGAGCCACTGCTATCAAGTGTGACTGCTACCGTGCTGGTTTTTTTAGCATTATTAATTGTAATATAGTCGCAGCTTACGCCTTTGTTGCTAATTTCAGTTAATAACTCAGTGCCTAACTCATCGTTACCCACCGCGCTTAGCATATCGGCTTTGATACCCAATGAATTAATGCGTACACACATATTGAGTGGCGCACCGCCCAAGCGTTTACCTGAATCGAAACAATCCCATAACACTTCGCCAAAGCAACTGACGGTCACGTTTTTATCTGCTGGTTGATTAATTAAAAGGCTCATAATTAGTAACTCTTTTGCTCAATAACGGCCTGCATAATGGCTTTTATTTGACTATTTGCCGTGTATAACGCCGAAATATTATTTAAGTAGGCCGTAGTAAATGCCGGTTGCGCTTTTAAGTCACCAAATAAGCTGCTGATAGCTAAAAAAGCCAGCGGCTGGGTGGCTGTTTTGGCTGCCTGTTTATGTAACTCTGCCTGCATCGCATCAATCATTTTTAGTGCTACACCTTGCTCATTAACCCCTTTATCACAGTAAAAACACCACGCAGCAATAATCAGTGCCGCAAGCGATACATCGCGCCCTTGGGCTAAGTTTTCGTTAATGGTAGCAATGATAAATTTAGGCAGCTTCGCAGAGCTTTCTGAGCAAATACGCGCTAGGCTGTCTTTTATATTCGGGTTAGCAAAACGCTCTATTAAAGTGTCTTTGTAGTTTTCAAGGTCAATACCCGCCAGTGGTGCCAGTAACGGCGTGACTTCTGTATCCATAAAGCGGCGTAAATAACGGGCAAATAGTGGATCGGATATCGTTTCGTCAATTGTGTCATAACCATGTAGAGCGCCTAATAATCCTAGCACCGAATGGCCGGCATTGAGTAAACGGATCTTCATTGTTTCATAAGGCGTGACATCGGTGACAAATTGCGCCCCCACGGTATTCCAATTAGGTCGGCCGTCACTAAATGTGTCTTCTATAACCCACTGGCTAAACGCTTCACAGGTAATTGGCCACGCGTCGCTAACACCATAGTTGTCAACTACATAGTCAATATCGCGCTGTGTAGATAGCGGTGTAATACGGTCGACCATGGCATTGGGGAATGCGACATACTGCGCAATCCACGCACTTAATGCTTTATCTTGCTCGCTGGCAAAGGCCAATAACATGTTGCGCGTTACGTTACCGTTATGCTGTATGTTGTCGCACGACTGTACGGTAAAAGCACTCAGGCCTTGCTCTTTACGCAGTTTTAACGCAGCAGTAAGGTAACCAAACACCGTAATGGGGTCGTGCGGATTATTAATATCGTGAATAATATCTGGGTTGCTATAATCAAACTCACCCGTTGCTGGGTTAAGGTTATAGCCCCCTTCGGTGATGGTTAGCGACACGATTTTAGTGTCGCTGTGCGCCAGCTTATTGATCACCGCTTGTTTATTTTCGGGGGCAAATAAAAAATCGATCATAGCACCAATCACTTTGTGATCAATTTGCCCATTCGGGTGCCTAACCGTGAGTGTGTAAAGGTGATCTTGCTGTTTTAAAATATCACGCAAGCCACGGTTGCTCTCCAGCAGGCCAACCCCACAAATACCCCATTGCTCAGCACCGGGGGTTTTTAATAACTCGTTAATATACACCGCTTGATGAGCCCGGTGAAAACCGCCCACCCCCATGTGCACTATGCCTGCTTTTAGTTGGCTACGGTCGTAGTTTGGCGTATCGATAGAGCGAGGTAAATTTACCAAACTATGCTGATTGAGCCCTGCTACTACGGGGCGAGTGTGTTGTAGTTGTGTCATTGTGCGGCCTTACTAAAATAAAAATAATGTACCAGAAGAGATCTGCGACTAGGCTAAGTTAAGTGCTTTATGGCGTTTTAACGACCAGTAAGCCGTTGCAAAATAACTAACCGTGCAAATAAAACAGGCTATTTCAAATTGCAGTTTATTGGCACTGTAAATAGACATAGTGTCGCTAAAAAACATCACTTGGCAGGCGAAGATAAAAATAATGAGCAGAGAAATAGTTGAGATGCCATTGAGTACTTTGCTAAATACCGAGCTATCTTCAATGGGTTTTGCAATCTCTTTCGCTTGTATTGCTTGGTACGCTTTAATATCGCGCTGATATTGCGCTTCATTAGCCACAGCTTGCGTGTAATCATCTCCGGCCCCATATTTTTTTGCCAATAAGGTGTATATAACAATTGTGAACAGCCAAGTAGGTATGAATAAATAATAAAACGACATTACATCGATGGCGTTGAGTCCAAAGCCAAACAGCAGTGCCAGCGCCCATGAGGCAATGGCCGGTATGCTGCGAGTGATATTTTTGTATTTCGCCCAATAACGCGTTAAACCAAGTTTAGGAAATAATACGTGCTCAGCAAAAACGATGCCCCCCACCGGAACCACCAGTAAACCCGCGTAGGTTAGTAAAGGCAGCATTTGTGAAAATACAAACGGAAAACAAGCAATAATCACCGTAACCACACCAACAATGGCGGTGGTACGCTCACGCGATTGCGCAACAAATATTGATTGCGCGGCAAGACCAGCACGATATAAGTTGGCATTTGCGGTTGTCCAACCTGCAATTATAACAATAACGAAACCAGTCCAGCCTAACGCGTGATAGGCCACATCACCGGGGTCGAGTGATGAAATAGTGGTTTTAAGTAATACCGCCACCCCGGCGCCCATGATACCGGCTGAGATCCACGCTAAATAGTGACCAAAAAACATTCCCACCCCAGATAACAAACCATAACGTTTTCGTTTTGCAAACCTAAAAATCGCCATGTCGATTAAACCAAAGTGGGTTATTGAGTTAGCGGCCCAGGCGAAGCCGATCACTTCTAATAAACCTATGCCCGGCTCACCTTCAGCATTGCTGCCGGTCCAAATAGACGCATCACCAATAGCAATAAAATCAGCAAAACTGGTTAACGAGGTGGCCCCTAGCACGTGATTTGCCAATTCAGGGAATAACACCAGCGATCCAGCAATAAAAATAACAAACAACCAAGGAGCACAGACTTTAGAAAAGTCGGCAACCGTGGAAAAACCATACATAGCGACAACAACAACAATGGAGCCTACCGCCAACACAATAGCCACAAATGACACACTCGTGGGATACCAATTAAGCTGGGCTGGAATATCAAATAAAAATCGCACCGCGGTGGAGGATACCGTGATCATGGCCGCCGATATCACACTAAAAATAACCACGTTAGCCCAGTTATAGAGCTTGGTCATTGAGTTACCGGCAATCTTATTTAAGTAGTTATATAAGCTTAACCGCGTTTCAACCGCTATAGGCGCGGTAATTAACCACCAAGAGCACATGGCTAATAGGTTACCAATTAATAAGCCTAATAAAATATCCATGGTGGCTGCGCCAAGCGCAACAAACGTGGCACCAATAACAAACTCGGTTGCCGCCACATGCTCGCCGGCATATAAGCCTGCAAAGTGCTTCCAACCGTGCAGCTTATTACTGGCAACGGGAAGTTGCTCTTCATTTATATTTTTAAATACATCTGTATGCGGACTTGTCACCATGATCTTTCCTACTTTTGTTGGTCGCTTTAGTTAGGCTTATTAGCGGTGTTATATTAATTATGCATCGTTGCTAAAAGTTGCTCTGCCGTGTGTTCGTTCGTGACTAAGGCATTTATAAGTTGCCCTTTTAAAGCGGCTAAAATAGCGGCCACTTTATTATCACCCGCAGCAATACCGTATACAGGTTTTGCGGGATTCGTCGAAAGCGGCGCACTCACTACGCGTTGAGTAAGCGCGTTATCAAGCAGCTTGCCGTTTTTATCAAATACCCAACTGACAATTTCCCCAAGCCCGCCTTGTGTTTTTAATTGTTCATGCTCGGCATCAGTAATAAAACCATCCACCCACAGCGGTGTGTCATCACTGATGTGGCCGATCCCCACAAATGTGGCATCTGCATTGGCAACCTGTTGATAAATATTAATAATGGGAGAAAGATTTTGCAGCAGTTGCTTATCACTCGCAGACTGTGCAAGCACCGGCAATGGCATAGGAAAATGCGTGGCGTTAACACGGTTGGCCATGCTAACGACTATATCAAACTTAGAGGCTGAGCCATCGTTCATCATGTTGCCCACCAAGGACACCAATTTATGCTGCTCGCACTGCATACTAGGCAGCTCATCGATACACGCCTTTAACGCACGGCCGGTACCAAACGCCAAGGTTTTTGGCTGCGCTGACTTTAAGTAGCGCTCGATAATTTTAGCGCCCGATTGCGCTAAACCAAACCCCGCGCTGGGGTTGGCAGGATCGCTTGGTACAATTTCGCAGTCAACGAGGTTAAAGGTACGTTGTAATTGTTCGGCCAATTCCATACAGCGTGTTATTGGATGATCTAAACGTACTTTAATCAGTCCTTCACTGACGGCAAGCGCCACCAAACGCTGTGCCGATTGGCGAGACACTGCTAACTTTTGTGCGATTTCGTCTTGAGTGTTTTTAGCAACATAATAGAGCCAGGCTGCGCGGGCAGCATCTTCAAGCCGTTTTAATTCTGTATTTGATTTATTATCCATTATTGTTCTACTTGTTTTAAGGTTGGGAACACAGTGTAAAACTGCTGCCAACTGCTGAGGTTAATGATCTCAGGGTAGTGTTTTATTACTGGGTTAATACTGTGCCGTAAGTGTTGCCCGCCGCTGTAATGCAGCACTTGCATTCCTGCACGCAGCGCAGCGCTAATACCTGCCGTGCTGTCTTCTATTACTAAGCAACGCTCAGGTAATACCCCCATCTGTTTCGCGGCATGTAAAAATAGATCGGGAGCAGGTTTACCGTGTTTAACTTCACTACTGGTAAACACGCTATTACTAAAATAACGGCTAAAATTAACCACGTCTAATGCCTTCGCGGTGCGAGCTGGGCTGCTACTGGTGGCAATGCATTTAGCTACTGCTAATTGCTGCAGTACAGCGTCGATACCTGGGGTAGGTTGCAGCGAACTGGCAAATTTTGCTAGTAGTGCCTCTCGGTAATTTTCTTCAAACCTATCAGGCAAAGTGCGTTTAAATGCCTGGGTTATTTTTTCACTTACCGTTTTAAAGCTGCAGCCTAAAAAATGCTGTTGAACATAGTCACTGTCAATATCAATTTGCTGCTGATGCAGCAGCTCAATAAGCACGTGGGCACTGAGTACTTCGCTGTCGATCACGACACCATCACAGTCAAATATAACGAGTTCAATTTTATCTTTCATTCGCCACCCTTAATCACTAGTTAACCCGTTGACCCAAGTTGGTGAGCATAAGCCCAACAAGTGAGCATATTCTCTTTATTAATTTATTATGTCAATAAAAAGTGAACAAAAAATAGTTTGAACTGCGGCGAATAAAACAAAATTAATTAAATTCAATTGGTTATAGAATAAGTATTTATAACCATTATTTTTATAAACGCCTATTTATAATCTGACTTTGCTTGTTCTTCAGATCTGAAGCTTTAATAAGCTGTTATAACAGTGTTTAGCACAGCAGCGTTGCACTTAAACCGTGCAGCGAATACACATAAGTTGAGGCAGCGGGAGGGATTAAACCTGGTGATAGCCCAGCAATTTAACAGTGTAGATCCGTTCGCCGGCGTGTAACGAACCGTGACTAGAAGCACAGGGATATTAGCGACTCTCCACTAAAGGTGAATACGCTGCATCCGGTTTTCGATTAAAAGCGTGTCATATTCGGCATAACGCTCCATCAGCGGTAGTTAAAATAGCGGCAAGAGACGCTCTCTGCTCTCAATTATTTACTTTTTGTCACGCATAGCGAGTATTACTCAAAACCAGCATTAAGTTACTGCCTTGGCACCCTGTTGTTGCGGATTATCTTTGGTCAACAGGTAGCAAACTAACGAGCCCAGTGTAACCAATACCACCCCTTGCCAAAAAGAGGCTGTGAGTGTAACGGACAAATAGAGCGCTGAGATAATTGTTGAAAATACCGGGGTAAAATACGACAGCGTTCCGAGTAACATTAAGTTACCGCCAATAATGGCTTGGTTCCATAACGCGTAACCACTGCCAACCACCACGCCCGCTAATAACAAAGTGATTGATGAATCTAGCGTAAAGCTTAATTCTGGCTCATTACTGAGCCCATATTGCAGCCATAAACTAATCGCCGTTACAGTAAAAAATAAGCTTATCGCATTGTTACCGTTACTTAGCTTTTGCGTTACAACACAATACAGCGCCCAAATAAATGCGGCGGCCAAGGCCATTAAATACGTACTGGGGTTAGCGGAAAAGTTAACCATTAAGCTATCAATTGCCAGCCCCTGTTCACCGGCAATGCACCACGCCACACCTAAAAAGGTAATAAACATGCTGGGATACACCCAAACACTGACCCTTTTGCGCGCCACAATAATGGTCAATAACAGGGTAAGTGAAGGCCATAAATAGTTAATTATCGCCATTTCCATGGCTTGCTGACGGTTATTGGCCATGCCAATTGACAGTGCTAAACACACCTCATATGCCACAAATAACACAGTGCCTATAATTAGATAACGTGGGGAAAAGTCTTTAAGCTTTGGTAAACCCATCACTAAAATTAAAAACACTGCACTGACCGAGTACATCAACGCTGCGCCGCCTATCGGGCTAAAAAGCTCAGACACATCTCGAAGTAACGCCACCAAGCAGCTCCACAGTAAAATAGCCGCGACACCGTAAAATGTGTATTTATTTTTATTGATAAAGTCCATTTGTCGACCCAAGTGCTGCTTAGAAGTTTGACGTCACGCTAGCAGCAATTTTTTAATTTAACAATAACAAGCAACTAAGTAATATTAAATACAAGACACAAAGCCTTATTGAGGTAGCTGCATCAAACAAGGTGGCTGTTTTTAAAGCTGCAATAAAAAAAGCCCAGCAGGCTGGGCTTATTGTTTATTAACAAATAACGCTTAGTTAAATGTTACGGTTACAATATTTGAACACACATTCTCAGTCACACACAGTTGATAGTCGTACGCTGGTAGTGTTGCACCACGTACATAATCACGATAACGGCCGTTATCTGACGTTGTGTCTATTAGCTCACCATTACGGTAAACATTAAGCGCGTCGGCACCGACGCTGCCCCAACTTAACTCAACACGCATTGTGCCTAAACGTGACTTATTAGCACGCTTTAGGCTTAACTCAATTTCAACATCACTCACTACCACGGTTTGCGTTGATGTATCTGTATTGCCTTCGCTGTCGGTAACCGTTAGCTGAACCTCGTAGCTACCCGCTACTGCATAGGCATGTACTGGGCTGGCATCCGTTGCTGTTGCACCATCACCAAAATTCCACTGCCACTGCGTTATGTCGTTATTAGCATCAGTACTGCTGTCGGTAAACGAAGCCGTTAACCCTTGGGTTTCAACACTAAAGCTAGCACGAGGTGGCTGCGGGCTGACTTCACCAATGGCGCTTAAAGTAAGTGACCAGCCATTAATTGTGCCGACATCAGATCCAGCCGTATCTTCAACGTTAAGTGTCCAATCGCCAGTAGCTACTTCGCCGTTAAACGCAGCAGAAGTAAAGCGTTTAACGATATCATCGTCACTACCGCCTTGCTTGTTTTGCAAAGTGACAACCGTACCTTGTGCAGAGATAAGCCTTACAATTAAATCCCCTGACCACGTGTGGCTAATATCAACATCGGCAACGGTATCAAAAATAGTTAGACTATCCGCAATCGAAATTACTGAATTTGCACCTTCTGGTGAATTATCTGGAATCGCTACACTTTCATTACTACTGTAGGTAAAGTCGTTTAAGCCCAGCGGTTTTACCAGTAATTTTACCGTGTACTCTTTTACCTTTTCAGTTGATGTTGCCGTGACGGTAAATTCATATTCACCCCACTGTGTATCCTCAGTAGTATTAACCGTGAGTAACACGTCATCACCAGGGCGAGCTGAGCTGTGAGACAATGATGCAGAGTCTAGGTTAGCAGCCAAGGTAAACTCGACATCGCCGTCCCAATTGGCAATTGAGCCGACACTAAAGGTATAAGTGGCGACTTCGCCTGCGGTGATCTCTTGCGCCAACGGACTAACACTGAGCTTAAAGCCAGGGGTTGGATCAGCATCAATCAGTGCTTGGTTTACGTTTAACCGCGTGCCAGCCACTGTTTTACCTTCAAGAGCTGCATTAGCGTCACCACTGGTCATCAATAGTTCTTTTAATTCTAGCGTGGTTAAATCTGGGTTAACAGATAAAGCAAGCGCTGCAGCCCCTGCTACATGAGGCGTGGCCATCGATGTGCCTGAATAACTGCTATAACCATTTCCTGGCACTGTTGATAAAATGGCACTGCCGGGTGCGCCTAAATCAACACTGGTTAAGCCCCACTGTGAAAAGCCCGACATCGCATCGTTACGGTCAGTACTTGCCACAGATAACACACTGTCGTGTTCATAGTTTGAAGGATAATGCGGGTTTTCATCATTATCTACTGCACTGTTACCTGCCGCCGCAACAAACAGGATATCTGCCGCTTCACTGGCATCAATAGCTTCTGCAAGTGCTTGGCTAAAGCCACCGCCCCCCCAGCTATTGTTTAATACGCGAAGATTCACACCCGCATTTTTAAGGCCAACCATATAATCAATACATTTAATTGCCCCAGACGTGCTGCCAGAGCCACCTGCGTCTAAAAACTTACAGCCAACAATCGAGACTTCGTGGTTTACGCCAACAACACCTGTAGAATTGTTGCCCGCCGCACCAATCGTACCTGACACATGCGTACCATGACCTTGGTCATCCATAGGATCGCCACTATCGGTAATAGCATTAATGCCGTGCATATCATCTACATAACCATTACCGTCATTATCAATACCATCGCCGGCAATTTCTGCGCTATTTACCCAAATGTTGCTGGCTAGATCGCTATGGTTATAATCAACACCGGTGTCAATTACCCCCACCACTACGTCGCGGCTACCAGTAGAAATAGTCCATGCTTCAGGTGCATCAATATCTGCATCAAGGGTACCGCCTGACTGGCCTTCGTTATGTAAGCCCCACAGCTCATCAAAACGTGGATCATTGGGTACGCTAGCAATACTTACTTTGTAATCAGGCTCAACATATTCAATTGCTTGATGTGACTTTAAGCGTGCAATAGCTTCTTTAGTGCTTATGCCTGACACGGTAAATTTGGCTAGGCGTCCTGACAGTAAAGACTGATAGCTATCATCAATTTCATCGTTATTTAAATCTGAAATTTTAGCTTTCACTAAAGACCGTGCATGCTTGCGCATTTCTGCTGTAGCGTTCTTTTTATATTTGACTATCAGTGAGTCACTGCTTGCTGCATGGTGTTGTTGCAACATCCCCATATCAGGTACTTTAGCCGCAGCTAGGCAAGGTAAAAGTGCAAGTGTAATAATAGATAATTGTGTTTTCATTGTTATATCCATAGTTTGGTTAACTTAGTAACACTAAGCAATTTTCTTTACTACTTTCAGTACAGCGGATCACATGGCAAGTTATTAGGGAACCGCTAAAAAAAAGATTAAACAAGTCCGAATATGAAAAACCATCTGTTATGACCAGATTTTCAGCAAAAAAAACACTAAACACAGCCCTTAATATGAGATTGTTAAATCAAATCATTCACGTCCGACACTCATCCTTTTTTACTGGTTTTAATACTTAGCACAAAAAACGGCTATGTAAAAACACAAGTCATTGAAAATGGTAAGTTTTTAAAATGGTAAAAAATGATGATTTTACAATGTCGAATTACCACCTAGAGTAACACCATGATTATGAGTTCATTGTTGAAGCGCATTTGTAGCTGTCATGCATCACCCTAATGCACTCATAGTCATAATTTACACTTTACTTACTGCAAAGTTATTAAGTGGATCACAAAACTTTATATCAGCACGGCATGCTGAAACAGCAAATACCTAACTCACTCAGGTCATACCTAGGTATTTGATTATATTATTCAAGGAGAAAAATAATGAAGTTATCTAAATCAATCTTAAGCTGTGCAATTGCAATTGCAATGGGAACTAATTTTGCTGCATATGCTAATACTGATTCTAAACCCACATCAACGTCAGAGTTAACAACAGCGGTTACTGTACAAGCGGCTTCAAACAGCATGACTCTGGTACAAAAACAAAATATTAACGACGCACTATTAGCACAAGATGGCGATTACAACACCATCAATGCAAATATCGATGGTAATGAAAACGTCACCGTAAGCACTCAAACTGGGCTTTTTAATTGGGCTCAAGCAACAACAGTGGGTAACAATAACAACGAAGTAAACACTCAAGAAGGTTCAAGCCACGCGTTATTATCACAAGTAACAGGCGATTATAACCAGTTAACGGTAACGCAAACGGGTCAAGGGTTCTTGGTTAATAATGAAGCTATCAATGTTATCAGCGGTGACGATAACTTGGTAAATGTAGAGCAAGGCGCTGGCGGGCATTGGTTTTATAACCTTGACATGCAAGGGAATGGCAATGAAATTAATTCACTACAGAGCGGTGAATGGCATGAAGCTGAATTCACCTCAGTATCGGGTGATGACAATATCATAGATATCTCACAGTCTGGTGTTTATTGGAATGAAGTTGTTGTAGGCGCATTAAACGGTAATGCCAATGAGGTTGATTTTGAGCAAAATGGTTCGCGTCATGAAATCACTTTTGATGAAGTGATAGGTGATGAGAATGAGCTAATCGTGGAGCAAGATGGTGAATATCAAACTGTCAACTTTGCAGCTGTTGTCGGCAGTGGCAACGATATTAACATAGATCAAGAAGGTAGCAGTAACACAGCTACATCTAACTTGTTTATGGGTAGCGATAATAAAGTAACCATTACTCAAAGAGATGCAGACAATACCACAACAGCAGAGCTTATCGGTAACAATAACGAACTAACAGCCACTCAAGCGGGCACTAATAATGAAGCGTATATGGGTGTTATTGGCTCAGGTAATGAGTTTGATATCAATCAATTTGGTGATGCAAACGAAGCGCACTTAGTGAACTTTAACGGGTCTGATAACGATGTCGATGTGTTTCAAAGCGGTGATGAAAACATTGCGGTTGTCGAGTCTTCTTTCCCCAATTCGGCACTCACTTCTAATGAAAACGATATTGATATCAGACAAGCCGGCGCTTTAAATGAAACGCTGGTTACCCTTGCGGGTATTTTAGATAGTAACGTAAACCAAATTGATATTGCGCAAAGCGGTGATCTGAACTTAGTCGACATTATGGTAGAAGGTAGCAACCATAGTATTGATATTGATCAAACAGGTGAAGGTAACTGGGTTACCGGTATGGATCAGTCTGCGTTTTTAATCGGTGGTGACAGTGTTTCATTTACTGTTAATCAAATCGGTAACGATAACTTGGTTCAAGGCGGCGTAATCGGCTATAACAGCATGGTTTCTGTGACCCAAATTGGTGATGGCAACACTGCTACAGTGACGCAAATGTAATTGCGAAGGAAGGGGGGAGCCACTCCCCCCTTAACTAACCTATGAAAAGTAATAACAGCAAATGTATTAGTTACTTATTATCACTGTTTTTGTGTTGTTCACCTGCAGTAAATGCAGCTGATGAGCTAGAAATAGATGGTCTATTACTGGACAGAAGCATTAGTCGCTTTGGTCATCAGTTTTATTACCAATTTTCAAACTACTGGCGAGATTTACCTTCAACAGCAGGATTTAACATAGAAATAAAAGAAACGGTGCTGCCTAAGGCTGGCACGAAACTTTCTTTAATAATGAATAACCAAGTTATTTATGCAACCTATTTAGGTCGCAGGTTAGAGCCGCTTGATGAACGTGTTGAACAAGCTGTTTTTATAGTAATAGATGCGATGGCTCGCTCAAACATGGCGGTATCTTCCCCAGATATGGCTATAAACGGATGGTAAAATGAAAAAAATACTACTTATAATAACAACATTCGCTTTTTCAGCAGGCGCAACCGAATTAATTTATACACCAATAAACCCTAGCTTTGGTGGTAACCCACTCAATGCAAATATGCTGCTGAGTAAAGCGCAAGCGCAAAATAAGCATAAAGCCCCAATTATAGAAAAAGATTATGCTGAACAATTTCAAGATTCATTACAACGCACTTACTTAAATCGCATGGTCAGAGAAATTACCAATATGGCATTTGGTGAAGACTCTGAGGACAGTATTTTTAATCAAGATTCTATTTTTATGAGTGGCGACTATCAAATTGAAGTGATCACCAGTACCACAGATACAATCACCGTAAAAATAACAAATATTCTCGATGGCACTGTGGTGATCATTGATGTACCGAGGTTTGGCTAATGTATAAATTATTAATAATAACAATTTTGCTTACGTTAACGGGCTGCTCAACCATGGGGAATTTAATTCCACCATCACAACAAAAAGCGACCAGTTTGAAACCCACAGAAATTTTTGCTGATTTAAAAAAGCTACCCAAACCGGTCGGCAGTATTCCCGTGTCGGTTTACTCATTTAGAGACCAAACCGGGCAATATAAACCGCAAACTAATGTTAGCTCGTTTTCTACTGCGGTTACGCAAGGTGCCAACTCTATTTTAGTACAAGCTTTACATGAATCAGACTGGTTCACGCCCGTCGAGCGCGAAGGGTTACAAAATATTTTGACTGAGCGAAAAATTATCCGTGCCGCCCAGTCAGAAAACCCCAATCAAGCCGATTTACCACCACTAACTACGGCTAAAATCATTTTAGAAGGCGGTATTATTAGTTACGATACTAATGTAAAAACCGGTGGCCTGGGTATGGAATACTTTGGCATTGGTGCCTCTGAGCTATATAGAGAAGATGCCATATCTATTTATTTACGTGCGGTAGACGTACGTACAGGTCAGGTATTACTCTCAGTGGCAACCAGTAAAAAAGTGCTTAGCCAAGAAATGCGTGCAGGCTTTTTTAGGTATGTAAGCTACAAGCGTCTTGCCGAAGCCGAAGCCGGCTTTAGTGATAACGAACCAATGAGTATTTGTGTTACCCAAGCGATTGAAAAGGCACTCACCGACCTAGTAACGAAAGGCATTGATAAAGGTTTGTGGGCTAAAAAAGCCAGTTGATAAACTAACCGCTCTCTGAATAATAAAGCTATCTCAAGTAGCTACTTGCAGCGCTAACTAAATACTAAAAAGGCTACTTAGGTAGCCTCTTTTATTTATGGGAAATTAAAAATGAATATTATCTTTGCATAGGTAATAAAACCGAAATATAGCGCTGCGCCCAGTTGGCCAGTTCGATTCGATTGCGTGAGTTGGTTTTTTTAAAGGCACTGTATAAATGCGTTTTTACTGTGTGATCGCTGATGTTTAACTTATCGGCAATAGTACTGTTACTCGCTCCTTGCGCTATTAGGTGTATTACCGAGCGTTCACGTTTAGTTAACTGCTCATAATCACTTTGTTTTAACTCTATCCCTTGATGCAAAGTGTTAAATGATGAGGTTGCTTCTAAAATATCCCTAAATGCTTGCGATAAAATCATACGGTTAAACCACAACTCACCGGCAGTGACTCTGAATAGCCCTTTAAAAATGGCTTCCGTAGGCGTTGACTTATAAAAAACGCCATTGATATGGTTGAGCATTAAGTTTTTTTCGCACACAGCTTCACGTTCGACATTGAAGAGCACCACATTATGCTCCTTTGCTAAGCAGATTAAATCTGCAGGAAGCAGGTCGTGCCAATTGTGCTTTGCACCATCAATTAAATATAAATGGTGGGCACTACGTTGTGCTGTGCTTGGCAAGCTATCATCCATTTTAATATCGCCAAATATAGCGCGCACAGTTCTTAAAATATTCTCATAAGGGTTTGAATAAGTAGATGTTTGAAAGTTAGTTTTAATAAATACTGATTTTTGCTGCATAATCTTCTTCCTTTGAAAACTTATGTAACATTAAGTAGTTATAAATAGATTACAATATAACCAAAGTCATTTTCAAGCTGTTATACAACACTTTGTAAACACATGTTAACAAATAACTTTGCAGTATATTTTTACGCCTATTTATATTCCTTGCACTATGCATTTGAGTTGCACACTAGTCGCTTTTTAACTCAGCGACAAGGTAATTTCCTGATGAGGGAATGAATGGCACAGGCTGCTTGCAGCCCTGTAATAAACTTAGCGCTCGCCACCGCGCCTCATATTATAATTAATTTAAATATTTTACCTTACTAACTTAGGTAAATCACTACAATATCGATCTGCCGATAAAGTTGTTAAATTCCACAATCGCCATTGGTCTGCCATACTTCCAACCTTGCCCATACTGTACACCGGCTGCTTTTAAAATCACTTCTTGTTCCAACGTTTCGATCCCTTCTGCCACACAGGTATACCCAAACTTATGCACCAGTTCCATAATATTAGGGATCATCGACGCTTTAAGGCCTTCAGTCGCAATATCTTGTACAAAAGAGCGGTCAATTTTTAATTGCTGAAAACTCAAGTGATGTAAGTTCTTAAGGTTAGAATAGCCCGTGCCAAAATCATCGAGCGATAAATTAAAGCCCGCTGCAATAAGCGTTTTAAAGTGCTCGTGAGCAACGGCTGAATCTAAATATTCATCTTCGGTGATCTCTAAAAATATTTTAAATTTAGATTGCGTTAGTGCCGTTTCCTTACACAGTAAAGACACATTACCTTGCTCTACATCATAAGGAAAAATATTGAGTGCGACCTTAAAACCGCTCGGCAGTTGTTCCACTGTTGCTAATTCTTTAAGCACCACCGCGATCATTTTTTGCGTAAAATGCCAGGTTAAATTAGTTTTTCTTAATGCAGGAATAAACTCATCGGGTGTCAATGTACCGTAGTTATCTTCAAAGCGCGCTAATACTTCACAACCTATTACCGTGGAGTTTTTTAAATTCACAATTGGTTGATACACCCAATAAAAACGGTCTTTTTTCAATCCCCTTCGCACGCGGCTTATTAATGAGCGGCGCGAGGTGATGTAATCGTCAATAACTAACCCTGATGAAACGCTCACTAAGCAAATTAAAATAAAGGAGATAATAAAGAGTTCTTTGTTATCAGAGAGAAAGAGCGCCCAAGGTAACTCTACCGCAACACAATAACTAGGGTAAAGACTGCTACACGTGGTGTCGGTTTCGTAATGGGAAAGGTTATTGCTTGCAGTAGCGTCGTAGAGCCCTTGTTGTCCGGCTAAGTGATATAGCGCATCAGGCTCTTGGTAAAAAATTTGCCAATTGGCTGCAACAACACTGTCGGCACCGAACACAGCTGATTTCAAAATTAGGTTATAACTTGCTTGACGCACAATAATGACTTTTAGAGAACGCTGAGTAAAGAGTAATAAATAAAGCTCAGGTTCAAAACGCACGCCTATTTGTGAGTGCTGATCCTTATCGATAAAATAGTCTGGTTGATTATCGGGTATCGGTTTAGCAAGGACGCCAGCCCCTGTAGTGCATATCAGTTTATTATCTTTGAAAAAGCCAATATCTATCACAAAGTGGGCATCAAATAATTGTTGGCGCATTGCGAGCAAGTTAGCGTCGTTACAGTCTGCAAAGCCCATGCTATTCAAGCGCTTTAAAATAGCAGTGCTTTCCTCAATGGCTTGATCAACTTGTGCAAGTAAATACTGTGAGTCTGAGCGCGTTTGCTCTGTTAGCTTTTGACCAGCAAAGTACATCAAGATAACACAGCCGATAGCAAATATAACGCCACCCGATAACAGCACTACGAGCAATTTTTTAGGGTGTTTTTTTATGGTCGCTTGCACTGTTCCCATTCAGACTGAGTCCTATAATAATTGTATAAGCAACTGAAAATAAACGTTACCCATAATGTGAACATAAAATATACTACACTAGTTTTTAGTGCGCATCTACACGTTGCTTAACTGCTTGGCTAATTTTTTGCTGTTGTGTTTCATCTAAGTGTACGCCATCAACAGGTGACACGTGCGCCACTGTCGCTAAATCAAAAAATAAACAGCCCTTCGTTTGAGCCACTTGGGCGAATACTGTCGCGAGTTGCGCTGACTTTTTCGCGGCACCATCATAAATTTTTGTGTAGTGGCCGACTTCTCGTACTAAGGGCGGGCTCAATAACAATAATTGTGGGAGTTTATTGCCACTATAAAATGCAGTTATTGAATCAACTAAACTCGCTAACCCTTGTGCAATCTGTGCTGGGGTTAAATTATAACGCTTTTTAAGATCATTAGTACCCAGCGCAATAATAATTAAATCTACATTATGCTCAACGAGATACGGCTTTAAATAACGCACCCCAGACAAGCTTCCTGAGAACGGGGGATTGTGCACCAGACAACGATTAGGTTGCCCTGCTGCTATCACTTTGTAGTCAGCCCCTAGCTGTTGTGCTAGCAACGTGGTCCAACGACATTCAGCAGCAAAACGCGTGGCGGTATCAGGGTTCAATCCCCAGGTATTTGAATCCCCAAAGCATAAAATTGTTTTTAGCATTAAAAAGGATTCAGCGTATAGCCCTGTTGCTGTAATTGCGCATGTGCCGTCATTGCCGAAAGTGCCATTTTAACACCGGGTATAAGCTGTTCAGGGGTCACTTTAAAATGTGTGGCAGATTGTCCACAAACAAATACCTGAGTATTATTGTTGAGTAATTGTTGAATTAACGGCTGGTTTTTATTAACTGCATCAAAACGACTTTGGTAAAAATTATTTTCTAGCACGTCAACGCTTGCTTTACCATGAATAACCAAAGCCAACTCAATGTTTTCCGGTTTGATGCCATGCGCTATATGCATATTTATAAAGCGCGCCAGTGAATTTATATTATGGTTTTGCTCACCGGGTGTGGCTGCATCGCCCACATCAAAGGCTATTTTAAAATGAGTTGCTGGCGCAATAGGCGCATGTGCCGGCACGCTATAATAATTACCAAAGTGCTTTATCGGCACCACTGGCGCTGTCGCTAAAACCGTTAAACTGGTCAATGCTAAACTTAGCCCTAAAAATATTGCTTTCATTTCCCGCTCCGCGTGTTCTTAAAAGTTCAGTCGTAATTTTAACACTATTTTGCTGCGTGTTATTATCTTTAAAATTAAATTGCGCCCAACAGCAAACATGGCTCACCTAGGGGGTTATTTTATTGCCACTGCCAATGATAAATATAGCTCAATATTAAACTATTAATAATAATTGTTACCCATAACACTATAATAAACGAGCGCTTTTTAGATTTATGCCGAAACCATTGCTGAGCTATAATAGCCCCAGGCCACCCGCATAATAGTGCTAAAAGGTGCAGTATTCGCTCAGGAATTCTAGCAACTTGGTGCGTTTTACGCATCGCTCGCTGTTTATCCCACTTGTACATTATAAGCGTAACACTACTCATAACTAGGTAGACGCTGGCGATAACACCATGCCAGTATTGATATAACCCACTTAAGGTGAGTGCCATTAAAAAACCCACGGCAAACAATAATAATAGTTTTTTAATCAAGCCACTCTCTCTTATACTCTAAACTTAGTAATTAAAAGATAGGTATTAAGTATGTCATATATAAAAACACTGCTGTTAACTTTTTGCTTGGTAAGTGGCGTGGTAGCTCATGCTCAACCCACTGAACTGGCTGCAGAACTTCAGGTATTTAAGCCTTACTTAGGCACGTGGCAGACAAATTTTGATGTGCCTGAGGGCACCAAAGCAATGCAAGATGTGGGTAAATGGGAACGAGCATTAAACGGTAAAGCAATACGTACTACTCATTCAATAAATGACGGTGAGTATGGCGGCGAGTCAATGATATTTTACGATACCAAAAAACAGTCGCTGGTGTTTTACTACTTCACGACCGCAGGGTTTTATACTAAAGGCACGATGAAAGTATTAAGCCCCACACAATTTGTGGCTTACGAAGAGGTGACGGGTAATAAAGACGGGATCACTAAAGTTAAATCGACCAGTGAATTTATCGACGATCAATTTGTTGTGGCTACCTCGTACTTAAAAAAAGGCGAGTGGACCAAGCCACAACAGCGGACTTACACACGCAGCAACAAAACGGTTAAGTTTAAATAACCGCTTTACATCACCAGGCAGCCTAAGCGGCCTGGTTAACGCTGTAAATTATTTTACAAACTTTTTAAACGCTTCATCTATCGGCGTATCAGCTAAGTGATTAGTGTAATTACTCATAACTTTTTGCGATAAGCCTACAATAATTTCAAGTAGTTGCTGTTTACCATAACCTGCTGCAAAAAACTTTTCTAGTTGCTCATCACTGATCACTCCACGCTCGCGCGTCATTGCCAAGGTGGTTTCACGCAATACTTCTAACTTAGCATCGGCCAGTGGGGTTTGATTCACCAACGCATCAACAATATCTTGATCAACTTTCATTGCCGCTGCAATCGCACTGTGGGCAGGCACACAATAATGGCACTGGTGCTCAACGTTAATTGATTGCCAAACAACCGTTAACTCTGCTGCGTTAAAGGAAGTGTTTTGAAACAGTTCATGCAGTACTTGATAACCTTTAAGTAATGTTGGCGCTTCAGCCATAACCGCATGTAAGTTTGGTAGCATACCAAATGCCGCCACTGAATCGGCCAATAGTGGCTTTGCTGCTTCTGGTGCACTTTCTGTTGTGTATAACGTAAATTCTGCCATGTTTAGCTCCAAAATTATTAAGATGACTCACTTCAAGACACATACTATTTGATTTTGAGCACTTGCTCAAGTTAAAATTGAGCATCTGTTCAAATAATGGAAAATGGTATGGCGAATAAAATTAAGTTTCAGCGTGAGGCGGTGGTTCATCGCGCAAGTCAGCTATTTTGGCAAAAAGGGTTTCATGCCACCTCTACGCGCGATTTACAACTCGCTATTAATATGCGACCAGGCAGCATCTATTCAGCCTTTGGTTCTAAAGAAGGGCTTTATATTGAGGCACTTAAAGATTATACAGCGCAAATAAAACAGCAAATTACAGACTGCTTAGCAACAGCCGATAGCATTTTGAGTGGTTTACAGCTGTTTGTTGAAAACGTTGTTATACACAAAGCAAACGCGCCGAGTGCCATTTGTATGTTGGTAAAAGCCAATAGTGAGTTTGCCGATAAAGACAGCAGCTTATACCAACTTAGTGTGGAGTTACTTAATAAGTTTGAAAATTACTTGTCGTTGCTTTTTCAGCAAGCAATTGACAATAAAGAGCTAAATAATTCTGTGCCGGCACAACACTATGCACGACTATTTGTGGTGCAATTTACCGGGCTGCGTGGTTATTTTAATCGCCCCGGAGTTGAATCATTAGCGCCAGCTATGATCGAGCAAATGTTTAACATCATAAAAAGCTTATAAATTTCTTATTGTAGTTAGTTGAACAAAAACGGCAGTAATTTTAAATTACTGCCGTTTTTATTTTGTCTCAGTACTAAATAACCATTAAGTTTTAAGTTTATTAAGCTCTGCGTCTTGCTGCGCAACTAATTGATTAAGCATTTCACTGCTGTCACCTGCTTGGGCAGATAAATCAGAAAGCTGCGACGCCGCATCGGAGATCAGCGTTAAATTACGGTTTATTTCTTCTGTTACTAAGCTTTGCTCTTCAGCAGCCGTCGCTATATGGGTAATTTGATTAGTAATTTCATCTACTTTTACCACCACACTATGTAATGCATCAAACGCAACTTCGGTTTCGTCTACAGCACCTTGTGCGCGTACTACTCCCTTCTCTATAACTGTTGATGCGTTACCTACTTCATGTAATAAACTATCAATTAATTGACTGATATCGTCAGTTGAGGAGCGAGTTTTTGACGCCAATGCCCGCACTTCATCAGCAACAACTGCAAACCCCCGTCCGTGCTCACCGGCGCGCGCAGCTTCAATTGCCGCATTAAGTGCTAATAAATTAGTTTGCTCGGCTATGGTGCGGATCACATCTAAAATTTGCGTAATATCTTTACTACGCAACGCGACTTTTTCTACTGCTTGGTTCGCTTCTTTGATCTCTGCCGACATAGTCTGAACTTGATTCATTGCTGATGACAAACTCGATTCGCTGCTAAGCACTAAGTTGTTAATTTCACCGGCTTGCTGCGCTGACTGCTCCGACGCGCTGGCAACTTCAAGTGCCGTAGCACTCATTTCGTTCATTGCGGTCACTACGCTTTCAATTTCCTGAAATTGCGCCTGTACATTATGCTTGGTCTCAACCGCAATATTGGCTGTTACTTCACCTTGCTGTTTAGTTTGCTCTGAAACGTGTTTTAATTGGCTGATCAGCTCTCGCAGTTTTGTTAAAAATTGATTAAAACCACCCGCTAACGCAATTAGCTCTGCATGCGCGTCAACATGCAAAGTCTGGGTTAAATCGCCCTCAGCACTGGCTAAATTATCAACCCGGTGTTGAATTTGTTGCAGCGGCGCAACAATGCTGGCAATAACAAACTTCATCACCATAAATGCCACCACGGCAATAACCAGCCCGGCAACCAAGATAATCACCCGCAGTGACGCTGCACTTTGCTGCATATTACTAGCCAGCGCTTGCGGCCCCGCCAGCGCTAACTCGGTAGGGACTTCGATAATGATTGACCACTGCTTATTCGCCAGCTTGATATTAATCGGATAATTTACTAAATATTCATCTCCAATGTTAATGATGCCACTGCGCGCTTTTAACTCGGTAATATTATTAGCGGTTGCGGGGCTAACAGCCTCTGCAAAAGGACGGCCTAATTTAGACTTGTAATGACTGCTGCCCACCACAAGGCCTAAGTCGCTCAATAGCGTTACTTTTGCTTGGCCATTATAAAGCTCGGAAGACAGCTGCTCGGTCATCGTTTGAAACGTCGGTAAGGTTAAATCAACGCCAGTAATACCGATAAACTGACCTGCATTAATAATAGGTACCGTCAACGACGTTAACATAACCGTATCGCCGGAAGGAATATCGTAAAGGTAGGGCTCCATAATACACGGACGCAGCGTTTCTTTGGCGCATAAATACCAATCTGCTTCGCGAATACCAAATTCATTGCGTGTGGTAATGTATTTATCCGCAGCATTAGCCACTTTTTGTTGTTCAATGACACCGTTTTGATCGCGGGTAAGGTACACTTCTAAAGTCCCCGCGCCATCGACTGAATGCGTGTAGCCACGCTGATAACGAGCATCTTGGCCATCAAACGCATTGGCTTCAAACTGTGAATACACCGAGGATAAAATAGTGTTTTGTTCGAGTATAGAGCGATTGAGTTTAACTACAGTGTCTCTGTCTAGGGTGTTTTGCTGCGCCGCATCACCGAGCATAGCCGCTAACGAAAAAGGCACGCGGTACGCTTCATTAATAAAGCCGGCTATTTTTTCGCCATACACAGCCGCGTTGGCAGTGAGTTTTTCTTCAACTTCAGCGGTAATATAATGCGCTGATTCTGCAGCTTGTTTTTTGTTACTGAGTGACAGTTGCCACCATAAAACACTTGAAAGCACCAAAACCGTAATAAATATACTACCTACTGTAAGCCAAAGTAACTTTTTTGCTAACGCTGTTTCTCGCATTCAATACACCTTTTTAATTAATATAACGCCACCAGTTTAGATGATTTGCACAGCGAAACCATTATTTTTCTAATAAAATCGGCCGCTTTGCTAAGCACATCGTTATTAGCGATGCCATTACCAATAAACATACACTTACCCATAAACAGGCGGTAAACCCGTATAGCTGAAACACAGCCCCCGACAAAACAGTACCCAGTAAGCGCCCCATTGCATTGGCCATGTAATAAAAGCCGACATCAAGCGATACCCCATCATTTTTAGCCAGCCTGACGATTAAAAAGCTATGTAGCGATGAATTAACCGCAAATACGCCACCAAACACCAGTAACCCGATAATTAATGAGTAACTTAACGCGATATTTAATTGCATAAACAATGCCAACAGCGCTGTCACAGCTGCGAGGAGTATGACCCATACAACGGCTTTGTTAAACGCCGCAGTGTGTGTCGTAAATTGGCCCGTTATTTGCGGCGCTTGCGACTGCACTACCCCATAGGCGATGACCCACGATGCCATAAAGCCGCTTACCCACCAATAATCCCAATTAAATTGCGCGGCTAAATAAACCGGTAATGCCACCACAAACCACACATCGCGTGCTGCAAATAAGCATAACCGCGCCGCACTGAGTAAGTTAATTGCTGCCGATTTAGAAAACAGCTCGGTAAATTTAGGCTTATTTTTAGCTTTGCCAATATCACCTTGTAAAAACACTAAACTTGTAAGCCAAGCAAGCGCTAATAACGCGATTAACGCCGTTAATGCCCCTACAAAACCAAACAGCGTCAATAATACTCCGCCTAAAAAGAAGCCCACTCCTTTTAACGCATTTTTAGAGCCGGTTAGGCGGGCAATCCATTTATAAAGTTGCTGGTGTCCTTGCTGATCGTTGGGTACTAAATATTTAATCGCGCTTTTGGCACTCATTTTATTCAGATCTTTGGCGATACCACTGAGCGCCTGCGCGGCCATCACATAGCTAACCGTTAACCAGTCGGCGGGGACACACAGCAT
>NZ_JBFJHD010000009.1:0-45747 GCF_041613455.1 Pseudoalteromonas sp. | reverse complement strand
TTCACCCCAAAACTTCCACCATTTTTTACTGTTTTCTTCTCTGGCGGCTTTACCTTGTTGTGAGCCTTTAGTCGCTTCATTTTGTAGCTGCTCGGCTTTTTTAGCTTGTTGCTTTTCAAGCCCTGTTAATTTGTTTTTGGGCTTTTTAGCGTCTAATTGCCGGCTATTTTTAGACTCGTTGATATCTTTTTCTTTTTGCTGCAGTTTTTTGTTTGCCTTTGCTGCTAATTTTTCATGCTTATTCTCGCCATTTCGTTTAGCTTGTTTAGCGGTATTTTTGAGCTGTTTAATGTCAGCCGGAGTCTGGGTATTAACGGCCTTTTCGTTTTCAGCCAAGGCTGAATGACTTACAGCAGCGAGCATACAAGCAACGAGTAATTTTTTATGCATAATAAACCTTTAAATCTTAATTAGTGGGTTAGTAGTATGTTTGTCATACTATAAGGGCGATCACAGCCTTGATTTTCATCAGGGCAGTGATCGCAAGCTCTAAAGCGAGGGGGTTTGTTATGGGCTTACAGTAAAGTTAACACTCAGATCGGCTCCATCAGCAACACTGATAGTTTTTATTTGCTGTAGATTAAACTCAACGTCTTGTATTTCGGCATCGTCTATGTGCGCTGCACAGGTATAAGCTAGTTGGTAATCACCTGGTGCAATAAAGGCCACTTCAAATTTGTATTGGTTATCACTTTCGTCAAGTACTACATTGGCGGTTGCCAAAGGTGAATCTGTGGCAGTTTGCTGGTTTATTTGATAGATATCAGTTGGCTCTGCGACATCAGCAGCATAAAGATAAACAGCATGACCAAAGTCACCAATTTCTGGTGCTAAATCAACATTATCTGTTTCACAATTTGCATATAGGCTGTCACTGATTGTACCGCTAATATTTTGCGATTGTGCTAAGTTTTCTAAACGCACGCCACGTGGTTTTAAAAATATTTCGTTACTGTTTTGCGGATCAACTAATGATTTTTTAAGGTCAAATTCAAGTACAAACTCGTTAGCCGTTTGATTGAGTGTAAAGCCGTCAAGTTGAATTTCGCCAACACCATCATTACCTTTGCGTTTGACAATAAGTGGCGCAATGCTGTCATCTTCGTATACCACATGGGAAGTAAGGGTTAGATTGTTGCTATCGCCGTTAATAACATCAGCACGCAACCATGAATATTCACCTGCGGGAACTGCTTGATCATCTAGTAATGCAAATATATCACTACCGGTGTAATCCAGTAAGTTAACCATTTGAGCCATGGTGTTGTCGTTTTCGCTGCGTGTTTCAAAACTAAACTCTTCACCGCCCTGCGCTTTAAGGGTAATAGCATTAAATACAACATTAACAGCTTTTAAGCCATTAACAGGGGCATCTGATACGCCTAGGCTAAATGTTGATTTTTGTGGTTCAGTGGGAGAAGAATTGTCATCACTCGATGAGCCGCAACCGGCTAGGGCTAATAACACGGCACTGCTTAGTAATGTTGTTTTGATGTTCATAGGTTACTCCAACCATTGTTAAATTTTTATCTAGTATAGCTACAAATACTTAACCTAATTTGAATAAATGCTAGCTGGTTGCTGCTTAAATCAGCAAAACCCCAAAAAATTTTGAGTTTATTTCATTTTTAGCAAAACGCTAGCTTATTGAGTCCGTTTTACGCTTGCAAGAGTTTACTGTGAACGTATAGCTAATACCTTTGCCTTCTTGCTAGGCAAGCTAAAGCAGCCACTAAATAATAAAGCGGGATCCGTAATTCAGGCTAATATTATATACACTGAATGACAACCTTGGACACTTTGCTGAGCAAGGCAAGCGTTCTAGTGAGTGAAAAAAATAGCACTATCCATTCACTGTGTTGCTGAGCGCTTATCGCCATAGATTACGCGCAGCTTGATGCCATTAATCTACTTTAATAAACGCAGGTTAAGGTTATCTATACTTTTTATAGGTTTGATCATCACGAAATACGGTAATCGATTTTTCAAGTTTACTAAGTTTATAATAAGGAGCAGTGTGATGAATAAAATTGATGCAAATCCAGAGCTAATACTCAACCGACTAGATGCCTGGCTTGATGGCCTTTTTAAGCTATTGCCAAGTATTGTGGTTGGTATTGTGGTGTTTGTTATTTTTTGGTTTGTTGCCCGCTTTATTGGTAGTTTAATACGCAAAAGTGCGGAAAAAAGCGATCGCCCAAGCTTAGGTGAAGTGGGGGGCGCACTCACGCGCTGGACGATTGTTATTGCCGGGTTGATGCTCAGCGCCACTATTATTTCGCCCACGTTAACCCCTGGCGATCTTATTGCCGGCTTAGGTGTAAGCTCAGTAGCAATTGGCTTTGCCTTTAAAGATATTTTACAAAATATGCTTGCGGGTATTCTTATTCTGTTACGCCAACCATTTCAAGTTGGCGATCAAATTATTTCAAGTGGTCACGAGGGCACGGTAGAAAAAATTGAAACTCGAGCAACGCTAATAAAAACCTATGATGGGCGCCGCGTGGTGATCCCCAATGCCGATATTTACACCAACAGCGTTGTGGTTAATACTGCATTTAAAGAACGTCGCTCACAATATGATATTGGCATTGGCTGTAACGATGACTGGGCAACAGCAAGGGAGTTAATGCAGCAGGCGTGTGCCAGTGTGGAAGGGGTGTACAGCGAGCCCGCTCCCGAAACGATTCCAATTGAACTCGGTGACTTTGCTAACATAATACGCTTGCGTTGGTGGACCGATTCAGATCGCGCGACACATATTCACGTGTTCGGAGAGGTGCTACAAGCAGTATATAAGCGCCTTGATGAGGAAGGAATTGATATGCCATACCCAACCCAAGTTCACTTGTTTCATGATCAAACAGAAGCCACTGATGGCGACCGAAGCAAGCAACGAGAGGGTTGGCCCGCAGGTAAGGGAGACGTTCCCAAAGCACAACGCATTTCAGATGCACTGCATGAGTTGTCAGCAAAATCAGAAAAGGGATAGCAGAGTCAGTAGATGCTTAGTTTTTCGCTCTACAGCACGGAGTGATGGCATGCCTATTTTAAGTACCTTGACACCAGCGAATAGGCAATGAGACTCGCTTCACCATTTGCCTTAAAGTATAGCGACTTAATACGCTATGACTGCTGTCAGCGGCTTTCAAAATCGGGGAAATGCTGTAACATACTGCCACAATCATTATGCGTATAGCTATTAACAGTGTATCGCTATAAGCCTCAATACCCGCGCCTGACACACCAACCAGCTTAAAATAGACCGAGCTCGAATACTCGCCTCTCGCTGTATTAGTGCTGAGCTAATGGATTGAATTTTGATAGCAAACTACTTTTTAGCTAAAATGACTCGCTCGCTATATAACAAATGGCAATTATACGAAAAAGGACTAATGGTCAGCCCTATTTTGAGTGAGTACACTGCAAAGAATCTCAAAAATAGCGACACTTACAGCAGCGTAAAAATTGGATTTCTACAGATTTAAGCCCGCTATTAATTTTTATTTATGCGTTGTTAGGAAGTTTATGGAAACCAAAGCAAAAATAAACCTTAGTGGAATGCTTCGTTACAGCCTGTTTTTAAGTAGCTTAGCATTTATATTGATGGGCAGTGTGTTTGTTGGGGTAACTAAGCTCACGTCATTCAGCAATGCTGTTTCCAGCGTAACTTTACCACTGAGCAGTACCGTATTACTTGCTTGCAGTGCATTTTCGTTGCTTGCAATTAGCCGTAGACAGGCTGTGATTTTGACAATCAGCGTGGCCATGATGGCTGTCATACTGTGTTTAAGCTCGCCGTTGTTATCAATTAATGTCATCGCCAATTTTAACATGCCATGGCTACAACAGCTTAGTTGGCTGAGTGTGATGATAGGTTTAATAGCACGATATAACAGCAAGCGCTTGGCTTGGGGAAAACTCAGTGTGTACAGTTTTGTGGCACTGGCTATTTATATGTTATTGCTGTTAACCCGTAGTGGCTCTGGAGGTACGCTAAGCTTTAGTAGTAGTCCTGATGCATCGCTTAATACGGCTATATTTCTGTTTTTTACCGCCGTAGCCGGCTTAACGGTACCGCACACACTGCGTTTTAAACTTAAAGGGTGTAGTCGTAGTTTAGGGGTTTGGCTTGGGCTACTATTAACTGTGGCGACGTTATTTGTTTGGCTTAATTATACACATCAATTAGCAGCGGCGAATCAAAAGGTTGTTAAAGAAACCGTGTTAAAAATCCAACAACAAACAGAGCACACGTTACAGACACAAAAAAGCTTGATGCAACGGTTAGCCGAGCGTCTTTCAGCCAACAGTTTTAGCTATCAACCACAACAAATGAGCCTAGATTTAACCACCTATCTACGGGATTTTAGCTACCTTGAGTATATCGGTATTTTAAATAGTGCAGCGCAGGTGCATTATTCTGCGGCTCAATCGCCTGCTATTAAAAAGTGGTACGATAATTATGTGGTTGCTGAGGAAATCACCGGCGCCGTGCAAAGCAAAAAAGCGAATACCCCACACGCTGGTTTTTATTACAATGATAAAGTTGATCATACTTTTATAAAAATGCAGTTACGCCAGCCCAATGCACTTGGCTTAACGGCTATTGTTGCAGGAATAAACTTTCAACAAGTTATGCAATCAAGTATTCCTATCATTGTGCCGACAGGGTATGCCATTACTTTAGCGTATGAAAATAATCCACAGCTGTTACTGAGCCAACTTGAACCTGAGCGACAATATTTCTCCTTAGGGGAGTATGCTGTTAACTCACAAAGTGATATAAACTGGCAATTACACTTGTACCGAGACATGAATATTGGCCCTAATTATGTGCGCCAAGTGTCGCAAGTTATCCTGGTTGCTGGATGGATAGCCTGTTTATTAGCTTTGCTGTCTCATCATTACCAACGTCACATATATATACAAAAAACACGTTTAATCGCTGCCAACAAAAAACTTCGCACTAGCGTTGAATTACAAAAAAAATTGCAAACACACCACCTCCAGTTTATGGAAAACTCCGCCGACTTATTGTGTATTATTGATACACAAGGAAAATTTGTTGAAGTAAGCCAATCGAGTCGCACTGTGCTAGGTTATGCAGCCGTAGAGTTAGAAGGGCGGCTGTTTATCGATTTTGTTTACCCAGACGACCGACAACGAACCGAGCAAGAAGCAAAGCGAGTAACTCAGGGGCAACATAGCCAATATTTCAGAAACCGTTATGTGCGCAAAAATGGTGATGTAGTGCATTTAATGTGGTCTGCGCAATTTGTGCCAAGTATGCAAACTATGTACGCTGTGGCCAGAGACATCAGTGAAATGGTAAAAGCGGAGCGCTATCAACAAGCGCAGCAACATACTTTACAGTTGATTTCGGTTGAGGCTTCACTTGATGAAATACTTCAGCAAATTTGCTTAATGGCAGAAGCGCAAAATCCAGCGATTAAAGCTTGTGTGATGCTCAAAGTTGATCAACAGCTGCAAATAGCATCAGCTCCTTCATTGAGTCAGCAATATCGTCTAGCATTAACCACAATAGAAATTGCCGATAATATCGGCAGCTGTGGTAAAGCGGCGTTTAAAAATACCTTAGTGATAACCGAGGATATTGCCAAGGATCCAAATTGGCAAGATTATCGAGAGGCGGTACTCGCCGAACAAGTGGCAGCCTGTTGGTCATTGCCTATGGTATTGAAAGAGAACCATGTACTGGGCACCTTTGCGCTTTATTGTAAAGACGCCAGAGCACCAAACCCTGAAGAGTTGGCGTTACTGCACAGCTGCTGTCGTTTTGCGGCCAATGCCATAGAGCGGGCAGAGCAAAAACGCTTAGTGTCAGAAAGTGAGCAACGTTTTCGTTCCTTGTATCAGTTTAATCCCGACCCTGTGTATGTGTTAGATCGGCAAGGTTATTTTAGCTCGATGAATACCCCAGGTTGTGAATTATTAAAGCGGCCCTTAGATGAATTACAACAGATGCATTTTGGCGCTGTGGTGGTTAAAGAGCAACTCCCTCAAGTCACCGCCTACTTTTATAGTGCCTTAGCGGGCAACTCTGAAAGCTTCGAGGTGAGTGTTACCAGTCATGGCGGCGCTCAGTATGAGTTACAAATCACCATTATTCCGACATGGATTGATGGCAAAGTGGTCGGTGTGATTGGTATTGCGAAAGATATTACTCAGCGCTTACAAACCGAAAAGCAACTTAGGTTGTTTAAACGCGCGGTTGATGCCAGTTCAAATGGCGTGGTGATCACCGATATTACTAAGCCAGATATGCCCGTTAGTTATGTTAATCATGGTTTTGAAAAACTAACCGGATATACTCAGGCTGAAATTGCAGGAAAAAACTGTCGCTTTTTACAAGGAAAAGAACGCGACGAGGTTGCCATTAGCCAAATTCGCAGTGCCATCGCGTCGAAGCAAGAAGTTAGCGTGGTACTAAAAAACTACCGTAAAGATGGCAGTGGCTTTTGGAATAGCCTATTTTTATCGCCGGTGCCCAATGATGATGGCGTCATTACCCATTATATAGGTATTCAAACTGATATTACCGAGCAAAAAAACTACCATGAAGAGCTGGCTTTTAACGCCTCGCACGATTTATTAACCGGTTTACCTAATCGTGGTTTATTACACGATCGGCTATCGCAAAGTGTGATGATAAGTTCGCGTCATAAAGAGCGGGTGGCAATTTTATTTATCGATTTAGATGGCTTTAAATTAATAAATGATAGCCTTGGGCATTTGATAGGTGATGAGGTTATTTGCAAAATAAGTGCGCGCATTGCGCTTGAGATTCGCTCTGGGGATACGTTAGCCAGAATGGGGGGCGATGAATTTGTGTTATTGGTGCCAGATGTTAATGACCGACAACAGTTAAATGTGTTAGCTGAGCGCGTGCTCAGCGCTATTTCTGCGCCACTTGAAGTGGCAGGAAAAGAGTTACAGTTATCCGCAAGTATTGGTATTAGTATTTCAGATACGCAGTTGAGTGAGCCGATGGACTTGGTAAAACGGGCTGATTTAGCGATGTACAGGGCAAAACAGTTGGGCCGTAATAATGTGCAGTGGTATAGCTCTGATATGGAAAAAACACTCAATAACCGACTCAGCCTTAGGGCCATGCTTAAACAAGCAATCGCTAATCAGGAGTTTGAACTTTACTATCAACCACAAGTTGCGGCAGACAGCGGACGTTTCATTGGCCTAGAAGCGTTATTACGGTGGCAACACCCCGAACTGGGCTTTATTGGGCCGGATGAATTTATTCCCATAGCAGAAGAAATGGGATTAATTGTCGAATTAGGGCAGTGGGTAATTGAACAGGCTGCCAGCTATAACCGCTCATTACAACAACGGGGCATTGCAAACGTGATTATGGCGGTAAATTTATCATCATTGCAATTTCAACGCCCTGGCTTTGTTGAACAATTAGAAGCCAGCTTAAAACAAGCACAATTAGCCCCTAAGTGGTTTGAGTTAGAGCTGACCGAATCGTTGTTACTGGAAAATGTAGAGCAAGTAGTCGATAAATTACAGCACCTTAAGCAATTAGGGATCAGCATTGCTATCGATGATTTTGGCACTGGCTATTCGAGTTTGAACTACCTAAAGAGACTGCCCATTGATAAATTAAAAATAGATAAATCATTTATTCGTGAATTAGACACGGACCAAAAAGACGCGGCGATTACCCGCGCGATTATCGCAATGGGGCACCAATTAGGCTTAAAAGTCATTGCAGAAGGGGTTGAAACTTTAGTGCAAGCAAAGCTACTTAATAAGCATAGTTGTGATGAACTGCAAGGCTATTTTTATGCCAAGCCATTGCCGGCTGCGCAATTGGAAGTGTTTATACAGCAATATACAGCGACTGCTAATCCCTCGCTGTCAGATGCACCCTCTTAACGAGGTCTGTAATCGCTGTGTATTAAATGAACCACCTTATAACGTATGAGTTGGCTATTAGCTACAGTAAAGTGAAGCTAACTATAAGAGTGCTAAGGCTATTTTTTTAACTCCAGCTATAATGTATTAAATTGGTATACGTCCTGATGGCAAGTGAAGCGCACGCGTATTATAAACGGCTACCCGCTTGCAAAGGGTAAACAAGCCAGCTGATGTACTGTGTATTGAAAGAAACATGTAGAGTGGCTGTTTATAGACTAATTATTAGCTCGCCGCACTGCTAGCTGCACGCACTTTAGGGATAATATAATGAACGAACGAATTAGTTTTTTTATTAGTCGATTACGTGAGCGGCTTTGGGTAAAACCGTTAATTAGTTGCTTAATGTCGATTGGTGCGGCATTTATCGCCATCGGAGGCGATTATTTTTATCCCAACGCAGCAGTAATGAACGTCAGTAACGAGTCGCTAGAAACCTTATTGGCGATTATTTCAGCCAGTATGTTGGTAATGGCGGTATTTGCGGTCGGCTCAATGTTGAGTGCTTATTCATCGGTGAGCAGTATGGCAACCCCGCGAGCATTCGCGATTGTGATTAGTGATGATGTTTCTCAATATGCCTTGTCTATTTTCATTGGGGCGTTTATTTTCAGTATTATCGGCTTAGTGGCATTGATGAACGGCTTTTATCACCAAACAGGTCGGTTCGTCATTTTTTTACAGACCCTTGCCGTGTTTATTATTGTGATCTTAGGTTTTGTTCGCTGGGTCGACAATATAGCCCGACTCGGTACACTAGGTAATACCATCGCTAAAGTTGAAACCGTTGCTGAAAAAGCATTAACACGAAACTGTGAGTGTCCTCGACTTGGTGGCGCAAAACAGCCAGCTAAAGTGACCGGCCGCGCTATATATGCCGACAGCGTGGGGTATTTACAACGTATTGATATGAGTAAATTACAGGCCATTGCTGAGCAGTACCAGCTAACCGTTCACATTACAGCAATGGTTGGCAGGTTAGTGTTGGCTGCAGAGCCGTTAGCGTATGTACAATGTGACGACACGGCTAACAACGATGATGTGCCTATTGATGAGATCATGAATGCATTTATTATCGGTGATAAGCGTACCTTTGATGAAGACCCTCGTTTTGCTTTAGTGGTGCTATCTGAGATAGCCAGCCGTGCCTTATCGCCAGCTGTGAATGATCCGGGGACGGCTATTGGTATCATTGGCTCGTTGGCTAGACTATTTATTCACTGGGGGAATAGCGCTAACATAGAACAACAGCCGGAAGTTGAGTTTAACCGGGTCACAGTTGCTGAACTTTTATTAGACGATTTATTTGATGATGCGTTTAAGGCTATTGCCAGAGACGGTGCCGGCAGCATTGAAGTGATGTTAAGATTAGTCAAAGTGCACCAATCATTAGCGACCATTAATAATGACTTTAAAAGCAGCGCCAATCGCCATGTAAAAATTGCCTTGCGCCATGCGCAGCACGAGTTACGATTAACTGAAGACTTTGAGTTATTGAAAAGTAAAACTTTGGTTGATTAAGCTGCTAACAAGTGCGCTAAAGAGGTAGACTCGTAATACACTATGCATATCAGTGTTAATGGCTGTAAAGCGAACTAATAATAATTAAGGGATTGTAATAGATGACGTTCATATTTTTCATAGCAACCGCTGTGATTGCTTTATTGACACTACTTCCGTTGTCGCGCCACCCGCATTGGCTGATCCGAGGCATGGACTTTCCACGTTTACAGTTAGCCGTACTCTCAAGCTGGTTATTCTTGGCGCAGTTACTCTATCTTGATTTAGCTAAGCTCACTAGCTGGGGTCTGATAGCGGTTGCACTTATTTGCTTAGTATGGCATTTATGGTGGATTTTACCCTACACGAAACTGTGGCAAACAGAGGTAAAAACAGCGACTGATACGAATACCGAGCGACAGATCAGTATTATTACCGCCAATGTTTTAACCCCGAACCGTCAAGCCGACAAGCTAATTACTTTAGTTAACCGTTATAAACCCGATATATTAGTGACCTTAGAGTCTGATCTGTGGTGGCAAGAGCAGCTTGATGTATTAGAGCCTGACATGCCTTACAGCATAAAATGCCCGTTAGATAACCTGTACGGTATGCACGTTTACTCACGCTTGCCACTGAGTGATGAAACTATTTCGTTTCTAGTTGAGGACGACATCCCCTCAATGCATGCGCAAATAACCTTGCTGAGCGGGGATAAAGTTAGGCTGCATTTTTTACACCCTGCGCCGCCAAGTCCTACAGAAAACCCCGAATCTGCTGAGCGAGATGCCGAATTAGTGATGGTGGCACGCAGTGTCGCACAAAGCGATCAGCCATTAATTGTAACCGGTGATCTAAATGATGTGGCGTGGTCGGCAACCACGCGCTTATTTAGAAAATTAAGTGGCCTGTTAGACCCAAGGGTAGGGCGGGGCATGTTTAACACCTTTCATTGTAATTATTGGTTTTTACGTTGGCCTTTAGATCACCTGTTCCATAGCTCGCACTTTACCGTACGCAATATCGAGCGACTGCCTGCAATTGGCTCTGACCACTTCGCCTTATATACTGAGCTGGTTTACACCCCCAATGACACTCGTAATGGGCAAGGGCTCGATGCCGACGCAGATGATAAGGCATGGGCAGATGACGTTGTTGACGCTCAAGATGTTAGCAAGCACGATGTGCCTAAACCGGGTCTTTAGGCAAAATTTGGTGTGTATAAACAGTGACTTTGGCCGCTAAATAAGGGGAGTTAACAGCTGTGTTAGTTAAGCTGCTAACCTACCTAATTGGCAAGGTTAAGGTGCTCACTTTATTGATAAATCATATTTAGTGACTAACGCGTCAATGTAGCGCACTCTTAACGTGGCTTGCTTTTCATGATCGGCGCCGTGGCTCAGTGCTTTGTTAAGTAATTTTAGTGCCGGATGCAACTTGGCACGCTCCTCCTGATTTAAGCTAGCTTTGCTGCGTAGCTCGGTGATCTCGTCTACCACTAAGCGGCCTATATCTACCGCGACAATTTCTTCTAGTAAGCCATTTTGCGTGAGTACTCCATATTTACTGCATAAAAACTGTTGCCACACTTGTTGTAAATGCTCGTCTATTTCGCAGCCAAATAACTCTTCATTAAATTCAAAGCCTTGCTGTGCCAGTTTCGTTAAGCACGCGCTATAGTGTTGAGCAAAATAATTGAATGCGTGACTAGAGGAGTCTATTTTTTGTTTTAGCAGACCTTGCCCCCAGTTAACACAGCCGCGCGGGTAGTAGTCGTCGTATTCTTCACATTCATACAAGCCAGAATACGAGCTGCAGCTCAACTGGCTTTTAATACAATAACTGGGTTTAGGAAAAATGCTGCGCTGTTGCCAGGTATGTAACGTATCGGCCTCTATATTTAATGCCTGACACAGTTCATCGGTGTTATAAAAGTGTGTGGTTAAGTACTGAGATAAACGCATAAGGGCTCGCTTGGTAATGAAATAAAGATACTGTTTATTTATACAGTTATTTATTTTGTATTATCAAGGCTAAATTTACAAGACATTTATGATTAAATAATTACGGCGTGTTTTGGGCCATTTTTTGCCCTTCATTTTAGTTAAATATGCGTTTACGGCTGCAAAAGTACCCCTAGATATGATACAAATAGCAAAAGTTTCATAACCACTGATTTTATATGCACAGCATCGAGAAAATTAAACAAGCAAGTCTTATTACCGCGATTAAAACGCCTTATTTAACCAATGGTCAAATTGACCTTGCAACCTACGATCACCTTGTTGAGTTGCAAATAGCCGCGGGCGTAGATGGCATTGTGGTGGGCGGCACCACCGGCGAAGGCCAGTTAATGAACTGGGAAGAGCATTTAATGCTGATTGCTCACAGTGTAAATAAATATGGTGATAAATTGCTGATAGTGGGTAACACCGGCAGTAATAATACCCGCGAAGCAATCAAAGCAACTAAATATGGTTTTGCCAGCGGTATGCACGCGGCTTTACAAATAAACCCGTACTATGGCCGTACCTCTATTGCCGGTGTTAAAGAGCACTTTAAACGTGTCTTGGATATTGGCCCCGCATTTATCTACAACGTAGCAGGGCGTACCGGACAAGACTTAACGCCTGATATCATAACGCCGCTTGCCCAGCATGAAAATTTTATTGGCGTAAAAGAATGTGGCGGTAATGAACGCATTGCTTATTACGAGCAACACGGTATTGCTTGTTGGTCTGGCAATGACGATGAAAGCCACGATGCACGCCATACTCACAATGCCCATGGCGTTATTTCGGTGACCTCTAACCTTATTCCGGGGTTGTTTCGTGAGTTAATGGATACGCCAAACACGGCGTTAAACTCTTCGTTACAGCCATTAATGAACTGGCTGTTTTGCGAGCCAAATCCCATCGCCATTAATACGGCGCTAATCATGACAAAAGCGGTTAAACCTGTGTTTAGGCTGCCTTATGTTCCGCTCAATGCTGAGCAACAACAACAAGGTGCAACACTGATCAACAGCTTGGCTGAAAAACACCTTGTTGGCGGCCATGCTTGTTGTTTTTCTGAGCAAGAAATTACTTTAATTTCATAGTTTTATTAGCCAGCACTGAATATAAGCTCGGTGCTGGCTTTATTTAATGATTATTTTACTTTTGATGCTAAAATCGGTAAAATTCACGCTCTCAATCATTAACTAAAATTATTTACTTGTGAAATTTGTTGTTGAACAACTCGCTACATGGATACAGCCAGACCAGCGACAAATAGAAGGCGCGTGTTGGTACGATACTTCCCCAATAACGTTAAAGTGGCTTGCTCCGATGCAACGCCGCCGCATGACCCATTTTACTAAAATGGTGTTACACAGCGCGTACCAAGTCACACCGCAACACTCAAATGATAAGTTAGCCGCAGTATTTTCATCTCGCCATGGCGATTTCCATAAAACAGCCAACTTACTGATTGATATTGTAAATAAGGAAGCGCTGTCGCCAACCGGTTTTGGTTTGAGCGTACATAACGCCGCCGCTGGACTGTTTAGTATTATTAATAACAATAACAGTGCAATGAATGCCATTGCCGCCGGTGCTGAGAGTTTTATTTATGCACTTATTGATGCCTGTGCGCGTTTGTGTGATGGCAATGAAACAATGATGCTGGTGGTGCACAGCGACGAAGTGTTACCCGATATCTATAGTCAGTTTGCTGATGAGCAACAGCTAACCCACGCAATGGCGTTGCGGGTACGCTTACCTGCAGGTGATGAGCCGCACTTTAGTTTAGCAAAAGTGTTAACGCCGGTAGCGCAAGCCAGTGATTTACCACTGAGTTTACAATGCGCTAGGGCACTGCATAATAAAAGCAGCTGCTTATTAACCCACGCTGCACTACTCAATCACTGGCAACTGACCTACCATGATTAAACACAGTATACGAATAATGGGCCTGTGCTGGCGTGTGCTTGCAACCGGGATGTGTTTTACCGTGTTTGGTATGGGCGGATTACTGTTGACGTTTTTAGTGTTCCCATTGCAAAACTTAGTTGCCCCCGACGAAGATACTCGTAAAGCCAGAGCACGCGCCACAGTGCATTACTGTTTTAAGTTTTTTGTGGCCTTAATGCATTACAGCGGGGTGATCCGTTTTCATCTGCAACATAAACAGCAACTTGCCAACTTATCGGGGCGCTTAGTGCTTGCCAACCACCCTTCGTTAATTGATGTGGTGGTGCTGATCTCGGTGATTAAAAATGCTGACTGCGTAGTGAAAGCGCATTTATTTAATAACCCATTTATGCGCGGGGTCATTAAAAATACCGGGTATATTAGCAATGAAGACCCCGCAGGCTTATTACGTGATTGTCAGCGTAGTTTAAAGCAAGGTAATAACTTACTGGTGTTTCCAGAGGGCACGCGAAGCACACCCCATCAAGCGGTTAAGTTTAAGCGCGGCGCTGCTAACATTGCACTGCGCTGTCATGCGCCTATTAGCACTGTGCTGATAAAAATGAAACCCAACACCCTCACTAAGGGCACGCCTTGGTATAAAGTGGCCCCTTATCAGGCGCATTTTACCTTGCAGCTGGCAAATAAGCAGTTTGATAGCCCGTTGAGCTTTAGCAGCGATGTTGCTGCAATACAGTCGCGTCAATTGACACAACGTTTACAACATTATTTTACAGAAGAACTGAGCAACTTATGAATGAATTAAAACAACAAATTAAACAACTCATTATTTCAAGCCTCGACCTTGAAGATATGACGCCAAGTGATATTCAAGACGATGAAGCATTATTCGTAGACGGCTTAGGGCTTGATAGTATTGATGCGCTGGAGCTGGGTTTAGCCATTAAAAAACAGTTTGATGTAAAAATTGATGCCAATTCAGAGCAAACCAAAGCACACTTTGCTTCTGTGAACTCATTAGCTGAATTTATTCAACACGCACGTTCGTAATTTACAATAAAGTAGGAAACCTAATGAAAACCGCTGCTGAAATTTATGATGTATTACACGGCATTTTAGAAAATGATTTTGAAATTGACGCGACCGATATAAGTCTCGATGCCAATTTATATGAAGATTTGGACTTAGACAGTATTGATGCTGTTGATTTAGTGGTAAAGCTAAGAGAGATCACCGGTAAAAAAATTGACCCGGATGCCTTTAAACAAGTACGTACGGTGCAAGACGTGGTTAACGAAATAGCTAAGCTAGTTAACTAACAACATGCTTAAAGCTTTGTTAACCACAGTGATTATGCTGTGTTTGGCCTGCTACCCGATCATTGTGTATGTAGGCCTCACGCAATTTAACAGCCAATGGGTAACCCTCGTTATCCTGTTGTTGCTGGCGCTGCGGCTGTGGTTAAGTAAAGCATTGTTTGCCAACATGCCGTGGTTAAAGCCCGCGACTGTGTTGGCTGCATTGGCGATTGTGTTGGCTTTGATGTTCGACAGTGAATTGGGCTTACGCTTTTATCCGGTGATAATTAACAGCGTCATGTTAGTGGTGTTTAGCTACTCATTGTATAAAGGCCCTTCAATCATTGAAACCTTTGCCCGTATTACTGAGCCAGACCTTGATAGCCAAGGTGTGCAGTATACAAAAAAAGTTACCCAGTTGTGGTGCGGCTTTTTTATTATTAATGGCAGCATCGCCTTGTATACCAGTTTGTTTAGCAGTTTAGCCATTTGGGCGTTTTACAATGGCGTGGTTGCCTATATCGCTATGGGTGTGGTGTTTGTCTTAGAGTGGTTAGTAAGGCTAACAGTAAGAAGGAAAGCGCGTGTTTAGTACCTTTCAAAATAAAGTATTTCAAAGTAACAGCGTGAGTGTGTGTTTTCACCATGAAAACACCCCCATTAGCCAACGCCAGTTTGTCAGTGATGTTAATCGGCTATTAGCTAAATTCTCACCCGCGTCGGTGCCCTCCTCGGTGGTGTTATACAGCACTAACACCTATAAATTTGCCGTCAGCCTAATGGCACTCACATTGCGCGGCTGCACGGTAATATTACCGCCGAACGGGCAACCAGAAACACTCAAAGCATTATTACAACAAACGCCTTATTTTTTAGGCGACTCCGAGTTAGTTGCGCCCTTAGGGATTGACTTAATAGACATTGAAAATTTGCCAGAGCAGCGCGGCTTTTTTCCTCTATCACAACTTGTTTGGCCAAAAGAGGGCACCGTGGTGTTTTACACCTCAGGGTCGTCGGGTAAAGCAAAACCGATTGTTAAGTCATGGCAAACTATTAATAAAGAGCTGAGTATTCTATCCAGCAGTTACGCGCTCAAGTGTATGCCAGTGTTTATTGCCAGCGTGTCGCATCAGCATATTTATGGTTTGCTATTTAGGTTGTTATGGCCGTTAAGTACCGGACATATTGTTGATACCGATTTACTGCATTACCCTGAGCATATTGCCGCGAAGTTAAAAAATTCGCAGCAAGCGGTGTTAATCTCCAGCCCAGCGCAGCTGAAACGTTTGCGCGCTGATAACGTGCTGGTCGATGAAAAGTCGCATTTACAATGGGTTTTTTCATCTGGCGGCCCGCTTAGCAATGACGATGCGGTGACATTATTTAAGCAACTTAATAAGCCAATTACCCAAGTGTTTGGTAGCACAGAAACTGGTGGCATTGCTTATCGACAAGTGACTAACTTAGCTAAGGTTAGCTTGTGGCAGCCGTTTTCAGGTGTGCGGGTACGGGCACAGGCCGATGGCCGCTTAATGTTAAATTCACCGCTGGTCAATGATAAAAACTTTGCTCTGGATGACAGAGGCGATGTGCATGCCAGTGGCCAGTTTGAATTATTAGGTCGCTGCGATCGCATTATTAAGCTTGAAGAAAAGCGCTTAAGCCTAGATGAGCTAGAGCAACATTTAGCTAGCAGTGACTGGGTAACAGAGGCGAAAGTGATTGCCTTACCGGGTGAGCGTATGGTGGTGGGCGCGGTGATAGTGCTTAGTCCACAGGGTGAAGAATATTTACAAGATGCTGGCAAGCTGGCCACTAATAAGTTATTAAAAGCGCATGCATTAACGCGTTTTGAACGTATCTGCACGCCTAAAAAGTGGCGCTTTATCAAGCAGCTGCCTTACAACACTCAAGCAAAGTTGAATTTAAAAGCACTGGAGCAGCTGTTTGTCAAAGTTGATTAAAACGCAGCCGCAGTTATTAAACTGCGAGCGCACTGAGCAAGGCTATCAATTAGATTTATTGGTGCCGCACGATTTAGATTATTTTAATGGTCACTTTAAAGACGGCCCTATTTTAGCGGGGGTGGTGCAACTAGATTGGGCCATCAGTACTATCTGCCAGCAATTTAAACTTTCGCGGCCGGTAAAAAACGTTGAAGTGCTGAAGTTTCAGGTGGTGATCACCCCAGGTATTACCATTCGCTTGGTGGTGGAGCAAAAGTCACAGGATAAATACCTCTTTTCTTATCATTCAGCCAAGGGGCAGCATGCGTCGGGGCGGGTGGTGTTTGTAAGCGCAGAGTAAATGAATCAGTTTTGTATTGTTATTCCCAATTATAATCATACTGCGGCCTTGGATGAGGTGCTGACGCAGTTAGCAGCCTATCAATTACCGATTATTATGGTTGATGATGCCAGTAATGACGACGCTAAAGCGGTATTTGCCACGTTAGCGAGCCGCCATTCATTGCTTACCTTGGTGACTCATCAACACAACCAAGGTAAAGGCGGCGCGGTGCAAACCGGTTTGTGTCATGCCCATCAACTTGGCTTTAGCCATGCGATACAAGTGGATGCCGATGGCCAGCATAACCTAGCCGATGTGGCGCAACTGCTTGCGTTATCTAATGCGAACCCACAGGCATTAATTAGTTGCTGCCCAATTTATGATGATTCGGTACCAAAACACCGTTACCTAGCACGCTATTTAACCCATGTGTGGGTGTGGATTGAAACCTTGAGTTTCGACATTGTCGATTCTATGTGTGGCTTTAGGGTGTATCCGCTGGCGGCCAGCGTAAAGCTCATTAACGAAGTGAAACTGGGTAAACGAATGGACTTTGATCCAGAAATATTGGTGCGCCTGTATTGGCGTAATGTGCCATTTATATTTTTACCCAGCCCGGTTATTTACCCTGCCAACGGGTTATCACATTTTCAGCCACTGCACGACAACGTGCGTATTTCGTGGTTACATACTCGGCTGTTTTTTGGCATGTTATTACGCTCACCGTTATTGCTTTGGCATAAAATAAAGAGGCGCTATGGGCGTTAAACATTGGTCTAAAATGCAAGAGCGGGGTAACTATTTAGGGATCCAAATTTTGCTGTTTAGCTATAAATTAGTGGGCCGTAAAGGACTGTGGGTTATTTTGTTTCCGGTCGTTTGTTACCTCTTTATTAGCGGTAAAGTGGCGCGTGACGCGTCTAAGCAATTTTTACAGCAGGTCGATAACTATAACAATACTGACGATACAGTCACCGTTAAACGCCAGCTTCAGCACTTTTGTAGCTTTGCCGACAGCGCACTAGATAAAATTGATGCCTGGCTTGGCCGTATCAGCCAAAACGATATTCAATACACCAATCAGTCGTTATTTAACGCACTTTATCAGCAGCGCCAAGGGGCTATTTTTATTGGCTCGCACTTGGGCAATTTAGAAGTGTGCCGTGCGCTTAGCCAGCATCGCAATGGGCCTGCCATCAATGTGCTGGTGTTTACCCATCATGCGGTTGAATTTAATACCATGCTGAAAAAAATAAACCCCGATGTGGCGGTTAATTTAATTCAGGTCACCGATATGGGCCCTGATCTGGCGATATTACTCAAAGAGAAAGTAGAGCAGGGCGAGATCGTGGTTATTGTTGGCGACCGTACCAGCACCACCACCGCATCGCGCTCTGTTGCAGTGCCTTTTTTAGGCCGTGATGCTGCGTTTTCACAGGGGCCATTTATTTTAGCGGCATTGCTTGATTGTCCAGTGTATTTTTTGTTTTGCTTAAAAGATAAACAGCGCAATAAATATCAAGTGATTTTTGAGCACTACAGCAACAGCTTAAAAATGCCACGCGCAGCGCGGCAAAACAGGTTAACGCAGGTGATTACAGATTACGCCCAGCGGTTAAGCTATTACGCGGCGCTATACCCTGATCAATGGTTTAATTTTTACGATTTTTGGCAACATGATCAGCTTGTTGAGCGCGATCATTCAAAGGAGAAGTAGGGTGTCGAATAAAAAAACACAGCTGTTTGGCGAGCAGCGCTTAACGATAGAAGATATTGTTGCAGTGGCGCATAATCACGCCGCGGTAAAAATCAGTGGCAGCGACACCTTTAGCAACAAAATCAACAGCGCCCTGCAGTTTTTAGACACGCTATTAAAAGAAGATGGCGTGATTTATGGGGTGACTACCGGCTATGGCGATTCAGTCACCGTGGCGGTACCGCTTAACTTAGTGGATGAATTGCCGCTGCACTTAACCCGTTTTCATGGCTGTGGTTTAGGTGATGTGTTTAATAAAGTGCAAGGGCGGGCAATTTTAGCCACACGGCTTACCTCATTAGCACAGGGCTATTCGGGCATTAGCTGGGAAATGCTGCATTTATTACAAGACTATTTAAATCACGACATAGTGCCGGTTATTCCACAAGAGGGCTCAGTGGGTGCCAGTGGCGATTTAACGCCGCTGTCTTACGTTGCTGGTGCGATGGTGGGTGAGCGCGACGTGTATTATAAAGACGCGGTGCGTAATAGCGCTGAGGTGATGCGTGAGGTGGGGTTAACACCACTCACATTACGCCCCAAAGAAGGGCTAGCGGTGATGAATGGCACGGCGGTGATGACCGCCTTAGCCTGCCTTGCGTTTGATAGAGCGCACTACTTAGCTAAATTAGCAAGCCGCATCACGGCACTAGCAAGCTTGGCATTAAAGGGCAATAGCCATCACTTTGACGAAATACTATTTTCGGTGAAACCGCACCCCGGGCAGCAGCAGGTGGCGCGTTGGATCAGAGACGACTTAAATCATCATGACCACCCACGTAATGCCGACCGACTTCAAGACCGTTACTCAATTCGCTGTGCGCCCCATGTGATTGGCGTACTGCAAGACAGCTTACCGTTTTTTAGGCAGATGATTGAAAACGAATTAAACTCAGCCAACGACAATCCTATTATTGATGGTCAAGGCGAGCATGTATTGCACGGTGGCCATTTTTATGGCGGCCATATTGCGATGGCCATGGACAGCATGAAAACCGCGGTGGCGAATTTAGCCGACTTGGCCGACAGGCAAATTGCCTCGTTAGTCGATACTAAATACAATAATGGTTTACCGGCTAACTTGTCAGACAGCTGCGATGAGCGCCGTTATATCAACCACGGGTTTAAAGCGGTGCAAATTGGTGCCAGTGCGTATACCGCCGAAGCCTTAAAGCTGACGATGCCCGCCAGTGTGTTTTCGCGCTCTACCGAGTGCCATAATCAAGATAAAGTGAGTATGGGGACGATTGCGTCGCGCGACTGTTTACGTATATTACAGTTAACTGAGCAAGTACTTGCCAGCACGTTACTGGCCACTATTCAGGCACTGCGCTTACGCATCCAACAAGGGGAGCTGGCGTTGTCGAGCCTATCTAGCGATATGCAAGCTATGTATGGCGACATTAGTGGCTATTTTGAAAACCTCACCGAAGACAGACCAATGGAAGCGGTATTACGCCAAACCATTAGTTACATACAAGCAAAACGCTGGGCATTATATGAATAGTAAAGGCGCAATACTAAGCCACGCGGTAGAAATAGAAATTCCGTTTCATGACTGCGATCCGATGAACGTGGTGTGGCATGGCAATTATCCGCGCTACTTAGAGGTGGCACGCTGTGAGTTACTGCGTTTAATCGACTACGACTATTTGCAAATGAACGAGTCAGGCTATGCGTGGCCGATTGTTGATATGCAAATTAAATATGTGGCATCGGCGGTGTTTACGCAAAAAATTAACGTCGCTGCGTATTTAAAAGAATATGAAAACCGCTTAAAAATTGATTATGTGATCACCGATGCCGCCACGGGGCAACGGATCACTAAAGCCAGCACCACCCAAGTGGCAGTGGATCTTAGCAGTAAAGAAATGCAATTTGTGTCACCAAAGGTTTTGTATCATAAGCTGACGCCATTTTTAGCGGCCAGTAACGATGAAAAAGGGCAATAAATTATGGCACTGTTTAAATACCTACTGATCTGTGTATCAATTTTAATCGTCAGTGGCGTGAATGCGAGCGCCATTGAAGGTGAGTTCAAGCAATTTAAACAGTTTGCCGGCTTTGCTGAGCCGTTTGTTTCCACGGGTGTATTTTCACTGCACCAGGAAAAGCTGATTTGGCAAGTACAAACGCCGGTACAAAACACCTTAGTGGTAGAGAACGGCCAAGTGTTGATTGAAAACAGTCAAGGTGAACTTAGGCCGCAACCCGGCAGTGAGCAATTTGTGGGTTTATTAACCGATTTATTGCGCGTTGATATGAACGCGCTGGCAGCACGGTTTAACATTGAGGCGCAGCAGGAATGTCTATTACTCACGCCAAAAGACACGCTATTACAACAGTTGTTTAGCTATTTTAAGTTGTGTCAAAGCCAGCAAGTGGTGAGCAGTATTACCCTTTACGAGCACTCTGGCAGTAAAACCACCATTGAGTTTAGTTATCCCGAAACGCCTGTGTTATAGCCGCTAAGTTAATTAACTAAGGGAAGAGTAGAGTGAATAAACGCTTTGGTATGCTGATCATCTGGTTTAGTAGCTTAACCATGCTGTTAGGCGCTGTGCTGTGGCTTAATAAGCCACTATTTAGCGCCGATATGTTAAGTTTATTGCCGCCGTCGCAGGCAAAAATGGCGCGTGCTGAGCAGCTATTTTTTGCAAAAAATGCCGATAACGTAATGTTTTCATTTGCTGGTAAGCACAAAGAAGCTGCGCACGACGCGTTAACTGCTTGGCTTGCACAGCAACAGATCCACAGTACCTTTAATTGGCCGAGCGTAACCAGTTTAGCCGCCACTTTTGCGCCCTATAAATACGCCTTATTGAGTGAGTCGTATAAACAGCAACTGCAAAATAAACGCCGTTTTGAGCACGCTTACTTAACGCAGCTTAATCAACTGGGCGACCCATTTGTAAGCAGTACTCTAGCGGCAGATAACAGCTTGAGTTTAGCCGCGTTTATTCGCGATAATTTACTGCAAAGCCAAGTTGTTTCGCTGCAACAAAATAGACTAACGCGTCGCTATGATGGTATTGACTATACGTTAATATTTGCCACCTTGGGCACCTCACAGCTGGGCATTAATCAGGCCGTTAGCCTTGCCAACAACATAAAAAATAAAATCGCTAGCCTCGAAAAACGCTACCCAAATACCGTTATTCGCTATTCCGGAGTACTGTTTCATACCGCAGAAAATAGCCAACAAGCACAATACGAAATGAGCCTGTTTGGTGGCATTAGCTTATTGGCTTTGGTTGTTATGGTGTTTTGGGTTTTTAGGCGCTTAAACAGTGTGTTATTAGCCAGCTTTACCGTACTGAGCGCATTGATGGGTGGTGCAATAGCACTGTTGTCGGTGTTTCATAGCGTGCATTTGCTCACTTTAGTGTTTGCGGTAACCTTAATCGGCATTGCAATCGACTATGCGTTTCATGGCATGACCGATTTAGCGGCGCAGCACACACAAAGTACACCGCAACCAGGTTACAGTAACGGCGTTAAAGCTGCGTTACTATTATCACTCACCACCACGCTATTAGGGTATAGCACGTTACTGGGCGCCCCCTTAAGCTTACTAGCGCAAGTGGCCGTATTCGTAATTGCCGGATTAGTGAGTGCTTGGTTATTTACGTTGTTAATTTTGCCCAATTGGCAAACAGCGCTGTGCTTATCACCGGCCAGTCTTGCTGTCAGTGCCAAGGTAACCCAGCAGTTAGTGCGCTTTAATACGCTGAAAAAGCCGCTGTTTATTATTTTAGCTGTGCTGTTAACAGCTCTGTATGTGTTGAAACCCGTGACATTTAACGATGATATTCGACTGCTTAATGCAAGCTCAAAGCAGTTAATGGCCAACGAGAAAAAACATTTAACGCTGCTCGGTCAATGGCAAAGCCATATTATTGTGCTATTTGCTGATAACGCCGAGCAGCTATTACAAAAACAGCAGCGGTTACTCGCGGCGTTAAGTGCGCAAAATCCCGAATTTAGCCATAATGCAATTACCCGTTGGTTGCCGAGTGTCGCCCAGCAACAGCAAAATTTAGCACTGTTTCAACAGGCTAAAGAAGACGGGCTATTTGCACTGAGCGAGCAAATTACCGGGCAAAACATTGTCACCACTGGCGCACAAACGCTAAGCTACGACAACTTAGTGAACAGTGCGTTTAAGCCGCTATTGTTATCGCAAATGGTGGTAACAGCTGATCAAGCCATCAGCTGGATGTCGGTGTCAGGCATTGACAGCGCTGCATTATCAGCAGAGTTAGTTAATTACCCCGAGGTGTTTTTATATAACAAAGCGCTACAAATCAGTACCTTACTAAGCGACTATCGGCATTATTTACTGCTCACTCTCGCGGTGGCGGCATCCATTAGCTGGCTGTTGTTTAGTTGGCGCTTTGGGGCGAAAGTAGCGGCATTACAAGTTGTTAGTTTGGCAGGGGTGGTGGCCAGCATGCTGTGGCTGTGTAATAGCATTCAGGGCAGTTTATCTTTGTTTAATTTGCTTGGCGCGTTATTAGTGATTGCATTAGCAATTGATTACTTGGTGTTTTATCAAATAAACAAATTACAACCTAGTAATGTATTGGCGATTAGTTTGTCGGCTGCGTCGTCTATGTGGGTGTTTGGCATGTTAAGCGCATCAAGCACGCCAGCAATTTTTAGTTTTGGGCTTACTGTGATGGTAGGTATTTTAGCGGTGTATATATTATCGCCGTTAACGGTATTACGGGTTGAAAAGGAATGAAAACGTGAGCAACTTTGAGCAGTACGATGTGGTTGTGATTGGTGCGGGCCCTTCTGGCGCACTGGCAAGTAGTTTATTAGTACAAAAAGGCTGGCGCGTATTAGTGCTTGAGCAGCAGCGGTTTCCACGCTTTTCTATTGGAGAGAGTTTACTACCGCAATGTATGGCGTATCTGGCCGAAGCAAACCTTGTTGAGGCACTGCACCAAGACGCGGCCACACTGGGCTTTCAATTTAAAAACGGCGCTGCATTTCATCGCGCCGGATACGACACCGCCATTGATTTTACCAAAAAGTTTTCAGCAGGGCCGGGCACTACTTACCAAGTTAAAAGAGCGCAGTTTGATAAGTTACTGGCCGATAATGCACAGCGTCAAGGGGCCGAAATCCGTTATCAGCATAGTGTAAAAAGTTATACCGACGAGGACGATGGCGCTACATTGCTGGTTGAGGATGCGCAGCAGCACGCCTACACGGTGAAAGGGCGTTTTGTACTGGATGCTAGCGGCTTTGGCCGCGTATTACCGAAACTATTAGACCTAGAGTCGCCATCCAATTTTCCGCTGCGCAGTGCGTACTTTAGTCATTTTCGCGATAACATTACAGATGCAAGCTTTGATCGCGATAAAATACTGATCACCGTACACCCCGAGCACCAAGATGTGTGGTACTGGCTTATTCCGTTTAGTGATGGCACTGCAAGCATTGGCGTGGTGGCGCAAGCTGCACGCTTTAGCGCACATAAAGACGCAGAGCCAAGTGAAATATTAAATTGCTTTTTAGAGCAAGATGCTAATTTAAAACGGCTATTAGCACAGCGTGAGCTAATTGGACCGGCGCGCAGCATCAGTGGTTATTCGGCCAATGTCAGTACCTTATACGGGCCGCACTTTGCCTTATTGGGCAATGCTGGAGAATTTTTAGATCCGGTATTTTCCTCCGGGGTCACCATCGCCCTTAAATCAGCGAGTTTAATTGCGCCGTTAGTGGATGAATACTTGCGTAATGAGCCGGTTGATTTTCAACAACGCTATGCACAGCCGCTCCAAGCCGGGGTTGACTGTTTTAGAACCTTTGTTAGTGGTTGGTACGATGGCCGCTTTCAAGATGTGATATTTTATCCTCAGCAAAATGAGCAAGTCACCGCCATGATCAGCGCAATTTTAGCCGGTTATGCTTGGGATACCGACAATCCGTACGTGGCGCAAAGCGAGCGTCGATTAGCGGTATTGGCGCAATTATGTCGCAGTTAATGGCTTGGCGGTTATTACTCTTACTGCCTTGCATATTGCTGACAGCCTGTAGCAGTTACTATCGCAGCAACGCCGCGCTAGAAATAGCCCCTAAGGTGATGTTAAATTTAGATACGATGGCGCCCAGCATGAAGGGGCAAACATGGCAGCAAGTGATGTATGTGACTAATCAGCAACAGCAGCATACGTTATTATCGCAACTGGCAGTCGATAACGCAGGCACGCTGAAGCTGTTGATCATGACCAGTCAGGGCTTGCCAATTATTGAACTTGAAAAAGCCGCGTATCAGGCAATGAAAAGCACCAAAATGCTGCCCGGTGTTGCGCTTGATGCCACCTTTGTACTTGCCGATATCGCATTGGTGCATTGGCCGGTTGAATATTTAACACAGCAATTAACCGGCGCCAAAGTGGTGCAAACGGGCAGCCAGCGGCTGATAACACACGCGGGAAGTACCTTATACCGTATCCGTTATCAGGGTGATACCACCACGCTTGAAAATAACATTCGCGACTATAAAATAACGTTTAAAAAGGTGACGCAGTGACATATTGGCTAAATGACGTAGGCGTGGTCAGCGCGATGGGCGTTGGACAGCAAGCAACACTCGCAAGTTTAAATAACTACCACACTGACACGCCATTATTACAGCGTAATACAACGCTGAGTGCGCAGCAGCGTCCACTGTATGTTGGCATGGTAAATGAGGTGGCGCTAGATGAAGCAAAGCGCATTAACACCTTTATTGAACTGTGTTTAGCACAATTACAGGCCACCCTTGCGCAACTGGCTCATATAGATAAGTCGCGCATTGCGGTGGTGTTAGGCACCAGCACCTCGGGCATTCAAGATGGTGAGCGCGCCCGCGCGGTGTTTGAACACACTTCACAGTGGCCAACAGACTTTGACTATTATCAGCAAGAGCTTGCAACTCCGGCGCAGTACATAGCACAGCAACTAGGGGCACAAGGGCCGTGCTACAGTATTTCCACCGCGTGTACCTCCAGTGCTAAAGCACTACTGAGTGCGCGAGCGCTATTAAAAGCCGATATGGCAGATGTGGTGATCTGTGGTGGGGTTGATACTTTGTGCCAACTGACGATTAATGGTTTTGATGCCCTGGCATCGTTAAGTGACGGGTTATGTCAGCCGTTTTCTAGCAACCGAGATGGTATAAATATTGGTGAGGGGGCGGCGCTGTTTGTGATGACCCAAGGTGAAAGCGCCGTTACCGACAATGCGATTGCGTTATGTGGTGGCGGTGAAAGCTCAGACGCACACCATATTTCGGCCCCCGATCCGAATGGTTTAGGGGCACAAATAGCGATGCAAAACGCGTTACAACAAGCGCAGTTGGCCGCTCACGACATTGATTATATTAACGCCCATGGCACCGCAACACCTAAAAATGACGCCATGGAGGCGCTTGCAATTAACCGTGTGTTTGGCAACAATACGCCGCTGAGCTCAAGTAAGCATTTAACCGGGCACACCCTCGGGGCTGCAGGGGCGATAGAAGCGGCATTGTGTTGGCTGCTATTAAAGGGGCAAGGGCAGCATGCACTGCCGTACAACAGCCTAACAACAGCGTCTAACGTGGCTGATATAAAAATAATTAAACAAGCATTTAAACCTAAGCTACGTTATTGCTTATCAAATTCGTTTGCATTTGGTGGTAATAATGCCAGCTTAATTTTAGGCATTCACAATGAATAATTACACGATAGAGCAAGTGCTTGCGCACGATGCACCGATGATCTTAATTGATAGCTTAACCGACTATAACGCTGATAGCGCGAGTTGCGCCGTGACGATTACCGAGCACAGCCCTTTTTATAATGCGGCTATTGCGGGGGTACCCAGCTACATAGGTATTGAATATATGGCGCAGTCTATTGCGGCGTATGCTGGTGCACTTGCCAAAGACAAGCAACAAGCCACTAAAATCGGCTTTTTAATTGGCAGCCGCAAATACCAAACTCATCACAGTGTGTTTAAAAAAGATCATACCTTAGCGATTAAAGTGCACAAGCTGTATCAAGAAGAGTCGGGGTTAAGTGTTTTTGATTGCCGCATCGAAGCAAATGACGCACTGCTGTGCGAGGCAAAAATTAATGTTTTTCAGCCAGAAAACCCGCTGCAATTTATAAGAGAAAACCAATGAATAAACGTATATTAATAACCGGCTCCAGCCGTGGCATTGGCAAAGCCATTGCACTAAAACTCGCCTCACAAGGCTACGATATTGCAGTGCATTGCCGCAGCGGTGTAGCAAATGCACAAGCTACCTGTGAGGAAATACAGGCACTAGGTCAAAAAACCAGTTTATTGCAGTTTGATGTGTGCGACAGAGCCGCCGCCAAAGCAAGCATTGAGCAAGATATTGCCGCCCATGGCGCGTATTACGGTGTGGTGTGTAACGCTGGTATTACCCAGGATATGGCATTTCCAGCGATGCAAGGGGAAGACTGGGACAGTGTGATCCGCACCGGACTTGATGGTTTTTACAACGTGGTGCACCCTACGGTAATGCCGATGGTACAAAACCGTAAAGGGGGTCGTATTGTTACTATGTCATCGGTGTCGGGCATTGCTGGTAATCGCGGCCAAGTAAATTACAGTGCGGCGAAAGCGGGCATTATTGGTGCTACTAAAGCGTTGTCGCTGGAGTTGGCTAAGCGAAAAATCACCGTGAACTGCGTGGCACCGGGGTTAATTGAAACCGCGATGACCGACGAGTTACCGGTTGATGAGATGCTGAAAATGATCCCGCTAAAGCGTATGGGCAGCGTAAACGAAGTGGCAGGGACAGTGGCGTTTTTAATTTCAGATGACGCGGCGTACATTACTCGCCAAGTCATTTCAGTAAACGGCGGTATGGTGTAATGAAACGGGTTGTTGTTACAGGGATGTCGGTGATCACCGCGTTAGGCGATGAATGGACGCAGTTTAAAGACGCGTTAGTTAAAGGCGAAAATGCAGTTACGACCATGCCCGAATGGGACAAAGCGCAAGAACTTAATACCCGTTTAGCCGCGCCAGTAACTCATTTTCAGCGGCCAAGTCATTATAAACGCAAGCAAATACGCTCAATGGGGCGGGTGGCGTTAATGTCGACCTGCGCCACAGAGCGCGCCTTGCAGCAAGCTGCGTTACTGGATCATCCAAGCTTAACCGATGGCTCAACCGGGGTGTCTTATGGCTCATCGATTGGCTCGACGCCGCCGCTGGTGGCGTTTGCGAAAATGATGGACTCGGGCTCTATGTCAGGGGTGACTGCAACCAGTTATATCCAAATGATGGCGCATACCGCACCGGTGAACGTAGGGGTGTTTTTTGGTATTAAAGGGCGGGTGATTACGACTAGCTCGGCGTGTACCTCGGGTTCACAAGGCATTGGTTATGCCTACGAAGCGATTAAATTTGGCCGACAAAAAGTGATGGTCGCGGGGGGCGCAGAAGAGCTGTGTATTACCGAAGCGGCGGTGTTTGATACCTTATATGCTACCAGCACCAAAAACGACAGCCCCAAACTGACTCCCAAACCGTTTGATAAAAACCGCGATGGCTTAGTGATTGGCGAAGGGGCTGGCACGCTGATCTTAGAAGAATACGAACATGCCAAAGCGCGCGGTGCTCACATTTTAGCTGAAGTGGTGGGCTTTGGCTGTAATAGTGATGGAGAGCATGTAACGCAACCGACCGCTAAAACCATGCAAATAGCGATAGAGCAAGCACTGCAAGATGCCAATTTAAGCGCGCAGCAGATTGGCTACGTTAATGCCCATGGTACTTCCACCGACCGCGGTGATATAGCCGAGTCGCATGCGACCTTTAATGCATTAGGCGCGAAACCCATTAGTTCATTAAAGAGTTACTTGGGGCATACGCTGGGTGCGTGTGGCGCGATTGAAGCGTGGGCGAGCATTAATATGATGAACGATAACTGGTTTGCCCCGACACTAAACCTCACTGAGCTTGACCCCGAATGTGCCCAACTTGACTACATTACCGCACAGGGACGGGAAATGAGCACCGATTATGTGATGAGTAATAACTTTGCGTTTGGCGGTATTAATACTTCTTTAATATTTAAACGCTACCAAGCAGAATAACGCATTATTTAAATGTTAAGTTATAACTAACTGTTTTAGCTATTTTGCTGTATAATTTGCGACCCTTGATAATGTGGCCGCAGGTTATACAGCATGAATTTTAAATCTTTTAGTTTCGCTCCTGAAATCATCCAGGCGTTGGACGAACTTAATTACCACACCCTTACGCCCATTCAGCGCGCAGCAATACCCGCTGTTCGTAAAGGTAAAGACGTTTTAGCCAGTGCCCAAACTGGTACCGGCAAAACCGCCGCGTTTGCTTTACCACTCATTCAAAAATTATTTGACGCAGCGCTTAGCAGTACTAATGCCCCGCATGCCTTAGTGCTTGCGCCTACGCGTGAACTTGCAGAGCAAATTGCTAATAATTTTAAAGACTTTGCCAAGCATACGCCGCTCAAAGTAGTGAGCTTATTTGGCGGTGTTAATACCGCAGGGCAAGCTAATGCACTTAAAGAAGGCGTAGATGTTGTGGTAGCAACGCCAGGGCGTTTACTGGATCATATTCGTTTAGGTAATTTAAGCCTTGCCAGCGTGAAGCATTTAGTCCTTGATGAAGCTGACCGTATGCTTGATATGGGCTTTATTGAAGAAATGCAAAGCATCATAAAAAGCTGCGCTGAAGAGCGTCAAATATTATTGTTTTCGGCGACATTCCCGCCGGCGATTAAACAATTTGCTGCTAAAGTATTAAAGCAGCCAGAAATTGTTCGTGTTGATCAAACTAACAGTACCGCAAGCACAGTACAGCATGTGGTTTACCCAGTAGAAGAGCGCCGTAAACAAGAGCTGCTATCGGAACTGATTGGTAAGAAAAACTGGCAGCAAGTGCTGGTGTTTGTCAACATGAAAGAAACCGCCGATGAGCTAGTCACCGAACTTAATCTAGATGGTATTCCGGCTGCAGTGTGCCATGGCGATAAGTCACAAGGTAATCGTCGTCGTGCTTTACGTGAATTTAAAGAAGGTAAAGTGCGCGTATTAGTGGCTACCGAAGTGGCGGCGCGCGGTATAGATATTGACGGTTTACCCCGCGTTATTAATATTGACTTACCTTGGCTTGCAGAAGATTATGTACACCGTATTGGCCGAACTGGCCGTGCCGGTAAAGAAGGCCAAGCAATATCGTTTGTCAGTCGCGAAGAAGAAAACATGCTATTTGAAATTGAAACCTTAATTGGTCAAAAAATTAAGCGTGTTTACTTAGCCGGTTACGAAGTCAGTAATCGTGAAGTATTGATTGATAAAATTGGTAAAAAACCGGCGCATTTACGCCGTACTCGTGCAAATAAGCCATCAGGCCAAGCAACCGGTGAAGCCAGAGCGGTTAACCGTTCGCGTATTGCAAAAATACGTAAAAGCTTAAAAGGCGCAAAACTGTCGCTGAAAAAATAACCGTGATAGCGTTCGGTAACCATAAAAAAACCTGAGCTTGCTCAGGTTTTTTTATGACTTGATGAAATCAAGTTATTACTTTGCGTTTTCTAGCATTGACAGTGCCACCGCTTCAGCAGCTTTAATGCCATCAATACCGGCCGATAAAATACCACCGGCGTAGCCTGCGCCTTCGCCAGCAGGGTAAAGGCCTTTGGTATTAATACTTTGTAGGGTTTTATCGCGTTTAATACTGACTGGCGACGAGGTACGGGTTTCTACCCCAGTGAGTAAACCATCGTTAGTCGAAAAACCACGAATTTGTTTATTAAATGCTGGAATAGCCTCACGAATTGCATCAATGGCATACTTCGGCAGTACGTTGGCTAAGTCGGTTAATTTAATACCCGGTGTGTATGACGATTGTACATCACCTAATGCGGCCGATGTTTTACCTTTTAAAAAGTCGCCAATGAGCTGTGCTGGTGCATCATAATTACTGCCACCTAGTGTATAGGCTTGCTCTTCAAGCTGACGTTGTAACTCAATTCCCGCTAATGGGTGACCCGGAAAGTCTTCGGCTGGTGAAATACCCACTACAATGGCGCTATTGGCATTGCGCTCGCTGCGTGAATATTGGCTCATGCCATTGGTAACGACTCGACCTTCTTCAGAGGTGGCCGCCACTACCGTACCACCTGGACACATACAAAAGCTGTACACGGTACGGCCATTATCACAATGGTGAACCAGTTTATAGTCGGCAGAGCCTAAAATTGGATTCCCGGCATTGTCGCCAAAGCGGCATTCATCAATCATCGATTGCTTATGCTCGATTCTAAAGCCCACTGAAAAGGGTTTCGCTTCCATATAAATGCCTTTGTTATAAAGCATATCAAAGGTATCGCGGGCGCTGTGACCGACAGCAAGCACCACATGACGGGTATTGAGCTGCTCGCCATTAGAGAGGGTTAAGCCAGTTACTTGGCCGTCTTGTAAATGAATATCGTCGACGCGAGTACTAAAACGAATTTCGCCGCCAAGCTCTATAATACGAGCGCGCATTTTTTCCACCATAGTCACCAGTTTAAAGGTGCCTATGTGTGGTTTGCTCACGTATAAAATTTCTTCGGGAGCACCGGCTGCCACAAACTCGGTAATGACTTTACGGCCATAATGTTTCGGATCTTTTACTTGGCTATAGAGTTTGCCGTCTGAAAAGGTGCCCGCACCGCCTTCGCCAAACTGTACGTTTGACTCCGTATTAAGGGTGCGTTTACGCCAAAAGCCAAAGGTGTCTTTAGTGCGTTCACGTACTTCTTTGCCGCGCTCTAAAATAATCGGTTTAAAGCCCATTTGCGCCAGCACTAAGCCGGCAAATAAACCACATGGGCCAAAACCAATCACTACGGGGCGTTGTTGCAAATTAGCGGGTGCTTGTGCCACAAATTGATAAGCGGTGTCTGGCGCTAGCTTAACATGCTGATCTTTTTCAAAGCTTGCCAGCAGAACTGCTTCGTTTGCCACGTCTACATCTAAGGTATAGATCAGTAATATAGCGCTTTTTTTACGCGCATCATAGCCGCGTTTAAATACATTAAAGCTATTAAGTTGGTCAGGCTTAATGTTTAATTTATTGAGAATAGCATGTTCAATGGCGCCATCGGGATGATCCAGCGGCAGCTTTATTTCGGTTAAACGTATCATTTTATCTCTTTTAGGTGTCTTAGCGGTAGTTAGTTCCGCTCACAAAAGGGTTGTGGCATAGGGTAAAGTGTACCTCAGCTATATTACGTTAAATAGCATGCTTATGGCACTTATATATTGTGTTTTCGTTGTGCATGGGTATGATCCGTGACTGTTATTATTAAAACTTCAGGTATTAAACCACTATGGCTTTTGTTGTCACCGAAAATTGTATTAAATGTAAGTTCACCGATTGTGTCTCGGTGTGCCCAGCAGATGCTTTTTTTGAAGGTCCGAATTTTTTAGCAATTAGCCCAATAGATTGCATTGACTGCGGTTTATGTGTCCCTGAATGTGATGCTGATGCCATTTTTCAAGAAGATGAACTCCCGGCATCACAACAAGAGTTTACAGAACTTAACGCCGAACTTGCGCTTATTTGGCCGCGCATTACCGAGGTCAAGCCTGCTCCTGATGATGCTGCGCAGTGGAATGGGGTCGCTGATAAATTAAAATATTTAGAAACCTAGCCCAATCCCCCCCTGACATTGTTCAGCCATTCGTTAATTAACTACATAAATATCTTATCAAGCTATTAACAAACGTACTGACATAAATTACACTTGAAGGAATAATTACTCTAATTTGAGTAACATAAGTCTATATGGATGTTTATGCAGTACCTAAAAATAATAACAACACACTGGCTTTTGGCACTGGTAAGTTTCACTTTTGTGTTTGTCACTAACTCCAATGCTTACGCAGAGCAACAGCACTATTCATTAACTCGCATTAATAAAAATATTACCGTTGATGGCGTGATGGATGAAGCACATTGGCAAGATGCCACTTATATTGCATTGCAATATCAAGATGAACCGAATGAAAAAGGCGTGCCGCCGGTAAAAACCGATGCCTATATTTATGAAGATGGCACTCACTTATATGTGGCATTTGTTGCCTACGACCCCGATCCGAGTCAAATTCGTGCGGCACTACGTGACAGAGATACGCTGTGGCAAGATGATAGCGTAGGCTTGATAATCGATACCTTTAACGATGAACGCAGCGGTTATGAGTTTTACGTTAACCCTCTGGGTGCACAGGGGGATATTCGCATGACAGATACCGATGGCTGGCAACAAGATCTATCGTGGAACGCGATTTGGGACAGTGCCGGACAAATTACTGAACAAGGCTATGTGGTAGAAATGCGCATTCCGTTTAAGGCGCTGCGCTTTGCACAAAATAAACAGCAGTTAACCTGGGGCTTTTCGGTGATGCGAAATTACCAGCGCGATGTGTTATATCAGTTGTCGAGTACCGGTTATGACCGAGATATAAAATGCAGCTTATGCCAATTTGATAAACTGGTTGGCTTTGAAAACATTGCCGCGAGCAACAACTTGCAACTCACGCCGACGCTCACTGCGTTACGTAACGACAGTAAAACACAGCTTCCGGGTGATTGGCATAATGGTGATGTAGACACTGAGCTTGGCATGGATTTACGCTGGGGAATCAGCAAAGACATGGTGCTCAATGCCACCATCAACCCCGACTTTTCTCAGGTGGAAACCGACTCATTAGCGTTAGATGTCAATACCACTTACTCTATTTATTACGCTGAAAAGCGCCCGTTCTTTTTAGATGGCGCGTCATACTTTAAAAGTAGCTTATTTGAATTGCTGTATACTCGCACTATTGCACAGCCGACCCTAGGCGCTAAACTAACGGGCAAAACGGGCAGTCATAGTTACGCTTTAATGTTAGCTGATGATGACAATAGCAACATTTTACTGCCGAGTAATCAGGGCTCTGGCTTTGCAAATTTAAACCAAACCACCAAAGCGGCTGCAGGGCGCTATCAGTATGATATCGGCCAGCAAGGTACAATAGGGGTGTCGACGACGCATCGTGAAAGTGACGATTATCATAATTCTGTGCTGTCGCTAGATGGCAGTTATTGGTTCAATCAATCAGACACCCTCAGTTACCAATTGGCCCATGCCGACAGTGCAAACTCTGCATTGTTAATGGAAAACTATGGCTTAGCCGCCAACCAGTCCGGACAAGCCTATGCCCTTAAATTAACCCGCGATAAGCGAGATTATAAACTCTTTGCCGACTATGAAAATATCGGTGAAGATTATCGCAGTGACTTAGGCTACCAAGCGAAAGTCGATTATGAAAAAGTGGGCTTGGGAGGCGGGCAAACCTGGTACCGTGATGAAGCTGACTTAATTACTTCGTGGTCATACGAGGCTGACTGGCATAAAAGCTGGGCACAAAGTGGGGAGTTACTGCAACAACAATACCAAGGATTTTTAAGCTTTAAAGGCCAAAAACAGTCTTTATTAGAAGTCGGTTTAGTGCATCGCTATGAAAATTATAATAGTCAATTTTATAATCAAAATATCGGCTTTGTATTTGCGGCTATTAAGCCGACAAAAGATTTAAGGCTGTCAAGTTATATTGAGTACGCCAAAAGGATTGACTACAGCAATGAGCAATTAGGGGATGCGATTGACACACAAACCCAAGCGGTGTGGGATATTAACGATCACTGGCAAGTGGATGTTACGCATAACTATAGTCAGTTAGATAACCCGCAAGGGGAGCGAGTGTTTACCGCTAATTTAGTTGATTTTAGGCTTTATTATAAATTTAATATGCGTTCAATGTTGAAGCTGATTTTGCAGTTTGAAGACATTGACCGTAACGAAGCGGCTTATTATTTTCAAGTGAGCCAAATAAATAAAGACTATGGTAGCCAACTTGTTTATTCTTATAAAATTAATGCGCAAACACTGTTTTATTTAGGCTATTCTGATAAGGGCTATCAAGACGATAGCTTAAGAAGCTTAGAGCGTGAGCAACGTACCTTTTTTACTAAGCTAAGCTATGCGTGGCAGCTATAAACATAACCAATAACTTAAAAGGATTTATCATGAAAGCGTTAAAGCTGACTATAACAGCGGCAGCAATAGTAACCCTTGCAGGGTGTGCGGCAAAACAAGATATCACCCGCTTTGAAGGTAACAGTGCCCCTAAAATTGTCTGTATTGCAGAGCATAAAGAAGTGCGTGAAGGCGTTATTACGGCACTGCAAACCGGTTTTGCTAAACATAATGTACAAACACGGGTTATTCCAGCCAATTACGTTGTTAAGCATCAAGAATACCAAACGGATTTACTCGGCGCTGATACCACAGATTGCCAGGCTATAGCCTATTACGTGGCTAATTGGCGCTGGGATTTGGCGCTATATATGGCTTATGCCAATATATGGGTGAATGATGCTAAAACAAATGAGAAAATAGCCCAAGCTAGCTATCGCACCGGTGGTGGACTCGATAAATTTATCGATGCAAAAGAGAAAATTATCGAGCTGGTGGATGGAATGTATTAAAAGGTTAAACTAGTGTAAAATTTGCTTTAGCGAATTTTACACTAGGCGGCTATACTCAAGCTCTTTAACCGACATTAGCATTTGATACTAAAAACAAAAATATTACCTTAATTTTATTTATGCTTTATGATACACAGCAGCAAAATGGACCTTAAATGAATAAATTTAAAACGATCAGTATCATAGTGTTAATGGTCATATCATTATGCTTTAGTGTTAATATTGGGCTTAAAAATCAAATAGATAGTGTAAATTTATTTAATCCAAATATCGTCGTACATAGTTTTGATAAAAACACCTCCTCGATTACGATCGCGCCCTGGTACAATTTAGCTTTAAACGGTTATTATATTGTACAGCATCAAAATATTAGTTATATATTAGTTAAGACCACGCAAAGCGAATATATCACTGTTAAAGCTCAAGAGCTGCTGCTCACCTCGCTCACGTCGCCAAGAAATTTATTTGTCTTTATTATTCTTATACTTGCCACCACGGTTTTTATTAAAAGAGAGCGTAAAAAGCATTACTTTTCAGTGAAAATTGCCCAGCTTAATCGACAAACTGATGCACTGCTTGAAGCGTTTAACTTAGAAAAAAAACAAACAGATAAACCCACTAGCCTGTCTAATTTGAGTGAATCAATAAATACTTTAAATAGCCATGTGAAAAATTATGTGAAGCAAACGCAAACTAGTATTTGCCAAGACAAACTTACTTTACTGATAGACCGTCATGCATTTATTCAACATATCGACCGGCAAATAAATTTAGTCAACTCTGCAGACTTAAAATGTGCCTTGCTATTTATTGATTTAGACGGCTTTAAAAAAGTGAATGACTCTTTTGGCCACAGTTTTGGTGATGAAATACTGGTGCAAGTAGCCACGCGCTTAGCGAATGTGTTACGCCATAATAAATTAAATAATATAAGTGCTGTGAATAAGTTAGAGCAAAATTTATCGCGTTTAGGGGGCGATGAATTTTCTATTTTTATCGAAACCGTGAGCGATGAGCAACAAGTGATCGATATTGCCACCCATGTACTGAGTGAGCTTGAAAAAGACTTTATACTAGGTAATAAAATTATCAAAATCAGTGCCAGTATCGGTATTGCCACTTACCCTGAAAGTGCGTCATCGCCAGAAGCATTATTACAGCTTGCTGATGTGGCTATGTATAGAGCAAAACATGATGGCAAAGGTATCTTTAAAGTGTACTCACCTGAAATGGGTAAGAAAATGCGCCGCTATCATTACTTGCTCGAAGAGCTAAGGTTAGCCGTGGCTCATAAAGATATTTTCTTATCGTTTCAGCCGATAGTGCATGTTGAAGATTGCATGATTGACTATTTTGAAGCGTTGGCACGTTGGGAGCACCCCGTGGAAGGGATGATATCACCGATTGAATTTATTCCCATTGCTGAAGAATCGAACTTAATTTTAGAGTTGGGTGATTGGATCATGCTGGAGTCATGTCGACAAATGGCGGCATGGCACAATGCTGGTATGCGTAAAGTTAAAATATCGGTCAATGTATCTGGGGTGCAGTTAAAACATCGGCCGATTTACGACTGGGTGATGGAGTGTCTGAAAAAAACTGGCTTACCGCCAACTTCGTTAATGCTTGAGATCACTGAGTCGATTTTTATCAAGGCTAACGCGAATATTATTAAAGAATTAGAAAAACTACGCGCGCAAGGGGTCACTATAGCGATTGATGACTTTGGTACTGGTTTTAGCTCATTAAGCACCTTGGCAGATTTACCAATCGACGTAATAAAGATAGACCGTTCGTTTATTACTCAAGCGCATAAAAGCCAAAAATACAATGACATTCTGTTTTCAATAAGTGAGTTGGGGCAAAAGTTAGGGCTTAAAATAGTTGCCGAAGGGGTTGAGGAAGTGGCGCAATTTGAACTGGTAAAACGCATTGGCGTCAGTTCAGTACAAGGCTATTTAGTTAGCCGCCCAGAAACGTCCATTAATGTGGGTAATAAAGTGCTGAATAAAAGCATGGGGCATTTATCGTCAACGGGCACCAGTGCGTGGGAAATTGGCGATTAGTCATTGTGTTGTTCATAAATGATGCAAAGGCCGTTTCGCTAAAGTGGCTTTTTTGTAGTTTAAACGCCTTTGTTAGCCTATTTAGTTAAGCAAAATATTATAAACAGCAGTTATTGTGAGCGTAGCTGAAGCATTGCCGATAACGCGTGATATTGATAATTATAGTTTTTGAATAACCATAATAGCTAGCCAATAAAAGCATCTTCATTTTAACTGTTTCAATAATCTACTCAGTACGTGGCAATAACACATAGAGCATAACTAGAGCCTGTTATTTACGTGATGTGATTAGCGCGCTTTAGTGGCGATATCAGTGTTTGCTGATTGAGTGCGTTTGCTATTATTTTTAAACGTATCGGGTGGGCGGGGTAGTCTGTTAAGCAATAAAAAGCCACCGGTTTAAGGTGGCTTTAATTAAGCGGTAACTATATGCGCTAGTTACAAGTTAAAGGTGCGCGAAACCGCCAGTACAATACGCTCATCGGCGTAGTCGTAGTCTAGGCTGGTGTTTTCAGCGGCCACTTCAATACCAAATCCGGCATAACTGGTTTGATACGCTAAACGGTAGTGGTGATACGATTTTTTCTGGTTGCTATCCCACGCCCATTTGTCACCGTCAAGTGAGTTTGAAATATCAAAACTGGCACGCAGTGCATGGTTCGGCGCTAACGTGTAAGTATGCGCAATTTCAGTTATAACATGCCCAGCACCGGTGCCAAAGTAATCCCAGCTATACCAAAAGTTAAGCTCAGTTTGCCCCAGCTCACTGGCATAACCAAATTTGCTATACGCTTCGCCATAATTAAAGTCGCTGTTATTACCTTGGTAGGTGTAATAAGCAATACCGTAGTCAAGGCTCACCTGATCATTAAGTTGTACGTAGCGGCCTACATAAGCATCTAGCTCAAAGTCAGTGTCGTCGCCAAAGTCAACGTTAGATGCCCATACACCGGCGTAAACACCATCATCAAAGGCGTAATCAAGGCTAGCTTGTAGCGCCGGATCATTATCTGTTTGGCTTACCCCATTAAAGGTATAGTCAGAAGCAGCAGTGATAGTGGTCGACCAATTTGCCATAGTTGCGGTTGACAAAAAGCTCAAGGGTAGTGCGATTGCAAGTTGTTTAAGTGTGTTATTCATGTTTGTTCCTAGTGTACGGTATCTATTTTTTTATAATCAATTTTGTTTGCTTTTGGTGAGCCGACAATATCGCCCACGGTGCCTAATTTGTTGTAACCAATATAAGCAAGGCAAACAAAGAATAAGGCGATAACTAATGCACCGACCCATTGTATTTGTAAAAATTCAAGCTTAAACAATAGGGTTAGTAACGCTAATGCGACAATGTTAATAGTCATATATTTAGCTTTGCCGAAACGCTTTACGGTTAAGTTTAAGTTATCTGTGTATAAGCGGATCAGTGAGTCCAGTGAATTGATCACAAATATAATGCCGACAAATATCATCGCGAAGTTTTTTAGCCCTTGTGTGGGGATCCCCGCTTCATGGTACTGATAAAGCACACTGAACCAAATTGCGATTGGAATTGACGGGAACACCAGCATAGCGCAAAGCACTTGGTAGGTTCTCAAGCCACCAACAAAACGCGAGGTAAATTGACCAATCATAATACTCCACGCAAACCACCAGAATAAATAAAACTCGTGATAATCATTAAGTGGTAGTACAAACTGATGAATATTAGCAAAGTAACTACCGATATCTGTTAAGTTATCCGTAAAGGCAGACAGTTGACTGTCACCCACAGCAAAGGCACCAAACCACATAAAGGCAATTAATGCGATAAACAGCCAAGTTGTTGAAATACTTAAGATACGTACATATTTAATGTCGGTGCTTGAGTAAACGGCTAAACAAATAGCGGCTAAAACAATTAAGTAAAACTCAGTGATAACACTTTCACCATCGCCTAACTCAGGTAAATACCAAGGTAAATTTGTCAGTAACAAATAAGCGGTAAATGCACAAGTTCCGATGATCACCACGTTATTGATGAACTTAACCCATGGAATTTCAAAAAATTTAACTTTGGGTTCTATTACACAGAAATAAAAGCACGTAAGAAAGTAAAATCCCCAGATCAAAAATCCCCAATAGCCAAACTCTATCGCCAGTGGATTTGCAAATGCGTATTCTGGGCTTGCTTTTATGTCTGCATAACCGGCAAATTCGGTTAACGGAAACATAATGAGGCCAACATCGAGGCCAGAGGTAAATAAGATCGCAATAAAGGTAAAAGTGCGCACCGGCGTCACGCCTACAACGCGCACTGTGCCCCATTTATATAAAATGAGTGCGATAGCAAGTAGGGTAAAGATAATTCCAGCACTAAGCCAAATAGTCATTGTCACCCTCCCAAAATAAATAAAAATAATTCATACATACTCCGATTATTGTTTTTCTTGCATTAACACAAGATAACCTATTTACCTTGTGAGCCACTGCAAGTCTTCTCTTGGGTAACCGTTAATGGCTATCCCAAGAGCAGGGGCTTAATTTAGATGTTGCTATTACGTTGACTGGTTTGCCATTCAGCAGTCATAGCAACCGGGGCATCTAACGGCGCTAATGGCGGCTTCGCTAAAATAATATCCGCGGCTTTTTCGGCCACCATAATAGTAGGGCTGTTAAGATTACCGTTGGGTATGGTGGGGAAAATAGACGAATCAACCACGCGTAACCCGTCAATACCGTGCACTTTAGTGTCAGAATTAACCACCGCCATGTCATCTTCACCCATTTTGCACGAGCACGATGGGTGATAAGCACTCTCAACCGCTTGGCGCACAAAGGCATCGATTTCGGCATCGCTTTGAATGTCTTTACCTGGCTGAATTTCTTCGCCGCGGTATTCATCAAAGGCACTTTGCTCGATAATTTCACGGGTGAGCCGTACACATGCTCTAAAGCCTTCAATGTCGTCTTGATGCTGTAAGTAGTTAAAAATAATTTTAGGTGGTTGCTCAGGGTCCGCTGATGCAACGGTAACACTGCCACGGCTTTTAGGTTTATTGTGGCCTACGTGAACTTGAAAACCATGGCCGGCAAAGGCACTGCGGCCGTCGTAGCGCATTGCTGCAGGTAAAAAGTGATACTGTAAATCTGGCCATTCAACGCCAGGTTTAGAGCGTATAAATGCACACGATTCAAAGTGATTGGTGGCGCCCAGCCCCTTACGGGTAAGTAACCAGCGTGCCCCAATTAAGCCTTTTGAAATCAAGCCTAACTTACCGTTCAGGGTAATGGGTTGCTTACATTTATACTGAAAATAAAACTCCAGATGGTCTTGTAAGTTTTGTCCTACTCCGGGTAAGTGATGTTTGACTTCGATACCCGCTTTAGTGAGTACATCGCTATCGCCAATGCCAGACAGTTGTAATAAATGTGGCGAACCAATGGAGCCTGCGCTTAATATTACTTCTTTGGCGGCCATCGCGGTTTTAACTGTGCCATTGACTTTGTATTCGACGCCGGTGGCTGTTTTGCCATCCAGTAGCACACGTTGCGCCAATGCACTGGTGACAATCGTTAAATTACTGCGAGACTTAACCGGGTCTAAGTATTCACGGGCAGTTGAGCTGCGTACACCGTCTTTAACGGTCATATGCATTGGCCCAAAGCCTTCTTGCTGTGCACTATTGTAATCATCGGTGGTGGCGTAACCTGCTTGGGCACCGGCTTTTATAAAGGCGCCGTACAGCGGGTTGGCCATTTCGTTACCGTTGTTGACCCCTATGGGGCCGTTATCGCCACGATAGCTGTTGCCACCTAAATAGAAGCTCTCCGCTTTTTTAAAGTAAGGTAGGCACGATTGGTAATCCCAGCCTTTGGCGCCGTGTTGTTGCCATTCGTCGAAATCTTTGGCGTGACCACGTACATACACCATGCCATTAATAGACGAAGAGCCGCCTAATACCTTGCCACGCGGGCAATGCATTTCGCGATTGTCTAAATAAGGCTCAGGCTGGGTATGAAACTGCCAAGCAAACTTATCGGTATTCATTGGGATTGATAGCGCAGTCGGCATTTTAATAAAAATATTTTTATCGCTGCCGCCAGTCTCTAAAAGTAACACATTATTGTTGCTATCGGCCGATAACCGATTTGCCAGTACACAGCCTGCAGAGCCCGCACCAACAATAATATAATCGTAATTATTACTCATGGTAGGGTTCCTTAAAATGGGCTTTCAATGTCGGCCATACCAACATAAACAGATTTAGTTTGAGTGTAGGTATCAAGTGTTTCGATGCCGTTTTCGCGGCCAATACCCGATTGCTTGTACCCGCCTACAGGCATTTCTGCCGGTGAGTTACCATAGGCATTGATCCAACAAATTCCCGCTTGCAGCTGATGAATAACACGGTGCGCACGTTTAATATCGCTGGTGAATACCCCCGCTGCTAAGCCTAAATCGGTGCCATTGGCACGAGCTATTACATCGTCTTCATCATCAAACACTAATACGCTCATCACCGGGCCAAAAATTTCTTCTTTGACTATGGTCATGTCATCGTTGCAATCAATAAACACTGTGGGGGCAACAAAGTAGCCGTTTGGTGCCGATGCCGGTGCCAGTGTGCTGCCGCCGGTTAATAACGTGGCGCCTTCTGCAATGCCTTTATTGATATAGCTCATTACTAAGTCTTGATGCTTTTTAGAGATCAGTGCACCAAAATTAACGTTTAAGTCTTGTGGGTCGCCGGCAATAATATTTTGCTCGGTGCGCGTTTTAAGTTGCTCAATAAACTGCTGATACACATTTTTATGTACGTAAATACGGGTGCAGTTAGTGCAAATTTCGCCTTGGGTGTAAAAGTTTCCTAACATGGCAGCGCTAACTGCTTGCTCAATGTTGGCATCATCAAACACTATCAGTGGTGATTTACCGCCAAGCTCCATAGTGACATCTTTTAACGTGCCCGCGGCACTGGCAACTACTTTTTTACCGGTTCCGACTTCGCCGGTAAACGACACCTTATCGATTTCTGCATGTTGGGTTAACCATTGACCTACATCGCCTGCACCTTGCACTACATTAAACACACCGGCAGGTACTCCGGCCTCGGCTAGAATTTCAGCAAGCTTAATTGCGCCCAGCGGCGTTTCTTCAGAGGGTTTGAAAATAAAGGCGTTACCAGCAGCCAGCGCCGGGCCTGATTTCCAACAAGCAATTTGCAGTGGGTAATTCCATGCGCCAATACCGGCACAAATGCCTAAAGGCTCTTTACGGGTATAGTAAAAATCGCTGCCTACCATTTGTTGTTGACCTACCTGCGCGGGGGCTAACCCGGCAAAAAATTCAATCACATCGGCACCGGTTTCAATATCAACACAATTAGCCTCTTGCATTGGTTTACCCGTATCAAGCACTTCAACTAATGCCAGCTCATCGTTACGCTCACGTAATAGGGCTACGGCTTTAAGTAAAATACGGCTGCGCTCGATGGGCGACATTGCTGACCAAACGGCAAACCCCTGTTTTGCACTTTCAATTGCGGCATTTTGAATAAATTCATCGGCTACTTCTACCGAGTAAATCACTTCGTCGGTTGCAGGGTTTTTTACAGCAAAAGTTTGGCCAGATTTATTTGCTAGGAATTGGCCATTAATAAAATTTTGATAGACAGGTGTTGTCACGCTAGGCTCCAAATTGCTTGATGAGTGAATGAACATAACTTTTTGCTAGCTTTTCACTGTGTTTAAACTGATTTTCATCTGATTGACTTAGCACTGCTCGTAACCACAGGCCGTCAATCATCGCTGCACTTAATTCGGCAGCTTGCTTTGCTTGTTCAGTAGGCATTAATTGCTTAAAAGAAAATGCTAAGTTACTTTGCAAGCGCTTACTGTTTACATTTTGTAATCGGTGTAATTCGGCGTCATGCATTGATTGCGCCCAAAAGCTTAACCAAGTTCGCGTTGTATCATGGCGTTGTTGCACCAAGGCAAAGTTTGCTTCAATAATAAACATTAGACGATTATTGGCATTTGTGTTTGGCGTTACTTTGCGAATGAGCTCTTTTTTTAAGTTGGTCAATAAATACCTTACAGTGGCTTCTATTAGTCCCTGCTTACCGCCGAAATAATGGCTGATAATCCCCGACGACAACCCCGCATTTTTACTGATACTGCTAATTGTTGTAGCTTGCAAACCGCGCTCTGCTACCGACTCAATAGTGGCATCAATTAGCTGTTGACGCCTGACAGGTTCCATTCCAACTTTAGGCATATTTATTCTTAATTGACCGTTCAATAAACATAAGCTTAAGGTAATAGCTCTAACAATTCAACAGTTAAGTAAATGTTAAGATGTCAAACTGTAGATGAATTATTAATAAAACTTGCGTTTCAGTAGTGGTAAGAAATAAATTAAAATATGAGGTAAAGCTATTTAAAATCAATTTCTTATGTGGGTTTCTTGGTTTATATGATGACGTGAAAATTATGTCGACAATTTACTGCTCATTTTAATCAAATTAATTGTTTAGAGTGGTAACTATTAGAGCTCTAATAGTATTTTCAGTAGGCCTGTTTGGTTACTTATTGTGCAAAAGGTAACCGAAGCAGGAAATTAATGGTGTTAGTTGGTTTGGTTATAAATCAAGCAAAGCAAGGTGGCGCAATGGCGTTTACTCAATGGTTATTCGCTGGTAGTTAGTTGTCGGCTAGCACCCCTTTATACAACAAAGGGTAGCGGCGCAACCGCTGACCAATATAATCATCAGCCATAATTTGCGCACACATTTCATCAACATCATGACAGGCTGCAAAAACCCAATCGAATCGTTCAATAGCAAGTAAAAAGCCGCGTTTAAGATGGTTTTGTGTGCGGTAATAGGCCAAGTTAGCGCGAATAATGGCTACCTTGTGTGGCTGTGCTTTAAGTTCAGCAATCACAGCAGCTATAAAGTGGCTATCGTAATGGTTAGTGCGGCGTTTTCGTGGTTTGGGTGTAAACATTAACTTTCATTGGCAATGTTCTGCAGTTTTTTCAAAAAGTCATCTCTGAGCTTTTCATGTTCATAATCGAGATGGTAAGTATTGTGAAAGCCAAAGCGAAGCGTGGCGCCACTGCCTTCAAGGTATATCGTGTAGCCATCAACGTCAGAAAGAGCGGTAATACCTTGATAAAATTTACCTTCATCGGTTTGCTCACCCCGTTGAATGATGCGTTCATAGGCTGCTAAAATTTGTTTGTTGTCGAGTTCGTTTTTCATCATGTAACCTTAAGTTTTTAAATATGTTACTCATTAAATATGCGTAACGATCAGGTTAAATTCAAGTTTTAAATTTTCTTTGTAGTTTGGCTTTTTTGTTCTATGCTCACGGTTCATTTATAGCTGAGCTTAGACCATGATAGACAAGGCATTACTCGTTAAAACACGTGAGTTATCAGATCAATTAATTGCGTTGCAAGCGCCAATAAGAATTTTGGATGCAATTAATTGGGATAAACAAGTGAAAGAGGAGTTTTTTAGACAAAAGTGTCAACACAACCCAACGGTTGATAGTGCCTATTACCAACAGCGTAATTTAGGCTTTGATCCGAGTGAGTTACGCCAAGCATTTTCTACTTTGCACCGCAATATTATTAACCAATTAGGTCAGTTGAATCCAATTGCTCAGTATATGGGGAAAATGTGTAGCGAGTATAAAACTGTGCTAAGCATGCTTGAATACCGTGGCACGCCGGAGTTTCACGACTTGTCGGTGGAATTGTTTGGTCACCCTAAAGACTTGTTTCATGCCGGTGAACCTTCGCTTGCAGAACTGGCCAATATGTTAGAATTGCCATTAAAAAATTTACTCGATGCAAATATTTTACCCAGCGATCCGAAAAATATCGCCGCCGTCGATGCGGTGCGTATCTTATCAGAGCAAGTGAACGCTAGTATGCCTGGCATCAATGTTGAAGTGATGCTCAGTGATGGCATTGTTAGTGATGCGGCGGCGGGAGCCAATAATATTAAGCTTAACCAAGATGTGAAGTTTTCACAGCGGGAACTGGATATTTTAGAAGTACACGAAGGGTGGATCCACGTAGGCACAACCCAAAATGGCTTAGCGCAGCCGTATTTAACCTGCTTGAGTAAAGGCACCCCCAGTTCAACGGTGACACAAGAAGGGCTGGCGGTGCTCACTGAGATCATTACGCTAAAATCAACGCCACGGCGTTTGTCGAAACTAGTGAATCGTATTCAAGCGGTCACTAAAGTGATTGATGGCGCTGAATTTGTTGATATTTATCGCGATTATGTAGCACAAGGGTTATCGCAAGATGAAAGTTATACGTTAGCACAGCGGGTATTTCGTGGCAGCACAGCCACGGGTTTACCCTTTACCAAAGACATTGC
>NZ_JBFJHD010000008.1:0-46524 GCF_041613455.1 Pseudoalteromonas sp. | reverse complement strand
CGTTTTTAATAAAGGAAAGAAGAATGAGCGATATCCAAGAACGCGTAAAGAAAATTATCATTGAACAACTAGGTGTTAAAGAAGAAGAAGTTAAAAATGAATCTTCTTTCGTAGATGACTTAGGTGCAGACTCTCTTGATACAGTTGAATTAGTAATGGCTCTTGAAGAAGAGTTTGATACTGAGATCCCTGATGAAGAAGCTGAAAAAATCACTACAGTACAATCTGCAATCGATTACGTAACAGCTCACGCTGAGTAATTAGTCGCAATTTAAGGGCAGCGTTCGTTGCCCTTAAACTCTATATCCAAACCACTTCAAAGTTCATGATTCAAAAGCAAGGCACCACTGCCAGCTAAGCGAATTATCGTTGGTATTATGCGCTGCTAAATTTATTGAGACTAGCACTTTGAGGTAGCTTGGGTATGTCACCCTCTTACAAACACCTTATTGGAGGCAAACCGTGGCTAAACGTCGTGTTGTCGTAACTGGCTTAGGCATGTTGACGCCGCTAGGGAATGATGTGCAATCAACCTGGCAGGGCTTATTAGCAGGCAAAAGCGGTATTCAAACCATCACTCACTTTGACACCTCAAAGTATGGTACGCATTTCGCGGGTCTTATTAATGATTTTGATGCATCGGCATATATGCCAGCAAAAGATGCTAAAAAAATGGATTTATTTATCCAATATGGGATTGCAGCAGGGGTTCAGGCGTTTAAAGACTCTGGCCTTGAAGTGACAGAAGAAAATGCAACACGTATTGGTGTGGCGGTGGGTTCTGGCATTGGTGGTTTAACGTTAATTGAAGAAAACCACATTAAATTACTCAACAGTGGTCCGCGTAAATTATCGCCGTTTTATGTGCCTTCAACCATAATTAATATGATCTCGGGTCATTTATCAATCATGAATGGCTTACGTGGCCCTAATATTTCAATTGTGACCGCGTGTACCACAGGACTGCATAATATTGGCCACGCTGCGCGTATGATAGCGTATGGCGATGCTGATGCTATGGTTGCGGGTGGGGCTGAAAAAGCCTGTACACCGATTGGTATGGGGGGCTTTAATGCCGCTCGTGCATTATCGACTCGTAACGACGACCCACAAGCGGCTTCACGCCCGTGGGACAAAGACCGTGATGGCTTTGTGCTTTCAGACGGTGCCGGTGTGGTGGTAGTAGAAGAGTACGAGCACGCTAAAGCACGGGGCGCTAAAATATATGCCGAGCTGGTAGGCTTTGGTATGAGTGGCGATGCGTTTCACATGACGTCACCACCAGAAGATGGTGCAGGGGCAGCCTTAGCGATGGAAAATGCGTTAAAAGATGGCCAAGTTAATGCTGAACAAGTGGGTTACATTAACGCCCATGGCACATCAACACACGCGGGCGATAAAGCAGAAACCGCTGCAGTTAAAAGCATCTTTGGTGCTGCCGCAAGCGACGTAATGGTAAGCTCATCTAAGTCAATGATGGGTCATTTACTTGGCGCTGCGGGCTCGGTTGAATCAATTATTTCTATTTTATCGTTAACCGAACAAAAAGTAACACCTACGATTAACTTAGATAATCCAGACGAAGGCTGCGATTTAGATTACGTGCCACACACAGCACGTGATGCAAAGCTAGAGTATGCGTTATGTAACTCGTTCGGTTTTGGTGGTACTAATGGCTCGTTACTGTTTAAAAAGGTATAATCTTTTTTAACAACGAACTAACGATAAGAGCTCAGTTGTTTAACTGGGCTTTTTTTATATGCAAAATAAAACACTATCCATGCAGACAATTTTAATCACCGATAAAAATAGTCAGATCAGCTACGCCGATCGTGGCTTAAATTATGGTGATGGTTTTTTTACCACCGCTAAAATAGGCGCTGGGCAGGTTGAACACTGGCCATTACACAAAGCCCGCTTAATTGAATCTGCTGCGCGGTTGGGTTTTCCAGAAATTAATTTTCAAGCGCTCGAACAGCAAATAAGCGAGGCTGTGGCGCTGCAACAGCTTGGCGTACTTAAAGTGCTGGTAACGCGCGGCGTAGGTGGGCGAGGGTATGCGTTGCCTAGCGAATGTCATTTAACCATTTTATTAACTGTGTCTGACTACCCAACACATTATGCGCAGTTTGCAAATGATGGCGTTAGGGTGAATATTAGCCCTATCAAGTTAGCGGCACAGCCATTATTGGCGGGGCTAAAAACGCTGAATCGACTAGAGCAAGTGCTGATCAAGAATTCAATGCAAGGGCAAGATTGTGATGATGTGCTGGTGCTCGATTATAACAATCACGTCATCGAAGCGTCAGCTGCCAATGTGTTTGTCATTTCACAAGGACGTATATTTTCTCCACTCTTAACGCAGTGCGGTATTAAGGGGGTTTATCTGCAATCGTTATGTGATAAATTAGCCGTTGAATTTAAACACCTTAGTGTTGATGATCTGCTGCAAGCGGATGCGGTATTTATATGTAATAGCTTAATGGGTGCGGTCCCCGTTAGCCGTATTGCAGAGCATACATTTAATGTAGTAGACAGCCAGTTAATATTAAAAGAATTATTAGCCAAGGAGGCTAAGTGTTAAAAGTAATGTTTTCGGTATTAGTGCTTGCAATTATTACCACCGCCATTGGCTATCAGCAGTTACACACCACCATTCATAGCCCACTTAATGTTGCCAGTAATACGCAATTCGAAGTTAAAAAAGGCATGGGTTTTAACCAGTTATGCCAGCAATGGCAAGCAAATAGCTGGCTTGACAGCTGCTGGCGTTATCAGCTGGTTGCTAAATTAGACCCAAGCCTTACCGAATTAAAAGCAGGGCTGTATGAGCTGACAAACGACACGGTGCTCAACAACATAAAAAAAATCAACAGTGGGCAACAAATCAGCTTTAGCTTTACCATTATTGAAGGACAAGCGTTACGTGAAGTGCTAAGTGCACTTAGAGAGGCAGATAACTTAAAATATGATTTGGATACGACGCAATTAGGTCAACAAATAATAGGGCAAGACACTCATTTAGAAGGGTGGTTGTTTCCCGAAACCTATCATTATCACCATAACGATACGGCCAGTAGCGTGCTACAGCGAGCCGCAAAAAAAATGCAGCAAATACTTGCAGCGGCTTGGCAACAACGTGCCGACGACTTACCTTACAAAACATCCTATGAAGCACTGATCATGGCGTCAATTATTGAAAAAGAAACCGGCCTTGCCTGTGAGCGCCCGTTAATTGCTTCGGCATTTGTTAACAGACTTAACAGTAATATGCGCCTACAAACCGATCCGACGGTGATTTATGGCTTGGGTGAGCGCTTTGATGGCGATATTAAACGTAAAGATTTACGTGAGCACACGCCGTATAATACTTATCGTATTAATGGCTTGCCACCCACCCCCATAGCTATGCCCTCAAAAGCGGCTATTTTGGCGGCGGTGAATCCACCAAAAACAGCGTATGTTTACTTTGTGTCAAAAGGGGATGGTAGCCACCAATTTTCAACCACATTACAGCAACACAATGCGGCCGTTAAAACGTATATATTAAATAACAAGAACTAATTTTTATGAACCCAAAATTTATTGTAATCGAAGGACTTGAAGGGGCAGGAAAGTCAACTGCCATTGCGCTGTGCCAATCGTTTTTACAAAACAAAAAAATTGATTTTATTAACGTGCGTGAACCCGGTGGCACACCGCTGGCTGAATCGTTACGCACATTAGTGAAAGCTGAGCACGAAGAAGAAATAGCATTTGAAACAGAGTTGCTCATTATGTATGCTGCACGCTCGCAGTTGATGCATAATGTAATAACCCCTGCACTTGAAAAAGGCCTATGGGTGCTTGCCGATCGCCACGATTTATCCTCGCAGGCGTATCAAGGTGGCGGACGCGGTATTAGCGCTAACACCTTGGCCTCGTTGTCTTCAATGGTATTAAAAGGGTTGAAACCTGACTTAACTATTTACTTAGATATTGACCCTGTGATTGGTTTGGAACGCGCGAAAGGGCGTGGTGAACTTGACCGCATAGAACAAGAGGCAATAGAGTTCTTTCAGCGCACTAGAATGCGTTACTTAGAGCTGGCAAGTGAGGACAGCTCGATAAAAACAGTCGATGCTAATCAACATATTGATCATGTGCATCGCGATATACGCCAAGTGCTACAGACCTTTTTTGCAGGGTTAACATAATATGGCACTGCCTTGGCTGCACGATACCGAGCAACGTTTGGCACAAAGCTTTCGTGCTCAGCGTTTTCATCATGCCCAATTGTTTTGTGGCCCTATAGGTGTAGGTAAGTTTGCGCTAGCAGAGCAACTGGCGAATAGCTTATTGTGCCACAATATGACTCAACACCTGCTAGCAACGGCTAATAGTACTCTTATGCCGTGTGGCTACTGTAAAAGCTGCGCCTTAACGCTGGCAGGGACGCATCCCGATAAGCGGGTTACTCAGGTAGATGGGCAAAGTATTGGGGTTGATGATATTCGTGCTATTAGTGATTTTATGCATCACTCTGCAGCGCAAAATGGCAATAAAGTGGTAATAATCGAAAACTGCGACAAAATGACAACAGCTGCGGCAAATGCCTTATTAAAAACCTTAGAAGAGCCGAGTAATAGCCGTTTTTTAATTTTGACCAGCAGTCAAGTGTCACAATTACCAGCCACTATTTTAAGCCGTTGTGCTAAAACCGATGTGAAAGTCACGCAGCTTGATGTTGCTAAGCAATGGCTTGAAGCGTTGGCGATAGAGGATTATGCTTGGTTGCCGTTGTTTTACAGTCAACCATTACAAGTTCAACAGTGGCAAGCGCAAAATCAATTGCAAAATATAGATTCACTTTATAAATTTGCAACTGAGTTTAAACAAAGCCATAATTTCACCGAGTTAGTGACAATAATTAATAAACAACCCGAGCTAATTCGTATATTTACGTTATTTTTAAGCGAGCAATTAAAGCAACAACTGTTGCAGGGCATGAGTTTTGACGCTTATCAAGCAGCGCAGCAAGCATTGCATGATTTTTTACAAAATAACACGCAAATACTCGGGCTTAATTTACCGCTTGCAGTGTCGCGACTCGCATACACATTGCGCAAATAATTAAAAGGATTGCTCATGCAAGAGCTATTAGTAGATATAGATGATTTAGATGAATTATATTGCTGTTACATGCCTTATTTAAAAAAAGGCGGCTTATTTGTACGTACTAATATGCGTTATGAGGTTGGGCATTCATTAGCGCTTAGGGTAACGCTACCCGATGCGTTAGAAGATGATGTGGTAACCGGTAAAGTATCGTGGATCACGCCGCAAGGTGCACAAAGCACCAACCCGCCGGGGATTGGTATTAGTTTTTTAGATGATAAAACCAATTTAAACGCTAAGATCGAAAAACTGCTAGGCACTATGTTAAACTCCGGTAATCCAACGTATACCATGTAGTAATAGGCAGGGTTACAGCGAGTGATTATAGCGCCACTCGCGATAATAGCCGCTTATTTTGGCTTCTGACTAGGGGAATTAGTGACTCAATTAGGTTACCTTAGTTAGAACAAACTTCCACTCCAAATAGATACAGGTCCCATAGTGATTGTAGATTCTCATTGCCATTTAGATCGTCTTGATTTTGATAAACTAGATTTAAACCTCGACCAAGTACTAGATAATGCCCGCGCAAAAAAAGTGGAGCATTTTTTATGTGTCAGCGTTACGCTGGATCAATTCCCAAGTATGCTCGATAAAATCAAGCATTACGATGATGTGTCGGCGTCCTGTGGCGTGCACCCACTGGATCAAAAAGATGCGCTTAATAAGCAACAATTAATTGATTTAGCTTCCCATGACAAAGTCGTGGCGATAGGTGAGACCGGCCTAGATTACTATTATGCCAAAGACACGCATGCCGTACAGCAAGCAAGTTTTGTTGGCCATATAGAGGTGGCTAACCAATTACAAAAACCACTTATTATTCATACTCGTGATGCTCGCGCCGACACTATTAATTTAATGAAACAGCATAACGCTGAAAACTGCGGTGGCGTGCTGCATTGTTTTACCGAAGATTGGGATATGGCTAAAAAGGCCATAGATATGGGCTTTTATATTTCAATTTCGGGTATCGTTACTTTTAAAAATGCCGTTGAGTTGAAAGACGTAGTAAAGCAAATTCCACTCGACCGTTTATTAATAGAAACCGATTCACCCTACTTAGCACCCGTGCCGTATCGTGGCAAAACCAATCAGCCAGCCTATGTTGAAGATGTTGCGTATTATATTAGTGAATTAAAGGGCATTAGCTTTAACGAATTGGCAAAAGCCACTACAGATAATTTTTATTCGTTATTTAAATTAGCAGCAAAAGGCTAACAGCATGCTTATGAGCACGGCGCCACTGCCTATGTTATTAATGGGACCTGTGGTGCGCCGTGCTGAGCAAGGCACTATTTGCATTCAGTTTGCGACCTCTAAAGCTGCAAACTGCCGTCTCGAGCTACTAAATTATGCGTGTTATAGTGAGCAGCAAAGTATTGCACTGGGTAAACACTTATACTTACAACTTTTAACAGTTAAACCCATTAGTGGCGCTTTCCCGCTCGACAGTTTACTGAGTTATGCATTGTTTATTGATGACAACGAAGTGGATTTATCACCATGGTGTTTCGATAACCAATCAGCCCCAGCCTTTGCAATTCCTAATCAACTCACGGATATTTTACATGGCTCGTGCCGTAATGCGCATCACCCAGCAAAAGACAGCTTAGTGGCGGCAAGTCACTGGCAAAATGAGCAACGTAAAAATAATAGCCAAGGCGCACAACTGCTATTACTTTCGGGTGATCAGGTTTACGCTGATGACGTAGCGGGGCCGATGTTACTGCTTATTCACCAGCTGATCACTAAACTGGGTATTTATAAAGAACAGCCATTAGCACTTAATTTACCCACTGAACTTGATGAGCAGCTGTATAATCGTCATGTTTTTTTACCTAAAACACCGTGGCAAAATCGCGCTAAATTAGGGATAGGTTATTGGCTGAAAAAAGATCAGCCGCATTTTTCCAGCATTAAAGCGTATAATCATCTGATTCATTTTGAAGAATATATTGCCTTATACTTACTCAATTTTAGTGATATTGCTTGGCAGTGTGTTGACATAGAAAACGCCAGCTATGGCGGCACAAACGCTAAACATCGCCAGCTATTTATTACTGAAAAACAGGCTCTGCTTGGCTTTTCACGTGGCTTAGCTGACGTCGCGCGTTTATTTGCCAACGTGTCTACTTTAATGATGTTTGACGACCACGATGTCACCGACGATTGGAATCTCACCGCTGCATGGGAGCAGGCGATTGAGCAACATCCAGCAAGTAAGCGCATAGTAAATAATGGCCTAATTGGCTACTGGTTATTTCAAGGATTGGGTAATGATGCATTAATTAACAGCGGATGTTTATTAGCTGCGTTTAAAGGTTGCTTAGCAGAGAATAATACATGGCAATTTAGCGCGTTTGACAAACCATTAAACGCATTTAGCCAATGGCATTATGAGCTGACAAGCACACCCAAGGTAGTGGTACTGGATACACGAACACATCGCTGGCGCAACGAGCGAAATTTTAACGAGCCTTCAGGGTTACTTGACTGGGAGCGACTTACTGAGCTTGAGCAAAGCTTGTTGAGTCACGATAAGGTCATTATAGTATCGCCGGCGCCGGTATTTGGCGTGAAGTCGATAGAAGCTATTCAAGCGTTATTCAATATGTGTGGCCAGCCACTCACCGTGGATGTAGAAAACTGGATGGCGCATGAAGGCTCAGCGAAAAAGTTACTCGATACTTTTAGGCGTGAAGATACGCCACACGAAACGCTCATTTTATCGGGCGATGTGCATTATTCGTTTTGCTTTTCGGTGCAAAAACGCTTTGGCGACCACGCCAATAGAATATGGCAACTAACCGCCAGTGGCATTAAAAATGAATTCCCGCGCAAGCTGATCAATCTACTTGATAAACTTGACTCTATTTTATACGGCCCGAAAAGCCCGCTTAACTTTTTTACTAAACGTTGGCATATGGAAGTTGATAAACACCAAACCCTAGGCAAAGGGCAAAAGTATCTAGTAAGTGACTCAGCCATTAGTTTAATCACCTTAGCGCAAGGTGATTTAGCCCGCTACCAGCTCATTCATGGCGACGGCCATATCAGCGAATTTGACTTAACAGAGCAATAAATTAACAGCTGGTATTAGGTTTCAGAGATCAGGCCGTTACAGATAATTTGTAGACGCAGAGCCTGCTCGCGTGTGACGCGAAGCTTCAAATGTGTAAAGCTTTTAGCGCTTAAACCGCAGCGTCTCTTAGCCCTCTTTGTGAATAAATCAGTTAAACCTGCAACGTAAAAATGACTCTTAAAGCACATAGAATATTGAGGCGCTGTGCGCTGCACTGAGAATACAAAGAAAAAACCTAATACCTTTACTAATACTCATAACATTTGTATTTAATCACTTTCTCTGTTTTCTCGTATCTTCTGTGGTAAATAAGTTACTAAGATCTTATTGTCATGCACACGGGGGGTAAGATAAGCCGCGCCTACAAAATCATTTTAACCACAGAGGCGCTTCGCGCTGCACTGACAACTGATGGCTAATATCTGCTCTTTACCCATCACTGCGTCGTTTTTTATTCCGCTTTGCTGCTGGTAATTTATTCGTTAATATGGCTAAACATAAAATAGCGATAAACAGCATAGAGTTAGCGCCAGCTTGCAATGAATAGTCAACTAAAGAATGCAGCAGCATAGTAATGATAGTGGTGGCGCAACCAAAAGCCACTCCTTGATAAAGCGCCGTTTTACGCTTGCGCATGGTGTCGATACATAACCACAAACAATACAGTACCAGTAAGCCTAACAGCGCAGTAGTCGGTATACCCAGCTCAACCGCGAATTGCACATAATCGTTATGGGCATTGTCGTAATAGCCAGAGTAGAGTTCAGATTGATATGCTGGAAACACAGTATAAAAAGTGCCGCCACCTGAGCCCAGTAATGGTTTAGCTAAAATGAGCGGAATTGAGTCGCGCACTACTTCATCGCGCGTTTCAAATTGCAAACTAGTTTCACTAATGCGTTGCTTTACTTTTTCAACATCGAAAATGGCACCAATAATTATTAAATCGATGATAAAAAAGCTGACTATAAGCAGTTTGAATGCGTTGGGCTTTTGCTTATAAACAAACAGGGCGAGTAAGCTCACTAGAATGAGCGCAATAAAAAATGCCGAATTGCCCATGCGACTGCGAGTTAAAATAAGCGCCACAATAATAATAATGAGTGATGCACGTAAAATAATTTTAGAGCTCAATAACACTTCTGCCCAATCGCGTAATGTTTGGGTTATCGAGTGTTTGTTACTATTAACCCCGCGTTCCAATTCACTGATCAACACACCAATGCCTAAACACAAGCAAAGCGCTAAATAATTGGCTAAAAAGTTAGCATAGGTAAAAGTTCCTATAGCACGCTCAGTGTGTTGATAGTTAAATAAAGGACTGAGTATGTCCGGTGAAAAGTTTAAATAACTGGCATACAATGCTTGCAAAACGCCTGCACAGACAATGGTATATATTAGTCTTTTAATACGCTGGGCGTTATTACAATAGGTAAAAATTAACCAGCACAACATAAACATAAAACTTGTTTTAACTAGCATTTGTTTCGTTTGAAAAGGATCGGCACTGTCCCCGTACAACTGTAATGTACACACAAAGATTACACTCGCTAGTACAACCAATAGAGGCCAATAACAACGCGCAGGAAAAAGACTGTGCTTGGTATGCATAACGCAATTAATAAGATGTATAAAAAAAGTGAAGCTTATAAATACGCCCATAGTTAAAATTGCCCATGGGCGGTAACTCCCTAAGGGCAGGGGGAGTAAAAATAATATGCTACACAGCAAACAAAATATAAACCGATGCAAAATATACTCTAATAAAAACGCAGCCAGCGCTGCGTTTTACATATTGATTAATAATTAGTTACCTATTTCCGAAATACCACCATCACCACCAGAGCCACCGCTACCAGGAGGGGTGGGGAGTGAAGGAAAAGTAATCGGTGCTGGTGAGGGGGAATTAGGGCCCGCTGCGGTAGCTTGCGAGGCGAGAGAGGGATCAATACCCGCTAATATTGCCGCAATTGTAATGGCGTCTGGGTCAACGCCATAGGCAGCTAACGCCGCTAAAAAACTAATCACTTGAGGACTGTCTGCGCCAAAAGCACTGCTAACAGCAGCTAGCATCAACTCGAGCTGATCGGCAGAGCACTTTCTTAAAAGGATGGTTTTATCAGCCTGATCTTTTAACTGGTTTTTACAAATGAGCTTAATGGCTGCAATCAAATCCTTTTGTAACTGCTCGGGTGATGTGTCAGCAGAGGTATTGCTTAAAATTGAAATTAAGTTATCAACTTCGCTAGTTTGTATTTCAGCTGCAGTATTTGTTTGGGCATAAGCGCGCGGTGTATAACATACACACAAACTTATCAGTAGTGCGCAATAGATAATTGACTTCATGAGTACACCTTGTTTAAAAAATAGCCTTATTACAAAATTTTAATACATTTGGGTGAAAAGTAAATTTTTTAGTTGTGTTTTTATCAATAATATTTATTTTGTAGGGAGGGCAAATTAAATTGCCTTGCACAGCATCGCAGCCTAACTCTTCAAGCAGCGTTAATGTGTCGGCGGTTTCAACAATAGACGCAAACACTTTTATACCCACACCATGGCAAATATTAATGACCGCTTGAATGTAAAATTGGCTTTGCGCGCTATTTAGTAAATCTTGTACATAACCGCCATCAATTTTTACATATTCAATATCGAGATCTTGTAAGTACTTAAACGAAGTTAAACTAGTTCCGAAATGCTCTATACAGATACCAATCCCCATTTTTTTAATAATATCTATATGCCTAGAAGCCAGCTTCACATCTGCGAGGAGGCTGAGTTCGTGGAACTCAAAGACGAGGTTACTTTTTAATATGGGGTGTGCTTTTGTTAATGAATTTAACCAGTTAATAAATGTACTAGAGTATAAAGAGGCTTTACTTATGTTTAATGCAAATCGCTCTTTAGGGTATTGTGCTTTTATAGCTATAAAATTAGCAATTAGCTTTTTGTCGAGCTCAATAGTTAATTCTAACCTTTCTGCCATTGCAAATAGGTGACTATTATTGATCAGTTTACCTTCATTGATAAAATAGCCAAACACTTCAAAATAACTCGCTACTTGTTGAGAGTTAGCTTGTTTTATTGGTTGCAGTGAATAACTTATATCACCAGAGTTAATGATTAAGTTTATGATTTCTCGCCATTTTTGTACACTAAAATGGCTTTGGTTATTTTGCTCCGAGCTACTGCTCATCTTGTTTATGGTACAACGAGTATCTAATGCAGAAAGTAACCCACTCAATGCTGTTTCTTTGTTAATGCTGACCAGTGCTATATTGGCATAGCCATTAATATGCAGAGAGCTCTCATGTTGTTTAAACGTGTTGCTAAGATCGTTTTGAAACAGCTGTAAAAAGTTGCTCTCATAAGGAGCAAGTATGATAAGCGTGCTACCGTTTAATCTACATAACTTATAGTTGCTGAGCTGTGTCAAAGCGTGTTTGGTAATTTGTACTGCTTCGATGACATAATCATCCCCAATTTGATAGCCTTGTGATTGATTTATGTGCTGTAAAGAGGGCAGGGTGATCATAATGCCGGTAAAAGGCCGCACTGGCGAGACACTATGGATCACTGTATTGAAATAGTTTTCAAATAACTTTCGATTCCCCAAGCCGGTCAGCGAGTCACTATATACTGTATTAGATAAGGCTTGCGTTTGTTTAGTTAGGGTGTTGAATGAGGTTTTTAAATTAGCAACCATGTTATTAATGGCTTGTGTGACCACTCTTAACTCACGAGTTACGGGAAGAGTGTTGTTCACTGTAAAACGTTTTCGAGTTACTAAAAGAGCTTGGCGTTCAACAGCTTTTAAGGGTTTAAACACGGCTTGTAAAATTAAGTATGCAATCGCCAGTGAAATAATGAGTACTAAAAATGAGCTGTAAAAGCTTTCTTTTGCATGCCGCCATAATGTTGTATAGGCTTCACCTAAATGGCTGGTTACTTCGAGCGTCCCGGCAATGATCCATCCACTATTGATTTCAGAATACATGGTTGGAGCGGTTAATTTAATATAATTAACGAACCATTGCGGCACCGATTCAACATAGCTTGGATTTTCTAAAGAAAATAGCACAGAGTTGTTGTGGTCAATAAAACGGATCTGGCGGTAATATCCAGAGTCAAAAATGGCTGTTGCCATGGTTTTACTTAACACTAAAGAATCTTCTTTTAAGTAAGGTGAGATTGAAAGCCCTAAACTCGTTGCTGTGTCTTGGGCATGGCTGGCTAATTGCTTTTGTAAATAATCACGAGTGGTGTCTATATCACTCACTATGCGAACAACAAATGACAAAATACAAATTGCAATGATGAGACCATAAATTTGTGTTTTGAGGCTGAGCCCTTTGTTAAAAACGTGATACATCGTTGGCAATACCTTTGAAGTTATTGTTGATGGGAGTGAGCTGACCTTGCTCTATTCGCTTTAACATCAAGCTCCACGCAGATACGCCTGGACTATTTTTTACTTTATTCCCCAGCCCTTTTGACTTAGCCAGCCATAGGCCGTGGCCATTAAAACTGTATATTGGCGTTAAATCTTTACGTTCAGTTGCTGCTAATAGCTGCTTATTAAAGTTATCTAAAACGAATGGGGTTTCATTTGGTTGGTTAAAATAAATAAGCACCATATGTGGTTCATTAACGGTTGTCTGCCGCACATACATAAATCTGATTTTTTGCTCGTTAACGCCTAAAGCAATTAGAGTCAGGTATTTAGCTATTACGTAATCTTCGCAATCACCCATCCCCACGGCAAGTGTTTCTATTGGCGTAGCCCAGTAATCAGTTTTTTTCCAGAGCTGAAGATCAGTGCGGTATTTTATATGCTGATTAAAAAAATTATTAACTAAATGTAATTGTCGCCATTCATTTTCTTGACTTGCCTTATTAATAAATTTTAACCACAGTTTAATAAGTTTTTCGCTATCATCACCATATTGCTGTTTGGCGCGCTCAATGATTTTATTGTTCTTTAAGTAAACGAGTACCTCATGCGAACAAACATAAAATGAAAAGAAAATTAACACGTAGCATCCAAAGCGCAAAGAAACTCCTTAAATTTTTAGATGCATCTGCTTTGAGTATTAGTGTTAAAAGACAAACTAGCAATAACAGGTATGCAAAAATGTTGCTATAAAAATAAACTGCTGAGCATCACAGTCGGTGTTTACAGTAGCTGTAATACGACTTGTGCAGTTAATGCCTGTATTTAAGGGAGAGACCGAGAAGGTGAGATTATAATTGAAGTTTTGGTATCAATTATTTTTTATCAATTGCTTATATTTATATGCAGCAACTATGTTTACTTATTAAGCGGTATACATAGGCATATAGACAGAGTTACGTACGATTATCGCAAACTTTAAATCTACTGATCAGAGAGTGACCAAATGAGTTTATTTTTAACAAAACTGAAAAATAAATTAAAGATTGTGATCCCTGACTCGCTTTACATACGCTATGAATACTTTAAACTGCATCGCCGATTTTATTCAAAACAGCATATCAACAGCGTGAGCGATAGAATTTTTTCATGGAAACTAAGTAATGAGCTTGCAGAATTCTCTATTTTTGTCGATAAATATAAAGTTAGAGCGTTTGTGACCCAGCAATGTGGTGATGGTTACTTACCTGAATTACATAAAGTGTGTAGGGTAGCCGAAGAGTTTGACTTAGCGAAAATGCCACACAAGTTTGTGTTAAAGCTCAATAATGGTAGTGGCTATAATCTTGTAATTCACAATAAAGATGAGCACAACACTGCTGATATACGCCACATAATTACGCAATGGTTAGAATCGGATTTTTATGCAATAAGCAAAGAGAAACAATATAAAAATGTTGAGCAGTTAGTGCTTTGTGAAGAATATATAGAATCTATAAAGGCATTAAAAGATTATAAATTTTATTGCATAGACGGTTCTATTGAGTTTATTCAAGTGATTTCACATAATGCCCATAATCAAAAAGTGCATAATTATTACTCGCAGTTTTGGCAGCCATTAGCGATTCAACGCGACGGCTATGACACAGGGAAATTTGAACCTAAGCCTGCAAAATTGGATGAAGCGATTGCCTTGGTAGAAGCACTAAGCCAGCCATTTTCTTTTGTAAGAGTGGATTTATACCTACAAGACAAAATATATTTTGGTGAACTCACATTTACCCCTGGTAATGGGTACATTAAATACTTACCAGAAATTTTTGATTATTCATTAGCAAAAAAAATGAGATTAAAAATAAAAAAAACAACTCTTAGCTCTACCTAAGTTATTACCATACCACTATACACACGCTGTTAAATTATGAGCCGTTAATGTGTTAATAAATCGCTTAAATACATGGCGATAATCCTAGGCGTTCACTGTTTTCAGCTATACGTTTTTTGCCACTTATGAATTCGCTGCTGTATCAGCCTGTTTTAATTAAGATGACTAAAAGCGGGAATACGAGAGGTAGAAACCGTTATGTAATTCAGCTTCATTGACGAAAATTTTAATGCACAGAGGTAGTTATGAAGGTAAAAAAAATTCTTAGCCTTGAGACATTAAGAGGATGGGCCTGCTTATTATTAGTATTGAACCACTTAATAGGAGAGCCTAATGTGTCTGGATTAAAGCTTCCTCTAAATAACGATTTCTATTTTTTTAATTTAATGCTAGAAAACGTGAGAATGCCATTATTTGCTTTTTTAGGCGGGGTTATCTTTTCTTTTCGTGGGGTAAGCGCTGAGCAGTTTGTTGCAATGTTAAAAGGTAAGTATTTTAGGCTGTTAGTACCACTATTTGTTGTTGGACCGATGTATTTATTGATTCATGCTCATGTTTCAGGTGTTAATCAACACGTAGAGGTAACCAATTTGAGTTATTACTTCAGTGTGATCTGGCAGAGTCGATTTCATTTTTGGTTTTTACAGGCGATGTTCTTAGTTTTTGTTTTTCATGGCTTGTGTGCTTATATCTCCATAACAACGAAAAATAGATATTTATTAGCGACTTTTGTTGGTATTGCTGTGTGTGTATTTATGCCAACGACTCTTGTATTTTTTTCTCTTTCGGGGTTTTTCTTCTTATTACCATTTTTTTCACTTGGCTGTGTTTTGGGTTCACAAAATAACAGTGAAGCACCGTTAAATAAAAAGTTAGTTATATTATTACTCGTTATTTTTAGTGCATTAATGCTGTATAAGTTTTTCTTGTTGGAGTCTGGCGCTAACTTTGCGCGTAATAGTGTCATGGGGGTGCTGACTGGGTTTATTGGTTGTTCACTATTTTATTTTTCTAAAATAAAAGTGCTGCCGCTGGTATTTATTGGTAAATATTCATTCTCAATTTATCTCTATCATGTTTACTTTTTAGCTATAGCTAGAATGCTTCTTGCGTACTTAGGCGTGGAATCGCTGTTGCTTAATTTGCTGTTTGGTATGCTATTTGGCGTTTTTGGACCTATGTTTATAGAGGCTGTGTTATCTAAAAATAACTATACTTCAAGAATTTTTTTAGGACAAAAAAGCAGGGTTAAGTATGTAGAAAAGTCCGCTTGATAACAGCCTGATGTAATGTTGCAGGGTGTTAAACATACTGTGCTTTTATAAAACAAACTTATATAGGAAAGGCTTTGGAGCAATCGCCAGCAATTTTAAATAAGTTTCTCGGTACAGCCGGTTTGCAAGTTGCTAGCAAAGCCTTGTCGGTGGTAGCCGGTGTAATTCTTGCGCGTTATTTAGGGCCGGAACAGTATGGCTTATATACGTATGTGCTATCAATTATTGCCATACTTACAATCCCAGTCATTGCTGGCTTACCACAACTACTTATTCGCGAAATAGCCCAGGCGGAATTAGCGCATGAATGGCATGAATTAAAGGGCTTACTGCGATGGTCTACGGCATTTATTATCATTACTTCTGCTATTGTAATGTTGACCACTATGGTTATTTTACAGTTAGGGTTTATCACGAGTCAAACGGCAAGCTTACTTTGGTTTGCACTGTTTTTGATCCCTATAAAAAGTTTTTCTTCTAAACAAGGGGCTATTTTAAATGGCTTTAGAAAGCCTATTTTAGGGTTATTCCCAGAGTTTATTCTAATGCCTTTATTAGCTATTTTAATTTACTTATATTTTATTGTATCAAAAACAGTATTCACTAGTTTACTACTTATTAAAGTGCAAATAGTCACCTCGGCTTTAACGCTATTGTTAGGGATGGGACTGATCTTTAAAGAACGAGCAAAAAATTTAGAACAGGTTAACCCAATTTACCGTTTAAGAAAATGGCACATTGCATTACTGCCTTTTACGTTAATGGTATTTATTAGCACTATGAATGCTCAACTTGCGCATGTGTTTTTAGGTTATTTTGATGAAAAAGAGTCTGTTGCAGCTTTTAAAGTTGCTTTACAAGGGGTGACCTTAGTCACCTTAGGGTTTGCTGCTGTGAATAATATTATTGGGCCCAGAGTAGCCAGGTTATACAAAAGTGGTGATATACCATCCACACAGGCATTGCTAACAAAAAGTGTAAAGTTAAGTGCTTGTTTTTCTATACCAATTGCCATTGTGTTAATTTTTTTCGGTGATTGGTTTATAGGCTTGCTTTTTGGCGAACAGTACCTTGCTTCGTACCCCATTCTCATCATTTTATGTATTGGTCAAATAATTAATATTTGTTTTGGTTCAGTTAGCTTAGTCCTCAATATGACAGGAAATGAAAAGCGTTCATTAAAAGCATTATGCATCACATTATGTATAAATATTTTTCTGTTATTTATTTTAGTCCCTAGTTATAAAGCGATAGGTGCTGCGTTATCTGTCAGTGTGAGCTTGGTGCTGTGGAATGTGTGGATGTCGGCGGATGTATACAGCATAACTAAATTGAAAACTTGGTTATGCTGAGGTTTTCATAAAGAGTAACAGGGTGAAGCTAAATGATAGAGTTAAGTATCATTATTCCAACATATGGCAGAGCTACTAAAATAAAACACGCTATTCAAAGTGCATTTATTCACTCTCAGAGTGAGGTTATTGTTGTTGATGACAATGGCCAAGGGTCAGCCCAACAATTAAAAACGGAATCTATTTTAGCAGAGCTGATCAATAGTAAAAAAATAACTTATTTACCGCTGTTAAAAAATGTTGGGGGGGGAGTCGCTAGAAATATAGGGATACGCCAGGCACAGGGGAAGTATATTACTTTTTTAGATGACGACGATGTTTTCATTCCAGGTAAGTTAATTGAAAAACTGAATTACTTTAAACAACAGGTGCACTTTGAAATATGTTGTAGCCATATGCAAGTAGAAGAAAATGGCACCTATGTTTTAACAAATGAAGATCTGTTTGTGGGGCAGCACGCTAAGCACTTTTTATTATCTGGGAGTTGCTATACTTCGATGATAATGATTAAAAAAAGTGCTTTAGAGGCTATTGGCGGGTTTTGTGATACACCTTACTTACAAGATCATACGCTGTTGTTAAAGGCCTTTCTAAAAAATCAGCGGGTGTGCGTATTTCCGCAACGTGTTTTTGTACATAGGATCAATCAAGGGGCAAGTATTACCTCGGGTATTCGGCCAATAGCTGGAGTACAACTAAGGTGTAAATTAGAAAAAGCATTAACCGCGCAGGTTACATTGTCAGCCGCTGAGAGAAACGCGTTACATTATCGATGGGACTGCATTAAACATCATAACAACGTGCTTGAGCATGGTAGGAATTTAGCTGTATTTAGGTTTTTAATAGAAAAAGTTATCTGGCGAACAAGAACTCGTCAACAATGTTATGAATCACTTAAATTACTGGCTAAGTTTTTTATCAATTACCAGTATTACTCAAAGTAGCAGGCACTTTATGTTGCATACTAACACCGCTGAACTATTCAATAAAAAAATATTCATACTTGTATTTGTGTTGCTGATAGCTTTGTTCGCGCCTTTTTTTATGGGGGTATTTGCAATATTTAGCTACCTGACAACTAAACGGGCAGAGTGGTTGTATGTGTTTTTTATTAGTTTGATACTGCTTTTTTGCAATATGAACTTATATAAAGAGGTATGGTCATTTGGTGATTTTTTAGGCATTGGGAATGATTTAGGCTGGTATTCTACTCAGTGGTTTGCATTTAACAATTACCCACATGGTTTTCTAAGTATTTTTGATGATGGGTATGTCATTTTTATAAATGATGGTTTGTTGGTACAGCCAAAAGCCAGCGAACCAATTTATCATGGATTTTCATATTTTTTTTCAAAATTAACAAATGGGAATTATATTTTTTATACATACACAGTTACGTTATTTATCTACTTACCGGCATGCATAATTATTTTTAAAATACTGGAGTCAGCTAAATTTAGTGAATTATTAATTGCATTAGTACTGGTTTTTTTTGTGTTCTACTCCATGAAATTTACGAATATGTTTAATATGATCCGGCATTATTGCTCTGGCTCATTTTTACTCATCACATTATATTTTATTTATTTTGATAAGCTGCGCTGGGCTGTATTTTTTGCGATTATTGCTTCATTAACGCATAACGCAGCAGCAGTAATCAGCGTGCTGTATTTTGTTGTTTATTACGTTACCAAACACCCACAGCGCACGAATAGTTATAAAATATTCTCTGTATTAGTTAGCGCAAGTATACTTTCAATTGTGTACTTATTGGTTTACTACGCAACGTTTACAAACTATGAAGAGCTAGATGACCGAGGCTCAGGCATTGTTTTTAAACTTGCAGATGTAACTATTGTGCTTGTTGCGATATTTGCCTACAAATATAGGCATAACACGGTCTTCGATAAACTGTGGTTTTATTATTTAGCTATCATAGTATTAACCACTTTTATGCATCTAACTAACTTTTTACAGCTAAGGTATTATGCTTATTTTGATTATTTTAGGTGGATAGGCTTGGTCTATATTTTTTCTTTTTTACTGCGATTTATCAAACTTAAGCTGTTGTTTTTTACCACCTCATTCGTACTATTTACGCTGTTTTTATGGTTCCGGATTTATATTTCTGATTTTGACTTTAACGGTTTATTTCACAATTACTTTTTTATCAAGATTTAATTTTATGATGTGGAGTCATTATGAGGAGCTACAATGAAAGTTTTATTATTAACAACATGCATTTGCAATGATGAAAATATTAAAAATTTACATAGGCTGATATTATCAATCAATACTGTGACGCATACTCAATTTACCCACTGTCTGTTACTGCAAAATGCAAAGGAATGTAATGAGGATGATTTACCGGCTCGTGTTAAAAATTATGAGTTAATAATTTTGCGACAAAATAAGCTTATCTCCTTATCTCAAGCACGAAATAAACTCATAGCGCATGCAGAAAATTGCTACGGGTTAGCCACATTTGACTTTGTGTCATGCCCTGACGATGACTGCTGGTATCCACACGGGTTTTGGACCCGCTTTTTAACTTTGTATAATGAACATAAGTTTGAGCTACTTTATACACAATTTTCCTCACAGCCCTCACAGCAAGCTATCAATCAAAATAAGCACAGCTGTGCTAACTTAATTCGTTTTGCCTCATCAAATACCACTTTTTATAACGCGGAAATATTTAACAAAGTGGGTTTGTTTGATGAAAGTTTCGGCATTGGCAGTAAAAATAATGGCGGGGAAGATTTAGATTTTGCAATAAAAGCGTCCCTTATCAGCAAGAAGGTATTCTTTATCGCGGAGGCGACAATTGGTCATCGGGATCCGTTACCAGAGTTTAGGTGTAAGTATTTTCAGGGATCTTTTGCAGTACTAGGCAACCATAAGTGGAAGAGTTTGGCATTATACTATCATTTTTTACGTAAACTTATGATTGGGCTAGTATTTTTTGGACAAGGGAAAATTAGGCTCGCTGATTTTAAACAAGTTAAGTAGGAGTGTAGGGTGGATCCTATTATAGAGTCATTGACATTAGTTGATGAGCTGTCATTAATTAATGTCCTTGACGATATTATTAATACCGATAAAACCATTTCTGTTGGCTTTTTAAATCAGCATGCATATAACTTGATGCATACAAGTAATGCAATAAGAGCAGACTTTTTTGATCTGGATTATTTGTTTAGAGACGGTAAAGGAATTGAACTTGCCTGCTTGCATAATAATTTACTTCCTCAACTAAACCTAAATGGCACAGACTTCATCCCACGGCTAATTAGCCACTTACAACAAAGCCAAAAACACATTACTTGGTTTGCTTATGGCACTGAGCAACCTTGGTTAGATGCTGGAGCAAAGAGGCTGTTTAATAGTCAAGTTTTTTACAGTTTAGATGGTTTTAGAGCCATAGATGACTACCTTATACATAACCATCGTTACCAATCAAAAGCTTTAAATGTCGTGGTGCTGGTAATGGGCATGCCAAAACAGGAACAAGTTGCGGCGCAACTGAAACAGCAAACTAAAAATAAACTGCTGATTATATGTGGTGGTGCCATATTAGACTTTCAGGCCGGTAGGGTTAGACGTGCGCCGCAAATAGTAAGAAAGTTAGGCTTAGAGTGGTTTTATCGATTGGTTTGGGAACCGAGAAGACTATTTTCGCGCTATATATTAGGCATCCCAGTGTTTTTTTGGCGTGTATATTATACTAATACCAAGTAACAGGTAGGATGATGCTAGCTTGTTTCATGGTGGGGATAGTAACCATGTGTGGGCCACAATCACATGGTATTCTATGCAGCAGAAGGGCAAGTGGGCGACACTTAAATGGTTCTTTATATAAAACCTATTATCGGCACTATATTAAGCATCAGCTATATTTTACGCTAATTTGTACTACCCTTTATAACTCTTATTTAGGTAATAGCGCAGCAAGTCTGTTCGAGGAAAGCTAATAAAGGAAAGGTGATTAAAGTGAACTATAAAAGCTATTGCCATTTAAGCCAAGATATAAAAAAACACTTATTTAAGGTTCAAAGGTTAGACTTTGATTTAATAGTTGGTTTACCCAGAAGTGGCTTAACTCCTGCGAGTATTATGGCCTTGTATTTGAATATTCATTGTACAGACTTAATATCATTAATTAATAATTCAGAGCTAAAGACTGGACGAACTCGTAAAAGTAAAAATGAGCATTTAAAGTATCCACAACACGCCAAAAAAATATTGTTAGTGGATGATAGTATTGCAACGGGGAGCTCTATTAAATCGGATATGCAGCTCATCCCTACACATTTACATAGTAAAATAACGACCTGTGCTATTTACTCATCTATAAAAAACCGCACTGATATCGACTTCTTCTTAGAATACGTGCCATCGCCTCGTGTATTTGAATGGAACATTTTTCACCATCCAATTTTAAGTGCAACGTGTATGTGTATTGATGGGGTGTTATGTGTTCAGCCAACAGTTGGGCAAACCAACGATGCTGAACAATATAGAGAGTTTATTTTGAATGCCCCAGCATTGTTTATTCCGTCTAGAAAAGTTTTTGCTCTCGTGACCAGCCGCTTGGAAAGGTATCGTAAAGAAACAGAGTTATGGCTTAAAGAGCAGAATATTGAGTATCAACATTTAATTATGTGTGAGCGTAATGATAAAGAAACTGTTCACAATTATGCTGTGTATGCTCAGTATAAAGCCGCGTTCTTTAATAAATGTAAAGCGGAATTGTTTATTGAAAGTGAGTATCAGCAAAGTATCGAGATTAACAATATAACTCACAAGCCAGTCTTTTGTGTTTCTGATAACCTGCTAATTAACAATAAGTTATATGACTTCAAACACAGTGTACAAACAAGCTTTAAAGAGCGTTTAGCTGCCATTATTCCGCACACTATTAAAACCCAACTGAGAAAGCTGTTTTAATCGCTTTACTACAGTAATGGGTTACGTCTTTACGTTGTCACAGCGAGTGTAAATAATCGTTCCTTAGCGCTGTATGTCCTTGCAGTCAATGCCTTCATCTCTGTTTATTAATTTATGTTTAGCTTGTAAAGCATTCAATGGCATGCTTCATGGTTATTTCGATGCTTACTTAGCTGCTATTTTTTATAAATAGGGGGGGCACTTTATATTTTGGTATTTTATAAGTTTATAATTTCTGTTAGTGCGTTTGTTTTTGTTTAGATTTTAAAAAGAAAAATTTATTCTGTATTAAATTTATTCAGCCACACGCGGCACTGTATAGAGGTGAGCTTGTCAGTATGAACACGAGCATTATTAGCTTACTGGTGTTCAGCCAAGAAGTTGCGCTGCGCAAACTAGCAAGGAAGATAGTTCATGTCAGTTCCGCTAGGCTGTAGTAAAATTTTATTCATTAATAAGTAGATAGTTCCAAAACAGTAGCTAGTACTGCTCATCTCGTTTTAACCCCAGCCGAACTTAATGTGACTTGGTAGTAGTTAATCGTGTGGCTTATTAAATGTTAATAAGTCAATGTTTAGCTACTTTAAAGTTGTTTACTAGTGCTTATTTTTCGTTCCAAAACTACCCCCGCTGTGATCTTTAATAGTAAACACAAGTGTATGTTAATTGTGCGGTTTGCATTGTTAACTTAATATTAATAGCAAAATATAGTAATAATTTTCTTCATTCATATGGTCTGGCATAGGGGTTAATTATATGAACGCTATGAAGACTTTTAAATTATCTGGTACATCGGATGCGTGCTTTTACCGACTTTTCGATATAGCGACTTTATTTGTCGCGTTTCACTTCACAGCCTTTTTTTATGATCTTGCCTACTCTGCAATTAATTTTGCAGTGTTATTCGGAATATCGTTAGTTTATTTATATTGCGCTGATAGCTTTGCCATTTATAAAGTCTGGCGGGCAGGGAAGTTTAAAAGAATGGTGCTACATGTGTGGGCGGCTATGTGTGTCGCTTTTGTTTGTAGTTACTTGATTATAGTTTTGCTCAGTGTCTCTGCGCCTTTGTCAAACACTGCTTTTACTTTATGGTTTTCACTGTGTTTAATATTGCTATATTTCTGGCGGTTGTTAGTTTATTTATTTAAAAAAAATCGTTGTAAATTAGGGCTGTGCTTAAAAAATGTGGCAATTATAGGGGCAACAGAAAGCGCGGCATATTTATATAATGAAATAGCTAAAAATGAGGAACTAGGGTTTAACTTTGTAGGCTTTTATGACGATCGTAAACCTGAACGTGTATTTGCGACACAGAGTGTTGCAGGAAATATCGAAACAGCGATTGATCTAGCTCGGGAAGGTAAAATTGTAGCACTTTACATCGCCTTACCGTTGAAAGCCGATAAGCGTATTGCCGATTTATTATTACAGCTAGGCGATACTACAGTCGATGTGCATATAATCCCCGATTTTTTACTGTCTGCATTGATACAGGGTCGAATTGAACATATTGGTGAGATTGATACCTTGAGCATGGTTGAATCGCCTTGTCTTGGTTCACACGAGCTTATTAAGCGGTGTGAAGATATCCTTTTTTCATTAATTATATTGTTATTGATTTCTCCTTTACTTTTACTAATCGCGATTGCTGTTAAGTTAACATCACCTGGGCCGGTGATCTTTAAACAAGATCGCTACGGGCTAGACGGACGCAAAATAAAAGTGTGGAAATTTCGCTCAATGACAGATACTAAAAATAATGATGTTAGCCAAGCGACTAAAAATGATGCAAGGGTCACAAGGGTTGGTCGCTTCTTACGCCGCACAAGTTTTGATGAACTACCACAGTTTTTAAATGTGCTCGAAGGTTACATGTCGATTGTAGGGCCAAGACCGCATGCCGTTGCACATAATGAAGAGTATAGAAAAAAAGTTCAGTTTTATATGTTCCGCCATAAAGCAAAGCCAGGCATTACAGGCTGGGCGCAGGTGAATGGCTGGCGAGGTGAAACCGACACTGTAATAAAAATGGCGAAACGTGTGGAATATGACCTACACTATATTAAGAACTGGTCATTAATGTTTGATATAAAAATAATATTCCTAACAATCTTTAAAGGATTTAAGCATGAAAACGCCTATTAATTTGATTACATCATGCCTGTTTACAGCAAGTTTAGGCGTTAGCTCATACGCATCCGCTATGCTAAAACCGGGCAGTTTTATGAGTAAAGATGGTGCGGAAATTACACCAACTTTACAAACCGGCTTAAGCACAAACAATAATATGTTTAAAACGCCAGACAATGAACAGTCGCGGCTAATATGGAGCATAGCGCCAAATATTTTAGCCGTGATTGATGATGGCCCAGATAATTACAAACTCAATTTTGGCACGCAAACGTCATTTCATAATAAAGATACCACTGATAATTATACACAAGTTAATGTTGGGGCCGCGCTTCATAAGGAGTTTACTCGCCAGCATAGTATTGATTTGTCTGCAGATATGGATTGGTTATACGAGCCCCGTGGTAGTGGTTTAACCGAAGGATTAGGCAATATAGTTGATGAACTTGTGGAATATAATCAGCAAGATATATCAGCTAAATATAAATATGGCTCGCGGCATTCGAAAGCACAATTAGCTTTTGCAGCAGGCTTTTACAGTAAAAAGTATCAAAACTTTAGAGCCGTATCACAATACCGTGACTATGATAAAACCCTGTTGGGTATTACCGGTTTTTATAATACTCATGCCGCCACGCGTACTTTTTTAGAGCTTAAAGAAGAACAGTATCGTTATGATACTTTGCAAGCAAACGGTGTTTCGCGCGATTCAGACGACAGAAAAATTTTATTAGGAATAGAGTGGGATGCCACGGCTGTCACGTCTGGTACTTTTAAAATTGGTTATCAAGACAAAGATTTTATTTCCCAATTACGCGAAGATTTTAATGGGGTTAGTTGGGAAGCGGCAGTACTTTGGCAGCCATTAACTTATTCATCCATTAAAGTTTTAACGAGTCGATCAGCCAGAGATCCTTTAGTTGCTGGCGATTATATTAAAGAGAGTATTTATAACATTAGTTGGGAGCACAATTGGCGCAACGATTTAAGCTCTTTGGCAAGCCTTAATTATGCCGACGAACACTATACCGATAATACTAATAGGCAGGATAAAACAAAGACGGCTCGCGTGGCTTTAAGTTATTTAGTAACTAGCTTTGGCATGGTCTCTAGTTATGTTGATTTTATTGATAAAAACTCTAATCAAAGTCGAATTGAATATGATCGTTTGATTATAGGGGTTAATTTTACCTTTGCTTTAAAGGCTAATTGATGAAATTGACCATTTTTCTTGTGCTGCTTTTATTAACAGTAAATAGCTTTGCACAAAATGCAAATAACTATATTTTAGGGGCTGGCGATAAAATAGAGATTAAAGTATTTGGTCAACCCGACTTAGATGTCACTGCGCTATTGGGTAATAGTGGAGAAATTAATTACCCATTTTTAGGCAAGGTCAAACTTGTGGGTTTAAATATATCACAAGTTGAAGAAATTATAAGCAATGGCTTACAGCCAGATTACTTGCTGACCCCTAGTGTCTATGCACAAGTTGTACAATATCGTCCTTTTTATATACATGGGGAGGTGAATAATCCTGGTGCTTATCCTTATCAACCGGCAATGACAGTTAATCAAGCGATAGCACTTGCTGGTGGGTTAACCGAGCGCGCATCAGTAGATAAAATATATATTTTTAAAGAGCAAGCCAAAGAGCAGCGAATTAGAGGTAGTTTAAATAGTCAAATAGCAGCGGGTGATACTATTAAAATCGAACAACGCTTGTTTTAGCTGTTAAAGGCAGTGATGCATGAACGAAAATTCAGGAAAGTTAATTACTAATAATAATGATGCTATTGAACTAGGTGTCAATTTGCATGTCATTAAACAAGCAAAATGGAAAATTTTAAGTTTTGCGATTGTTATTACGCTATTAGCGATGATGATAACCTTAACATTAACACCTCAGTATAAAGCAAGCGCCACGTTATTAATTGAAGCGAAGCAAGCGAAGGCTGTGAGTTTTGAAGAAATTTACGGCTTAGACTCTGATCAGAAGGAATATTACTTAACGCAATTCGAAGTAATGAAATCAGACAGTATTGCGCGCGAAGTGATTGCAAAATTGGATTTGCAATCACATATAGACTTTACTCCTAAACCTTCAATTTTTAACGAGTTGAATATACTCATTAAAGAGTACCTACCTTTCTTAAATCAAACAGAAACTAAATTACTTTCCCACCAAGAGCAACAAGAAGAAAAAATGCAGGATATGCTCGCTATATTTAACAAAGCCTTGGTTGTGAGCCCTATTCGAAAAACACAATTAGTAAAAATTAGTTTTGAGTCCAGTGATCCAAAGCTTGCAGCATTAGTGGCCAATACTATAGGAGAGGTTTATATAGAAAACCAAATGCGTGCAAAAATGGGCATTACCCAGCAAGCAACAAGTTGGTTAAATACGCGACTCTCACAGTTAAGGATTCAATTAGATGACTCTGAAGTACGTTTGCAAGCATACAGAGAAGAGCAGCAGCTTTTTGATATTGAAGGGATTGCAGGGTTAGTGACCCAAGAACTAGAGCAAATGTCTCAGCAATTAGTGGAAACTCGAGCTGCAAGAAATAATTTAATGAGTATTAATAGGGTGATTAAGGAATATGGCAATAATAATATAGAGTTTTTAGGTAGTATGCCAGAGATAACCTCGCATAAAGTGATTCAAGATGTGAAGCGCGAAGTAATACTGGTTGAGCGCAAAGTCAGCGAACTCGCAGAGGTATACGGTTACAAACATCCTAAAATGATTTCAGCCAAGGCTGAGCTGGTTACAGTGAAGGCGAATTTAAATAAACAAATAAAAGGGCTGGTCACTGGCATAGAGAAAGAGCTAAATAGGATCACGCGTACAATTAAGACGTTAGAAAGCGATTTAAAAAAGACCCGAGACGAATATCAACATATTACTCGCAAGGAAACTAAATATAACCAGCTAAAACGTGAAGTTGAGACGAATCGTAATATTTTTAACACCTTTTTATCACGCTCTAAAGAAACCGAAGTTACCAGTGATTTTACATCGGCGGCGGCACGCTTTACTGATCGTGCTTATGCACCGAAGAAACCGACTAAACCTAATAAAAAACTTATCGTTATCATTACATTTATTAGTAGTTTAGCCTTTGCTGTGAGCATGAGTTTAATATTTGATATTTTAAATGACACCGTGAAAACGAAAAATGATGTTGAAAGCAAATTAGCGCAACGAATGTTAGGGTTATTACCCCATGTTAAAACGTCAAGAAAAAATAATTTTCATATACATGCGTATTTAGATGATGAATACCGGCGTTTTGCTGAATCGGTGCGTACCTTCAGAACGAGTTTGTTACTTACTCAATTAGCACGAGAGCATCAAATTATCGCGGTTACTTCGAGTGTGCCTGGCGAGGGGAAAACCACCACCTCCGCTAATTTAGCTATGTCATTGGCTCAAATGGGCAAGGTATTACTTATTGACGGTGATCTACGCAAGCCAAGTTTAGCAAAACGTTTTGATATTCCGGTATTCCACCCCGGGCTGAGTAATTTAATTACCGGCACAGAGCAGTTTTCTGAGTGTGTGCATCTAGACGAACGCTCTGGGGTGGCTATTATGCCCAGTGGCCAAATTCCAGCTAATCCACTGGAGTTGTTGTCAAATAACCGCTTTGAAGAGTTACTCAAAGTGTTAAAAACCAAATACGAGCATATTGTGATTGATACCCCCCCCACTCAGGCTGTGAGTGATGCGTTAGTGATAGCCCAAAGCGTTGACTCAGTTGTTTATATAGTTAAAGCAGATATGACACGGGTAAAACCTATTAAAGCTGGATTAGAACGTTTATTTGAAGTGAAAGCACATGTGGCGGGAGTGGTGCTAAATCAAGTAAATATGAGTAAATCTGCCGATGAGCACAGCTATGGCTATTACGATTATTATGACTACTCACAGCCAGTAGAAAAATTACCCCCTGAAGAAAAGGGTTAATGTATGATTGATATTCACTCGCATATTTTACCGGGTATAGATGATGGAGCTAAAGACTTGGCTGAGTCTGTCGCTCTACTAAAGCTGGCACAAAGCGATGGTATCACCCACATGGTAACGACACCGCATATTCATTTGCGGCGCTTTAATAATTCAGCTTGGCAGTTGCACCGCGATTTAGCTGCTTTAAAAGTTCATATCAAAGATACCGATATAGCTATAAAGCTAGCCGTCGCCGCTGAAGTGCGCCTCGATATAGAGTTGATGGCACTTGTAATCGCAAATGAGTTACCTTTTATCGGCAGCAGCAATGGCGCCCATTACTTACTGCTTGAGTTACCCCATTCACATGTGCCATCGGGGTACGATAAATTTATTAAATGGCTGGCGAAGCAAAATATTAAAGTGATTATTCCTCACCCTGAGCGTAATCGTGATATTCAAGCGAATCCATATTATATCGAGCGCTTAAAGCAATTAGGTTGTGAATTTCAATTAACCGCATCAAGCATAGAAGGTGGTTGGGGGGATAAAGCAAAAGTTATCAGCGAAAATATGTTAAAAGCTGACTTAGTCAGTTATGTCGCCACTGATGCCCATTCAGTAAAGCGCAGGCCGCCCATACTCAGTAAAGCAAAGCAGTTAGTCACACACTTAGTTGGGGAAGAAAAAGCGCAACAGTTATTTATCACTAACCCTTGGCGCTTAACTAGGTCATTATTTTGTGATTAACTTATCTGTGGCTCGGCTTGCACAGATCATGGTGTTAGCTATCGTGGCGGTCATTTTGGCTTATCAAAGCATTCACAGTATACGTGCTAATGCATGGTACTTTAACGCCCGTAATACCCTGCAACAATTATCTTCACCGGTTGATGCGGCACAATTAACACGAGCCGAAGCAGCCATAACGTTAGCCACCAAGCTTGAACCAACACACCCACATTATTGGCATATCTACGCCAACGTAAAAATATTAATTGCCAGTAATGTTGATGGAATAACAGCACAGGGTAGCGATAAAAAACAGTTACTTTACCAGCAAGCAGAGCAGGCGCTGTTAACATCAGTAGCACTTAGGCAAACGTGGGCACCCACTTGGATAACACTTGCCCAGCTTGTGAGTTACCAACAAGGGCCGAGTGAACAAGTTTATGGGTATATTCAACAGGCAAAAAAAGTAGGCCCGCATCAGCTCGATGTACACTTAGGTATTATACACATAGCGTTAATGCATTGGCCGCAACTCCCAGCTAACTATAAAGCGTTATATGTTAATGCGTTGCAGCTAGCAGTCAAACATGGCTATAGATTCAATGCTGTTTTTGCGCTTGCTAAGAAAATCAACAGGTTAGAGATACTGTGTTTAACATTACAATTTAGTGAGGGGTTTGCACCGGTAAGAGCAAGTTATCATTTTAAAAAACACTGTAAAACACCACGCTAAAAAACGCCCAGCGTTATAAAACGCTGGGCTTTAGAGTGGCTCGGAGTTGAGCCATGCGCTAACTGAAGACTCTTTCTAAATTCTTAGGGAGAAGAAGAAAGTGTTTTAAGTATAGGCAAAACTCTTAAAATCGCCCATTTTTTATTGCAAAAAATTACACAGTGAATACTGCTTTTATAACCAGTTTATTAACGCGGTGTTTTGCACTAAATCGCGCGGCAGTGAATTTTTAATTTTGTTTTTTTGCCACTTACCTAAACCAATAGGGCAGCCACATAACGTAAGAATAACTTCACCACTGGCTTTGCTTACCTCATCTAAGCGGATATCTTTTCCCTGAAAGTAGTCATTCGCTTGTTCATTCGTTAACGCAAACACATTGGTACTGCACTGTTGGCCAAAAACAGTGGCAAATTCGTGGGCTAAACGCACGCCATTATTATGAATAACGCCAAGTTGTATACCTAAACGGGCGTATTTTATTTTATTTTGAATACCGTCAAACGCTTCAGGAAAGAGCCACAGCTCTTTATCGCGTTGCATTAACTTTCCGGGAAGGGCGGTTAAGTTAAAGTGTTTTTTTAGCATCTGCATAAAGGCACTGGCTTTTTTGCTGTCAAACGGCTGAAATGGAAACGCGCCTTTTTTTATCTGTAGATTGGGGTTGTCGCAACTGGCGTGCTTTTTAAATTTAGCAATAAAAAACCCTTCGCTGTCGAATGTTTGTGGCCACACATGTAAATAGCCTTCGCGGGTGGTGGCTTTTTCTGCCCCAGCAAATAACTTATCTAATGGCTCTGCTGTTATATAGTCGCCAAATTCATTAATTAATGCGTCGCACACGTGTTGGTTTTCAAGTGGAGTTAAGGTACAGGTTGAATACACCAAAGTCCCGCCTGGTTTTAAGGCGTAAAATGCACTTTTAATGAGCGCCTTTTGTACCTGAGCAATGGCTATGTTTGATTCGATTGACCAGTTTTTTAATGCATCGGCATCTTTGCGCACGGTGCCTTCACCCGAGCAAGGGGCGTCGAGCAAAATGCTATCAAAGCACTCAAACATATAGTTTCCAAAAATGACGCCATCAAAATGCGATAACGCACAATTACCTACGCCCATACGTTTTAAGGTGGCACTGAGCACCTTTAAACGAGACGAAGATAACTCATTGGCTACCAACACCCCCTGATTATTCATTATAGCTGCCAGTTGCGAGGTTTTAGAGCCCGGCGCCGATGCCATATCAAGCACCGTATCGCTGTGCTTAACACTTGGCTTAAGTGCCACTGGCGGTAACATTGAACTCGCTTCTTGCACATACATGGCACCGCTTAGGTGAAGGTCGGTATTTCCCAATGCGAGGGCCTGCTCTTCTGCGGCTGGGCGCTCTAACCAAAAACCTTCATCACACCATGGGATAGGGGTAAGCTGCCAGCCTTTGTGCTCAGCATGCTGTTTAAACTGTGCCACTGACATTTTTAAGGTATTCACTCGAATAGACTTTCTCAGTGGGCGTCGGCACGCATTAATAAAATCAGCGATATTGAGTTGCGCGGGGAGATAGGTTTTTACATCGTCAATGAAATGCTCGGGGATAAAAGTGTTTGCGTCCACAGTCTGGCCAGTCGTTAAATTAAAGCCAGATAATAGCATTTCTTACCCGCTGTTTCAGTGCTAAACGGGGAAATAATTCGCTTTTGTTGGTGTCGACACTTGGTGGGGTAATTCACTTGTAAAAGGGGTTGTTATACTACTTTAGCCTAATGGTGTCGACAATTGGTGTGTTTATTAGCCTGTTTATACTGTTTTAGGGTTGACACATCAGAATAGGAAGTCCATAGTAGCTTTATAAATTGTCGACAATCTTAAAGTAACCTATGACGCAAAGCCTGTTAAACGAAACGCCTGTTACCACCGCATCAGACCAAGTGTTTGTAAATATGCGTAAAGAAATTGTAGAAGGTAGCATAGCGCAGGGCAGTAAAATATCAGAGCCAGAGCTGGCAAAACGTTATGGCGTAAGCCGTGCAACGCTGCGTGAAGCGCTTAATCGTTTAGAAAGTTGTTACTTAGTTGAGCGTAAAGCGAACATAGGTTGTCGAGTTGTATCGTTAACAGCAGAGCGCTTAATAGAAGTGTATCAAGTGCGCAGTGCGCTTGAAGGCTTAGCATGTCGCCTTGCTGCCGACAATATGGAGCCTGCAGAAGTGCAAGGCTTAAAACAATTACTGAATCAACATTTAAAAACTCAGCGGGTCAAAGAAGGAGAGTCGTATTATCAAGAGGCGGGTGATCTAGATTTTCACTATCGCATTATTAAAGGCAGCAAAAACGCTCATTTAATTCACTTACTTTGCCACGACTTGTATCAACTTATACGCATGTACCGTGTGCAAATGGGCATGGTAGGCCCTCGCGTGTCAAAAGCATTCGACGAGCACTTAGCGATTATTAATGCCATTGAAAACCACGATGGAGAATTAGCCGAAATGTTGATGAAGCGCCATATCAGCGCTTCACAAGCCAATATTCAAACTAAATTTGATTTACTTGCCGCGCAACATAAAGCCAGCTAGTTAATCTGTCATATTTAGTATTTATAAATAACAAAACTGCCCCAGAGCAGCTACCGTTCAAAGTTAGGAGAAACTAATGTCAGCAGGATCAAAGTTTAAACAAGCGATTGCCAACAACCGCCCGTTACAAGTTGTCGGCACAATTAACGCGTATACAGCAATGATGGCTGAAAAAATGGGCCATCAGGCAATTTATTTATCGGGTGCCGGTGTGGCTAATGCATCATACGGTATGCCAGATTTAGGCATGACCAGCCTTGATAACGTACTGGAAGATATTCGCCGTATTACCGGTGCCAGCGATTTACCATTATTAGTCGATGCAGACACCGGCTGGGGCGGAGCGTTTAACATTGCCCGCACAGTAAAAGAAATGACCAAAGCGGGTGCGGCAGGTTTCCATATTGAAGACCAAGTAGCGCAAAAGCGTTGTGGTCACCGTCCTAATAAAGAAATTGTTAGCCAAAGCGAAATGGTTGACCGTATTAAAGCAGCGGTTGATGCCAAAACGGACAGCGACTTTTACATTATGGCACGTACCGATGCGTTTCAAAAAGAAGGCTTAAATGCGGCCATTGACCGTGCTGCAGCGTGTGTTGAAGCTGGTGCGGATGCTATTTTCGCCGAAGCTGTACACGACCTTGCTGATTATCAAGCATTTAGCAAAGCGATTAACGTACCAATTTTGGCTAACATCACTGAGTTTGGTCAAACGCCTATTTATACCAAAGAGCAATTAAGTGAAGTGGGTGTTGAAATGGTGCTATACCCACTGAGTGCATTTAGAGCGATGAACAAAGCGGCGTATAACGTGTACTCTGCAATTTTGAACGAAGGGTCGCAACAAAGCCAAATCGAAAACATGCAAACCCGTGCCGAGCTGTATGACTTTTTAGACTACCACACGTACGAAAACACCCTAGACAACCTTTTTTCAGCAAATAAATAATAACAATAATTAAAGGAGCAAACTTATGAGTAATAAAGCATTAGCAGGTGCCGGCCTACGTGGACAAGTTGCAGGCGAAACAGCATTATGTACAGTCGGGCAGTCGGGCTCAGGTTTAACCTATTGTGGTTATGATATTAGTGAACTGGCTGAAAAAGCACAGTTTGAAGAAGTGTCGTTTTTGCTATCGCGTGGTGAATTACCTACCGCAGGTGAACTGGCAGAATACAAAGCCCGTTTGAAAAGCTTACGTGGTTTACCCCAAGCGCTAAAAACTGTACTAGAAAACATTCCTAAAGACGCACACCCAATGGACGTAATGCGTACCGGTTGCTCTATGTTGGGTAATCTCGAAATGGAACACGATTTTAGCCAAGCCAATGATGCCATCGACCGTATGGTTGCCGTTTTCCCAAGCATTATTTGTTATTGGTATCGTTATTCACATGATGGTGTACGCATTGAAACGCAAACAGACGATGATTCTGTGGGCGCACATTTTTTAACTATGCTTCACGACAAAGCCCCTAGCGAATTGTTTGCTCAAGTTATGAATGTGTCACTAATTTTGTACGCAGAGCATGAATTTAATGCTTCAACCTTTACTGGCCGTGTTTGTGCATCAACGCTTTCTGATATCCATTCATGTGTTACCGGTGCCATTGGTACCTTACGTGGCCCATTACACGGTGGTGCTAACGAAGCCGCGATGGATATGATTGAAAACTTCACTAGCGCCGATCAAGCAGAGCAAGAAATTATGGGCATGCTAGAGCGTAAAGATAAAATCATGGGCTTTGGCCATGCTATCTATCGCGAATCCGATCCACGTAACGTCATTATTAAAAAGTGGTCTGAAAAACTAGCAGCCGAAGTGGGCGATGAAGTGCTATATCCAGTGTCTGTTCGTTGTGAAGAAGTGATGTGGCGCGAGAAAAAACTCTTCTGTAACGCTGATTTCTTCCACGCGTCGGCATATCACTTTATGGACATTCCGACTAAATTATTTACGCCTATCTTTGTGATGAGCCGCGTAACAGGTTGGACTGCACACGTTAAAGAGCAACGTGCCAATAACCGTATTATTCGTCCAAGTGCAGATTACACTGGACCAGAAGCGCGTAGCTACACACCAATCGAATCCCGTTAAGACTTATTTGGTGGGCACATAACGTGCTCACCTTTTTTATTTGTTGCACACTCATTTAAGGCTTCTTACGTTTTCATTCCTTCCTTAAAGTAGTGAGTTGCACCACCACTGTCACCCAATTAGCGAATATTTTATGACCATTATAAATAATACTAAATTTCGAAAACCGCTCCCCAATTCAAATGTTGACTACTTTGATGCGCAAGCGGCAGTTGATGCCATTAAACCGGGCGCGTATGCCACTTTACCGTATACGTCACGGGTGCTGGCTGAAAACCTAGTACGTCGCTGCGAGCCTAGCATGCTAAATGACGCACTTAATCAACTGATTGAACGCAAACAAGACCTGGATTTTCCTTGGTACCCTGCACGTGTGGTGTGTCACGATATTTTAGGCCAAACCGCGTTAGTTGACTTAGCCGGTCTGCGTGATGCGATTGCGGCGAAAGGCGGCGATCCTGCCAAAGTAAACCCAGTAGTACCCACCCAGTTGATTGTTGACCACTCATTATCGGTAGAGCACGCGGGCTTTGATCCGGACGCGTTTGAAAAAAACCGTGCCATTGAAGACAGACGTAACGATGACCGCTTCCACTTTATAAACTGGACGAAAACGGCATTTAAAAATATAGATGTGATCCCACCTGGCAACGGCATCATGCATCAAATTAACTTAGAAAAGATGTCACCGGTTATTCAAAACCGTGATGGCATTGCGTTTCCAGATACCTTAGTTGGTACTGATAGCCACACTCCGCATGTGGATGCACTCGGTGTTATTGCGGTGGGGGTAGGCGGCCTTGAAGCCGAGAGCGTGATGCTAGGGCGTGCTTCGTACATGCGCTTGCCAGATATTGTCGGTGTTGAACTTAGTGGTAAACGTCAACCGGGCATTACGGCAACCGATATTGTATTGGCTATTACCGAATTTTTACGCCAGCAGCGTGTGGTATCAAGCTACCTTGAGTTTTATGGCGAAGGGGCTGATGCACTCACATTAGGTGACCGTGCCACTATTTCCAATATGACGCCAGAATTTGGCGCAACTGCGGCCATGTTTTACATCGACCAAATGACCATTGACTACTTACGTTTAACGGGTCGTGAAGAAGAGCAAATTACACTGGTAGAAAATTACGCGAAAACCACCGGGTTATGGAGCGATAGTTTAAAAACAGCGCAATACGACCGAGTACTGAAGTTTGATCTTTCAAGTGTGGGCCGTAACATCGCCGGTCCATCAAACCCACACCGCCGTGTGTCAACCAGCGATTTAGCCAAACAAGGTATTTCGGGTGTGGTTGAAAACGAAGCCGGCTTAATGCCAGATGGTGCATGTATTATTGCAGCTATTACCAGCTGTACCAACACCAGTAACCCGCGCAACGTGATTGCGGCAGGGCTATTGGCACGTAACGCCAATGCAAAAGGGTTAATGCGTAAACCTTGGGTTAAAACGTCGCTCGCACCGGGTTCAAAAGCCGTACAATCTTACCTTGAAGAAGCCAAATTATTACCAGAGCTTGAGCAACTTGGCTTTGGCATTGTGGGCTTTGCCTGTACTACCTGTAATGGTATGAGTGGGGCGCTCGACCCGGTAATTCAACAAGAAGTTATTGACCGCGACCTGTACGCCACGGCAGTGCTTTCGGGTAACCGTAACTTTGATGGCCGTATTCATCCTTATGCAAAACAAGCGTTCTTAGCGTCGCCCCCTTTAGTGGTTGCCTACGCGATTGCCGGTACCATTCGTTTTGACATCGAAAAAGACGTACTTGGACAAGATCAACACGGTAACGATGTGACCCTTAAAGACTTATGGCCAAGCGATGAAGAAATTGATGCTGTAGTGAAAGAAAGTGTTAAGCCGGAGCAGTTTAGAAAAGTATACGAGCCGATGTTTAACTTAACCGTAGACTACGGTGAAGATAACGATCCACTTTACGACTGGCGTCCAGAAAGCACTTACATTCGTCGCCCACCGTATTGGGAAGGCGCACTCGCGGGCGAACGTACTATGAAAGGCATGCGTGCCTTAGCAGTACTTGGCGACAACATTACCACAGATCATTTATCGCCTTCTAACGCGATTATGGCCAGTAGCGCCGCCGGTGAATACTTAGCTAAAATGAACGTGCCTGAAGAAGACTTTAACTCTTACGCTACGCACCGTGGCGACCATTTAACGGCGCAACGTGCCACGTTTGCTAACCCTAAACTATTAAACGAAATGGTGTTAGATGAAAACGGCGAGGTTAAACAAGGTTCCTACGCGCGGATCGAGCCTGAAGGTCAGCAAACCCGTATGTGGGAAGCAATTGAAACCTACATGCAGCGTAAACAGCCACTTATTATTGTTGCCGGCGCTGATTATGGCCAAGGCTCATCACGTGACTGGGCGGCAAAAGGGGTCAGACTGGCAGGCGTTGAAGTGATTGTTGCCGAGGGCTTTGAGCGTATTCACCGTACCAATCTGATTGGTATGGGCGTATTACCCCTTGAGTTTACAGCGGGCACTACGCGTAAAACACTTAAACTTGATGGCAGCGAAAGTTACGATGTGGACGGCGAACTCACGCCAGGGGCAACGGTAAACTTAACCATTACCCGTAAAGATGGCGAAGTGTTAGTGGTGCCTACTAAGTGTCGTATCGATACGCAAGAAGAGCTGTCTATTTATGCCGCAGGCGGTGTATTACAGCGCTTTGCACAAGACTTTTTAGAAGCTACGCAAACAGCATAAGTAAGGGATATACATGTTTAAACCGCAAATTAAAGTACCCGCTACCTATATGCGTGGCGGTACCAGTAAAGGGGTGTTTTTTAACCTTACCGATTTGCCAAAGCCTGCCCAAGTGGCAGGTGAGGCGCGCGATAATTTACTGCTGCGCGTGATTGGTAGTCCAGATCCCTACGGTAAACAAACCGATGGTATGGGCGGGGCAACTTCCAGCACCAGTAAAACGGTTATTTTAGCTAAAAGTACCCAAGCCGATCACGATGTTGACTATTTATTTGGTCAAGTGGCAATCGACAAAGCGTTTGTCGACTTTAGCGGCAACTGCGGTAACTTAACTGCGGCTGTGGGCGCATTTGCCATCAGTAATGGCTTGGTTGATAACAGCCGTATACCGAACAATGGCATTGCTGTTGTACGGGTATGGCAGGCTAACATTAAAAAAAGCATTTTGGTGCATGTGCCCATCACCGACGGTGAAGTACAAGAAACCGGTGACTTTGAGCTCGATGGCGTCACCTTTCCAGCGGCAGAAGTAAAGCTTGAGTTTATCGACCCGGCTGACGGCGATGGAGCGTTATTTCCTACTGGCAACGTGGTTGATGCGTTAGAGGTGCCGGGTGTCGGCACGTTTGCAGCGACCATGATCAATGCCGGCATTCCCACTATTTTTGTTAATGCCGCGGATATTGGTTACAACGGTACTGAGCTGCAAGATGATATAAACTCAGATGCAGCGGCGCTGGAAAAACTAGAAACTATTCGTGCCTATGGGGCGGTAAAAATGGGCCTGATCAACACGATTGATGAAGCGCAGGCACGCCAACATACCCCTAAAGTCGCGTTTGTTGCTGCACCACAAGACTACATCGCCTCAAGTGGTAAGCAAATTAATGCCAACGACATTGATTTACTGGTACGTGCTATGTCTATGGGCAAATTACACCATGCCATGATGGGCACCGCAGCCGTGGCAATTGGCACCGCTGCAGCGGTTCAAGGCACTTTGGTTAATTTAGCCGCCGGGGGCGGGGCGATAAGTGAAGTAAACTTTGGTCACCCCTCTGGCACATTAAAAGTAGGCGCAGAGGCAACAAAAGTTCAAGGTGAGTGGCAAGTGACTAAAGCTAGCATGAGCCGCAGCGCTCGCGTGCTGATGGAAGGTGTGGTACGCGTACCGCAGTAATAAGGGTTACGTAGTTAATCACTAACACACTTATAAGTTGATGTTTTTTTATAAAACATCAACTTTTTTCGTTTTTAAGCGGCGGTCACTTAGCTATTCAATAGTTAAACGTGGCGGCTATTGCTACGGGTTGATTCGCGTTTTACTAAGCGTGGTAAATATGAATGGCTATCGCTGTGTGGTGCCGTAATTGCCTCATCGTTGACACAATTTATCGCTAATTGCGCGGCTTGCTGTGCCATCTCTTCAATCGGGTAGTGTAACGTGGTTAATCTAGGACGCGAATAACGCGCAATAAGCACGTCATCAAAACCAATCACCGACACATCGCCGGGGACGCTATAGCCATTATCCTCTAGTGTCGAAATTGCCCCAATTGCCATGGCATCGTTATAGACAAAAATGGCACTAAAAGGCAGCCCTGAGGCAATTAAACGTTGTGCTGCGGCTTCTCCGCCTTGTTGATCAGGCAAGGCGTAGGTAATTAATTGAGGGTCAATAGGGGCACCAGCCTCAGCAAGCGTGGTAGCAAAACCGTTGAGCCGTAGCGTAGGATCTTCAATTTGATATTTACTGCTGATGCAGGCAATATTGTGATGCTGCAGTGTGAGAAAATAACGGGCTGCTATCTTGCCGCCAGCGGTGTTATCAAGCCAAATACATTTGTGTTTTATTGCCGCTATGTACCTATTAATAAGCACTAACCCGGGCACCTGTTTGGATAAACTGATTAATTCGCTGTCTGGCAGCTTTTTGCTATGCATAACAATAGTTTGACAGCGACGCTCAAGTAATAAATTAATCGCTGCACGCTCAGATGCTGCACTTTGACCGGCGGTGCTGAGGAGTAATTGCATCGCGTTATCACGGGCTACTTTATCCACGCCGCTGGCAAGTGAAGCAAAAAAGGGATCGCTAAGTTCGGGGATCACTACCCCTATGGTAATACTTTTACGAGTGACGAGGGCGCGTGCATTGGCGTTTGGCGTGTAGCCAATCTCTTGCATTACTTGATTAACTTTTTTTATCGTGGCCTGACTGACTTTTGGGCCATTATTAATAACGCGTGACACCGAGGCAATAGACACACCGGCAATCCGAGCTACATCTTTTATTGTTGTCATTGATGGGGAATCGTTTTCTACATCCTGTTTATATTAAAATTTACACTATTTAATTTGTACTGTATATGTTGATTTTTTATGTTGCAAATAACGGGGTAAGCGTTTACCCTTTTCGGTTTTTATTATAAGCCACAATTGAGATATTTATGGATACAATTTTTGACCCAACTGAGCATCCACATCGTCGCTATAATCCGCTAATTGATGAGTGGGTGTTGGTGTCTCCGCACCGCGCGAAAAGACCTTGGCAAGGACAAGTAGAGACCCTCGACGAAGAAGTGCGAGAAAGTCATGATGCCAATTGTTTTTTGTGTGCTGGTAATACGCGCATTAATGGCGAAGTAAATGACAATTACACGGGCACCTATGTGTTTAGTAATGACTTTGCTGCGTTAAAGGTTGATACTCCAGAATTTCAGACCGATGATCCACTGTTTAAAATGGCTACCGAGCAAGGCGAAAGCCGAGTAATTTGCTTCTCACCAGATCATAGTAAAACCTTGCCACAGCTAAGTATTGACGAGATCACGGCGGTGGTAAATACCTGGCAAAGCCAATGCCTTGAGTTAGGCGAAACTTATAACTGGGTGCAAGTTTTTGAAAATAAAGGCGCGATGATGGGCTGCTCAAACCCGCACCCGCATGGCCAAATTTGGTCACAACAACAATTACCCACTTTAGTAACTAAAAAACAGCACGCGTTATCTAACTACGCCAACCAATATAATAGTAACTTATTGCTGGATTATGCCACGCGTGAAGCGCAATCAGGCGAGCGTGTCGTGGTTAAAAACGAGCACTGGCTGGTGGTTGTGCCTTATTGGGCCGGTTGGCCGTTTGAAACACTGTTATTACCGCGCTTTGCCATTACCCGTATGGTTGACTTAACGCCAGAGCAAAGTGTGTCGTTAGCCGACGCGCTCAAGCAAATTACCACTAAATACGATAATTTATTTAATTGCTCGTTCCCTTATTCAATGGGCTGGCATGGTGCGCCTTATGACGGCCAAGCGCACAGTGAATGGCAATTACACGCCAGCTTTTTTCCGCCGCTACTACGCTCAGCAACGGTACGTAAATTTATGGTGGGCTATGAAATGATGGCCGAATCACAACGCGATTTAACCCCAGAGCAAGCCGCACAAAGATTACGTGATGTAGCCAATGTACATTATAAGGAAGCACAATAATGCCTAGAGCTAATATGCTTATCAGCCAATTTGAACAGCATTTTAATTGCCCGCCAGAGCAGCTATTTCATGCCCCAGGGCGCGTTAATTTAATCGGTGAGCATACCGATTATAACGATGGGTTTGTGCTGCCGGCAGCGATTAACTTTGGCACCGACATCGCCGCGAAAGCACGAGATGATCGTACCGTGAATGTATTAGCGGTTGATTGTAATAACGAACAAAATAGTTTTAGCCTAGATAATATTGAATTTAGCCAACAGCAAATGTGGGTAAACTATATTCGCGGTACGCTACAAGCTCTGTTGCAAAGCTACCCACATATTACCGGTGCCGATCTAGTGGTATCGGGTAATGTGCCACAAGGTACCGGCTTAAGCTCATCTGCCAGTTTTGAAATAGCTATTTTAAAAACCTTTGCGCAATTAAATAATATTCCCTTAGACGGGGTTAAAGCGGCGTTAATGGGCCAACAAGCAGAAAATAACTTTGTAGGTTGTAATTGTGGCATCATGGATCAACTTATTTCTGCACTGGGTAAAGCTGAACATGCTATGCTACTCGATTGTCGCAGCTTAACCTATGAATATGCAGCAATTCCTGCTGGCATGGCATTGGTTATTGTTAACTCCAATGTTAAACGAGGATTAGTCGACAGCGAGTACAATGCTCGTCGTGAGCAATGTGAAGCCGCAGCAAAGCATTTTAATAAACCCGCTTTACGCGATGTTACCCTTGCTGAGCTAACAGCAGAACAAGCGAATCTCGCACCGGTTATTTATCAGCGTGCCATGCACATTGTGACCGAAAATACCCGTACCGAGCAGGCGTTAATAGCACTTAATAACAACGACATGCAAACTATGAGTCAATTAATGGCACAGTCGCATCTGTCGATGAAAAATGATTTTGAAATCACCACTACTGAAATTGACTTTTTAGTAGAAATCATTGGCCAAGTATTAGGTGAGCAAGGTGGTGTGCGTATGACGGGGGGCGGCTTTGGCGGTTGTGTGGTGGCGCTAGCGCCAGAGCAATTAGTGCCGCAAATACGCGCTACAATTAATGCCCAGTATCAAGCAAAAACGGGGCTTGAAGCCGACGTATATATTTGCCTTGCTGCGAATGGTGCGTTTATTACCAGTTAAAGAAAACATACTAATAATAGAACAAGGTTGAAGTGTATGAAATTAGAACTACTTGATATTGCGATATTTACCTGCTACGTGCTGGGGTTGTTAATACTCGCTTTGTGGATTTCGCGCAATGAGAAGGGGGCAAGCAGAAACACCGAAGATTACTTTCTTGCCAGTAAAGCGCTGCCGTGGTGGGCGATTGGTGCATCATTAATTGCCTCTAATATTTCTGCCGAGCAAATTATTGGTATGTCTGGTTCGGGATATGCAATTGGACTGGCAATAGCGTCGTATGAGTGGATGGCAGCCATTACCCTGATCATAGTGGGTAAGTATATGTTGCCAATATTTTTAAAGAACGAAATATTTACCATGCCCCAATATTTAGAGCAACGTTTTGATAGTAAAGTTAAAACGACGCTAGCGCTATTTTGGCTCGCAGTGTATATATTTGTAAACTTAACCGCGGTGTTATGGTTAGGTGGCCTAGCAATAGAAACGGTAGCTGGGGTTGATTGGATGTATGGCATGATATTTTTAGCCTTATTTTCAGTGGCATACTCTTTATACGGCGGTTTAAAAGCGGTTGCCTACACCGATATTTTACAAGTAGTACTACTGGTATTTGGTGGCCTGTTCTTAAGCTATTTAGCACTTGATGCTGTGGCTGATGGCGACGGTGTATTAGCCGGTTTTGGTATTTTAACCGAGCAATTACCCAATCACTTCGATATGATTTTAAGCTCGGATAGCGAACACTACATGAGTTTACCGGGTTTATCGGTGTTGATTGGTGGTATGTGGATCATGAACTTTAGCTATTGGGGCTTTAACCAGTATATTATCCAACGTGCATTAGCGGCGAAAAATATTAATGAAGCACAAAAAGGCATTGCGTTTGCGGCTTATTTAAAATTATTAATGCCAGTCATTGTGGTATTACCGGGGATTGCTGCGGTGGTGTTATACCCGCAATTAACGACTCCCGATCAAGCTTACCCTTCAATGATGGCACTGATGCCAACCGGTATTAAAGGCCTTATTTTTGCAGCATTAGTGGCGGCGATTGTGTCTTCGCTGGCGTCGATGACCAACAGTATTTCGACTATTTTTACCATGGATATTTATAGTAAGCTGAAACCGGGTAAATCGCAGGGCCATTATGTATTTATTGGCCGCTTTGCGGCGCTGATCTCATTAGTGATTGCACTTATTGTTGCTGAGCCATTATTAGGCAAGTTCGATCAAGCGTTCCAATATATTCAAGAATTCACAGGCTTCTTCACTCCAGGCATTGTAGTAATTTTTGTGATGGGTATGTTTTGGTCTAAAGCCAGTTCAGCAGGCGCATTAGCGGCGGCGATTGGCTCGGCGGCATTCTCTATCCTGTTAAAGCTTTACTGGGTGACCTTACCGTTTATGGACCGAGTGGGTTTAGTGTTCTTACTTTGTTTAGCATTGTGTGTGATTGTATCGTTAGTGAAACCTGATACCGATCAAGACAGCAGTGTGAGCCTTAACGACATTAACTTTAACACGTCGGGCAACTTTAATATTGCCGCATTAGGCATTGTGATTATTTTAGTCGCACTTTACACCACCTGGTGGTGATCCCAGCCAATAAAAACAACACAGGTTTTAGCGCTGCTAAACCCTGTGTTTGTTAAGTAAATGCGTTTAAATCAAAGCAGCTTAAGTTGCTTTGATTTTTTTTCGCGTTTTAAGCACAAAAAGAAAAAGCAATGAAGCAACTACACAGTTATTTATTAAGCAATGAGCAGGGCATGCGCGTCGAAATATTAAACTTTGGTGCGCGAGTAAAATCTATTTTGTTTCCTGTTAACGATATACCTACCGAAATGACGGTCGGCTATGAGCATAACGACAGTTACTTAGCCGATACCTTTTATTTAGGAGCGAGCTGTGGCCGTGTGGCTAATCGTATCAGCGATGCCAGTTTTGAGCTTAACGGTGAGCGCTATAGGTTGAGTGCCAACGATGGGAAAAACTGTTTGCATGGTGGCGTTGATAATTTTGCCCAGCGTTTTTGGCAGATAGATTTTGCCCAAAGCACGAAAACGAGTGTCACGTTAACGCTGCATTCTGCCGATGGCGATCAGGGCTTTCCTGGTAATGTGGTGATGCAAGTGCGTTATCATTTATCGTCTGATAATCGTTTAACCATAAACTATAGCGCTCGCACAGACAAAGCAACTCCGCTCAACATGACCAACCATTGCTACTTTAATTTAGGTGAGCAAAACTGCTTAGCCCTTGAGTTACAAATAAATGCGGCAAATTATTTAGCACGGAATGCTCAAGGCATACCCAGTGGCGAAATTGTGGCGGTGGCCAACAGCGATCTTTGTTTTACTGCGCCAAATCAGCTTGGTCAACGCCAATATGCAGCGCAGCACCCACAACTCAAAGCGCCCCTTGGGTATGACCATTGTTATGTGCTTGAGCAGCAGCAAAGTGGCCCCGCTGCGGTATTGAGCTCGTTGCAAAATAAAGTGAAAATGTCAGTGAGCACCGACCAAGCAGCGCTGCAATTGTATACAGGTGCATTTTTAGACGGCCCATTTACCGCCTATCAAGGTGTGTGTTTAGAAGCGCAAAACTACACTGATGCGGTAAATATTCCGCATTTTGCCAACTCGATTGTTATGCCCGGTGAGCAATATAATAAAGTGATTAGCTATCACTTTGAAAATATCTAACTAGGGCAATGAACTCTTTGTTGCTTACTTGGATGCAGGATACGAAAGCTTTGCTCGGTTTTTACTTAGCTTACAAAGCTCGCGCCGCGATTAAATTGCCCCTAGGGTGAACGAATTTTGATCACCAAAGGGCAACCGTCAACAGGTCCTAATAACGCTGTGCGATTTCTTAGTACAGCGTTATTAGTGAGGGGTGAGTAGTCGGTGGTGCTTTTTACAGGCATCAGTAATCCTAGCGACTATAAACACCTCAGCCGCTTAGTTGATAACAAATAATTCCATAAAGCGATTAACCGCGGTGGCCTCAAGCGCCGGTTGATTTTTACATAGCTGGAAAATAGTTTGGCAGCGTTGATCATCAAACCGCGATGCGAGATTGGCTGTAAATTTTTGCTCTAATAACGGGATACCTTCTTTACGGCGACGGCGATGACCTAGCGGATATTCTACAATGACCTCTTCACTACGACTGCCATCGCTATAAAAAACTTGGATGGCATTGGCTATAGCGCGTTTGTCTGGCTGTAAATACTCTTTAGTAAAGCGGGGCTCTTCTCTGATTTCCATTTTGTCACGCAGCTGATCAATAATCGGGTGGGCCGCATGAAACTCGTCTTCGTAATGCTCTGCGGTTAATTCACCAAATATCAGTGGCACAGCTATCATATATTGCAAGCAATGGTCGCGATCGGCCGCATTTGCCAGCGGCCCTGTTTTGGAAATAATGCGAATAGCTGACTCGTGGGTACGTACCACAATTTTATCAATTTCGGCTAAGCGCTGTTTTACTTGTGGATGTAAAATAACCGCAGCTTCCGCTGCTGTTTGAGCATGAAACTCGGCAGGAAATGAAATTTTAAACAAAATATTTTCCATCACATAACAGCCATAGCTTTGTGAAAAAGAAAAGCGCCGTTCAGCTTCGGGTTTAACAACTTGGTGTTGGTTAGTTTTAGCAAAAGACACCGCATAAAACCCCCATTGCGGTGCTGTTAATACGCTAGGAATACCCATTTCCCCGCGCATAGATAGGTGAGCTAAGTAAACAGCACGCGAGGTTGCATCGCCTGCGGCCCATGATTTACGCGAGCCTGCATTGGGTGCGTGTCGATAGGTGCGCAGCGCCGAGCCATCGACCCAAGCTTGAGAGATTGCAGCCATGATCTGTTGTTTGTTGCCGCCCATCATTTTGGTAACCACCGCAGTTGACGCAACGCGCACTAATAATACATGACATAAGCCGACTCGGTTAAAAGCGTTTTCTAGTGCAATCACCCCTTGAATTTCATGCGCCATGATCATCGCTTCTAACACTTCTCGCATGGTTAACGGCTGCTCTGCGTTAGCTTCTCTAAGCTGAGAAAGGTGATCTGCAACCGCTAAAATAGCGCCTAAATTATCAGAAGGGTGCCCCCATTCAGCAGCTAACCAGGTGTCATTATAATCAAGCCAGCGAATAGTACAGCCAATATCCCAAGCGGCTTTTACCGGGTCGAGCACCAACGCGGTTCCCGGTACCCGCGCACCATTAGGTACCACAGTGCCGGGTACGATAGGGCCGAGCAACTTAGTGCACTCAGCAAAGCGCAGTGCTAGCAGGCCACAACCTAAGGTGTCGATTAAACAGTTGCGTGCGGTGTTGAGTGCTTCCTCGCTGAATTCATTAAAATTTAATACATAATCAGCGATATCTTGTATGACTTGATCATAATCAGGGCGATTATTAACATCAACATTATTACTCATTGTGTATCCTTATTTGTTTTTAGAGGTGAAATATTAAAAACACAGCTAACGTCAGCGGATCTATGCTCACCATAGCATGAGGCAGTTGCTGCGAATAGTAATAAGCTGTTTGTTTTGTAAACAATTCTGCTGCAATTGAGTGATTAAGATGCTAAGCGACCATGGAGTAAAAAAGTAATTAATGAATGGGGTTAAATTAGCGATTGCGCCAAGAATTGGATGGTTTTATAGCTCAGTAGCTATAGCTAAGTAGGTAGTCGTTAGCATCAGGCTGTGGGGGCTTTAGCGGTTTGTAACGAGTGAGTGTGAGAACAGCATAACTTTTAACAGTTAAAAGTTATGCTGATTATTTACGCAT
>NZ_JBFJHD010000007.1:0-49866 GCF_041613455.1 Pseudoalteromonas sp. | reverse complement strand
TGGTGGCGACTTCATCGCGTATGCTTCAGCACGACCCATTACGATACAGTTAGTAATGATTAGACCAACGAATACTGACAACTCTTTAGCCGTAGCGTAAGAGAATGCTTGTAGTACTTGGTCAACAACAATTACCAATGATGCAATAATCGTCATTTGTACGATAATACGTACCGACGATGGGATCTGGTTACGAATAGTCGAGATAAAGAAGCTAGAAAACCCAGTTACTAAGGTCAATGCAATTGACATGATTAATGCGTTTTTTAAGCTAGACGTTACCGCTAGCGCAGAACAAATACCCAGTACTTGTAATGCGATGGGGTTGTTGGCAAAAACCGGACCAAACAGGACCGCCTTCATTTCTTTAGTATCAGCCATTATTTCAATGCTCCTTTACGTACTTTCGCAAGGAATGGACCAAAGCCGTGTTCGCCAGTCCAAAAATCAACTGTATTATCAACACCGTTAGACGTTAAAGTTGCACCTGATAGACCATCAATTTGATGCTCATTACTTGCGCCGCTTTTAACAACATCAATTGGTAGCTCTTTATCTTGCCACTTAGCAGTCCACTGTGGGTTTTGGATTTCGCCACCTAGACCCGGTGTTTCACCGTGCTTGTAAAAGATAATGTTTTTAATGGTTTGACCGTCACTTTCCAGCGCGAGAAAACCATACATTAAGCCCCAAAGACCGTAGCCTTGTATAGGTAAAATAATTGCGTCAGTCGAACCATCTGCTTTTTTAGAGATATACACCGGCGACTCTTTAGTCACACGCTGAATACCCGCAATATCAGTTACGCCTTGTTCTTTTAAAGAAACACTTAGCGCAGCATCAAATTTGCTTTTTTCAAAGTCAAAGATAGTAGGATCTGTCTCGACAAATTCACCGCTACTCATGTTGACAACACGTGCTTCGATTTTGGCGTTAAATGTTTCAGAAACATTGCTTACCTTATCGATACCCGCTGCTGCTAAGATATTGCTTTGAATATCTTTGTTTTTATTCGCTTGCTGTAAAGGACGAAGCTGTACAGAAGCAAACGAAACAATAATTGCACACACTAAACATAGCGCAACAACAACCGTTAACGTTTTGCCGATTGATTCGTTATTACTAGACATTACGTGCCAACCTCCGCTTGATATTAGCTTGCACTACAAAGTGATCGAACAGTGGAGCAAATAAGTTAGCAAACAAGATTGCTAGCATCATGCCTTCTGGGAAAGCAGGGTTTACAACACGGATCATTACAACCATAAAACCAATAAGCGCGCCATAAGCAAACTTACCTTTATCGGTAAATGCAGCAGATACTGGGTCGGTAGCCATAAAGAACATACCAAACGCAAAACCACCTAGTACTAAATGCCAATGCCAAGGCATCGCAAATACAGGGTTAGTCTCTGAGCCAATTGCATTTAATAAGAATGCAGTTGCCACCATACCTAGGAATACACCTAGTACGATACGCCACGATGCAATACGCACATAAATAAGGAACAAGCCACCGATTAACACAGCCAGTGTTGATGTTTCGCCTACAGATCCTTGAATGAAACCGTAAAACGCATCCCACCAAAGTACCATGTTGCTGTAATCAAGTGTGCCTACAAACGCTTGACCTAGCATAGTAGCACCAGAGAATGAATCTACTGCAGTCCATACTGTGTCACCTGAAATTTGTGCTGGGTATGCGAAGAATAAAAACGCACGGCCCGCTAATGCAGGGTTTAAGAAGTTACGACCAGTACCACCAAAGATTTCTTTAGCAATAACTACACCGAAGGTAATACCTAACGCAACTTGCCATAAAGGAATCGTTGCTGGCAAAATTAGTGCAAATAACACCGAGGTTACGAAGAAACCTTCGTTAACTTCGTGTTTACGCACCGAAGCAAACAGGACTTCCCAAAAACCACCGACAACAAACGTTACGGCGTAAATAGGTAGGAAGAAACAGGCTCCGTAGAACATTTTGGCGCCCCAACCAGCGTCAGCAGTTAATTCACCGCCTACTAATTGAAACAACCCTACTTGCCAAGTATTTGCTAGTTCAAAACCTTGTGCTAATGCACCCGCGGCCTGATGACCGATGTTGAACATACCAAAAAACATCGCTGGGAATGTTGCCATCCACACTAAAATCATCATACGTTTTAGGTCGATGTTATCACGTACGTGTGTTGCGCCTTTATTTACATAACCCGGCGTGTAAAAAATAGTTGCCGCTGCTTCATACAGTGCATACCACTTTTCATGCTTACCACCTGGTTCAAAATGCGGCTCAATGTCTTCTAAAAATTTCTTTAAACCCATTTTAGCCTTCCTTCTCGATCGTAGTTAAGCAATCGCGTAAGGCAGCGCCATACTCGTATTTGCCAGGACAAACGAAGGTGCATAACGCTAAATCTTCTTCATCTAGTTCAAGTGCGCCTAATGAAATTGCACTGTCTAAGTCACGTGACAATAGGTCGCGTAATAATAACGTTGGCAAAATATCTAATGGCATAACACGCTCATAGCTACCAATGGGTACCATGGCACGTTTTGAACCACCTGTTGACGTAGTCATTTTAAATAAACGACTTGGTGCAAGGTGAGAAATAAAAGTACGCGTTACTGAAAATTTATCACTACCTGGTGCAATCCAGCCAAACAATTCTTTTTCGCGACCTTCAAGTAATACCGATACTTGAACGTGGTAACGACCTAAGAATGCATGAACACCGTTTGAAATAGCGCCTGACAATACCGAACCAGAAATAACACGGTTATCACCGTCTTCTAATTCACCAGCCACTAAATCATCCAATGAAGCACCTAATTGTGTTTTCACTAAACGAGGGTTTTTAACGCGAGGACCTGCAAGAGAAATTACACGATCTGTGTAAATTTCACCGGTAAGGAAAAGGTGACCAAAGGCAATAACGTCTTGGTAACCAATATGCCAAACCTGCTTGCTAGCAGATACTGGGTCAAGGTGATGGATGTGTGTGCCTACAAGGCCAGCCGGATGTACGCCACCAAACTCATGTACTTCTACTTGAGCAATTGATGAACTAGGTACTTGGCTACCTGCTTGCTTACAAACAAATACTTTACCGTCGGTTAAACGCGAAACAACGGCTAAACCCGCTTCAAATGCTTGCACATTTTCAGCAATAATTACCGCAGGATCTGCAGCAAGAGGGTTAGTGTCGATTGCGGTTACAAAAATAGAGCTAGGATTTGCATCCACCGCCGCTACTTTACTAAATGGGCGAGCACGAAGTGCAGTCCATTGACCCGACTGAATAAGTACTTCTTTAGCTTTTTCACGATCTAAACTCGCAAGTTCAGTGTCTGAAAAAGATCCAAAGGTGATTTGCTCACTGCCGTTCACTTCAATAACAACAGATTGCAGTACACGTTTAGCACCACGATTAATTTCTTTTACTGTACCAGAAGCTGGTGCAGTAAATAATACACCTGGGTTCTTTTTGTCTTCAAAAAGTACCTGGCCTTTTTTTACTTGGTCATCCACACGAACATGCATGGTTGGACGCATACCGATAAATTCTTCACCTAGCACAGCTACTCGTTTGACGGGAGACCCATCATGAATAACTTGCTGTGGTGTGCCCTCTATGGGTAAGTCCAGACCTTTTTTTATATTGATCATACGCACTTGCACTACATTAACGGAAAGAAACTGAAAAATCGTATTAACCACGCCGCCACTTTGACCTCAACAACCAGCATAAAACTAACCTGTTATTAAGACTAAACAAGCAACGCAGCAAAACCCCTCAAATATTGCTCTGATTTTAACATCATTGTGACCGACTATGCGAGTGTATTTATGAAAATTATCCCAGAGAAAGGCTTATTTACCCTCGAGCTAACTATTTACTAAAATTCAAGCTAGACCAAAGTTGTATGTTTATTAAAAAGCATCATGGCGATAAAAATGCCAGCAATAAAAAAGTCGCACTAGGCGACTTTTTTAAACGGTTTGATACAACTGATCAGTCAATCATATTGGCAATAGGTTGCACTGGGTCAACGTCTTGCTCGTAATCAACGCTATCAATACCAAAACCAAAGAGGCGTAAAAACTCATTGTGGTAGCCCACATAGTCCGTTAATTCATCAATACTGCTGGTATCGACGCTATCCCACACGGCTTGAATACGCGCTTGCACGTCATCTTCTAGCTCTTTGTAGTTTTGGAATAAATGACCGCCTTCGTCAAAGCGAGGTGAGTCACCGTATAAGTTTTCACTAAATAAGCCATGAATTTGCTCAATTGTGCCCTCGTAGGTGCCATCTGCTTTCATTACTTTAAAGAGTGCAGAGATATATAAAGGCATAATTGGAATGGCTGAGCTTGCTTGCGTAACAACCGCATTCAGTGATGAAACATACGCTTCACCATTAAGTGCCTGAGTCGACTGTTTTATGGCCGCCGTTGCACGGTCTAAGTCTTCTTTTGCCTTACCGATTGTAGCGTGGCCGTAAATAGGCCAAGTTAGCTCTTTACCAATATAGGTATACGCAGTGGTTTTAAAATTATCAGCCAGTACATCGGCTTCTTTTAGCGCATCAATCCACATTTCCCAATCTTCACCGCCCATTACTTTAATGGTGTTGTCGATATCTTCTTGGCTTGCCGCTTCTACCGTGATCTCGTCAATTTCACGTTTTGAGGTATTTAGATTTTTTGTGGTAACCGCATTGCCAATCGGCTTAAGGGTTGATGAAAACACTTCGCCGGTATTAGGGTCGGTACGACGCGGCGACGCTAGGCTATAGATAACCAAATCTACTTTGCCTAAATCAGCTTTGATTGTATCAATGGCTTTTTGCTTGATTTCGTTCGAAAACGCATCGCCATTAATGTTTTTCGACCATAAACCCGCTTCATCTGCGGCATTTTGAAACGCCGCCGTGTTATACCAGCCTGCTGAGCCGGTTTTACGCTCAGTACCTTCTTTTTCAAAGAAAATACCTAATGTTTTAGCGCCGCCACCAAATGCAGCGGTAATGCGTGATGCCAAGCCATAGCCGGTAGAGGCACCAATAACTAATACATTTTTAGGCGCATTGTTTAATGGCCCCTGCTGCTTTACATAATTAATTTGTTCTTGAACATGCTCAGCACAGCCTACAGGGTGTGCATTGGTGCAGATAAATCCGCGAATTTTAGGCTTAATGACCATTGATCATCCTATATCTTTGACAATAAAAATTAGCGCTAGTTTAAAGGCTAAAACTAAAAACACTGATCTGATCAGTTACTCTCTGAATTTTGAGCAAATCATCGTCGTTATTAAAGCATTTTATTAGCTGTCTGACTTAGAGCCACCCATACACGTTGGCGACTCAGGCGCTTCACCATCTTGCTCTGCATACTCTTCTGGCGTATAGGTGTGAATAGCCAAAGCGTGAATATGGTTAGCGAGTTCATCTTTTAATATTTCATTAATTTCACGATGGCGCTGTAATAGCCGTTTACCGGCAAATTCTTCACTCACCACAATCACTTTAAAATGCGACTCGGTGCCGGCACTGTGCATGTGGCTTTCATTAATTACATTTAAGTGTTTACAGGCGATAGCATCGCTGATTTTTTGTTGAATTTGTTGCTGCATTGACATAAAAACCATCATTATTACTTCGTTATGTGCTTACTATAGCAATTAGCCCAGCTCAATGGCTAACTAATTTAGTTTTAACCGCGCTGCTTTATATACCTAAAGGTTAAACTAATGCGTGGGTGCGCTAACGATGTTTGCTTAGCGATGGCATGTTGATAATCACGCTGACTATGGCCGCTCATCACTAAACAACTGCCGCTGTGTAACTTTATTTCGGTTACTGTGTTACTGGCTTTGTGCTTTAACTTTAAAGCCCGCTCTGCACCCAGCGAAATACACACTATGGTCGGCTGCGGGCCAAGTTCTATTTCATCATCACTGTGCCAACCCATACTATCGTTACCATCGCGGTAATAATTCACCAGCAAAGAATTAAACGGTTGCTTTAAATGGGCCGCTAAACGCTGGCGCATAGCTAACAATATAGTCGGCCACGGTTCCACCACTAATTTACTGTGGGAATAGCTGTAGTTTATATTTGCATCGCTAATAAAACACTGTAGCCGCGGAATAGGCCCGGTACGGCCATACACAGTGCTATTGGGCTGCTGCCAAGGCAAATTTTGCTGTAAATAGTAAAATAAATTGAGACTTTTTTGTGCACTCAGCGCACTACTTTGATAAGAAAAGCCATTTGGTAACAGTTGGGGGTTGGCGTTTGGCCGTTGCATGTTAGAATTTACCTATCATTTGATTACTGATCACTAAACTATTATGACCACGCAAGCACAGCTCGGCGATAAAACCTTTACTCTAGAACGCTTTCCATTGGATCAAAAAAACCGCAGTTTACAAGCGTGGGACTCAGCCGATGAATATTTGATCAACTATGTTAGCGAACATTACCCCGCTTGTCGCTCTTTGCTCATTTTAAATGACAGTTTTGGCGCCTTGTCTTGTTATTTTAGCCAACAACAATTAACGGTTTGTTCAGTAAACGATTCGTATATTAGCCATCAAGCAGCGGCGTATAACTTAGCCGAAAATAAAATAGCGACCACGCAGTTTAGCCAACTCGATAGTTTGTCTGCACTGCCTGATGATATTGATTTAGTACTTATAAAGGTACCGCGTACTTTAGGCTTTTTACAATACCAGTTATCTGAGCTGAGCGAAGTATTAGCCCCCGGTACACCGGTTATTGGCGCGGCTAAAACCAAAGACGTACATAACTCAACAATTAAAGCATTTGAGCAATTTATTGGCGCAACGAAAACCAGCTTAGCAGTTAAAAAGTCACGGTTAATTATCAGCCAAGCGCAAGGTGGCTACAAAGCGGCTGATTTTCCGGTGACCTGGGAGCTTGAAGGCACCGACTTTAACATCACCAATCATGCGAATGTGTTTTCACGGGACTCGCTGGATATTGGCGCTCGGTTCTTTTTTAATTACCTACCCCAAACCAATAAAGCAAAAAACATTATTGATTTGGGTTGTGGTAACGGGGTGGTTGGCTTAATGACGTTGTCACGTTGCCCTAACGCCTCTATCACCTTTGTTGACGAGTCGTACATGGCGGTTGAATCTGCTCGGTTAAACGTTGAGCTCAATATGGCAGAAAAATTTGAGCAATGTACATTTATCGAAAATGATTGCTTGTCAGGGTTTGAGCGCGACAGTGCCGATATGGTGTTGTGTAACCCTCCCTTTCACCAAGCACAAGCGGTGACTGATCATATTGCATGGCAAATGTTCAAAGAAGCGAAAGACACCTTAAAAGAAGGTGGCGAGTTACGCATTATTGGTAACCGCCATTTAGATTATCACGACAAATTAAACCGTATGTTTGGTAACTGTAAGCTATTAGGCTCTAACAAAAAGTTTGTTGTACTTAGTGCCACAAAAAATACCGGAATGTTATAAATGCACATTATAAAATACCTTTTACCTTGGCTGGTATTGCTTGCACTTCCCGCGTGCAGCAATCAACCCAATCAAATTATACTCAACCCGGTGTATAAAAACGGCCAAATAAGCTCAATTGATAGCAGCTTAAGTACCAGTGTGATTGATTTACGCGGTGATAGTGCCACCTTAAAACTGATAGAATCTGACAAAACCAAAACCTTTGCCAGCCACGGTATTACCACGTCAATTAAAAGTATTTTAGACAGTGCACTGAGCCGTAATGGGGCCAGTATTTCTAACTTAGCCGCGGTGCGTTTTGAGCTCGATATTCATGCGCTGCAAGCGGTGGTGACGGAAAAGCTTATGAGCCACAGTAGCGAAGCTGACATCGAATTTGGCATACGCGTCATTCGTGCCAATAGCAATTTTAGTAAAGTGTACCGCGGCAATGCGAATTTAGCGGGGCCACTGAGCCACGATAGAGCAAAAGTGGAAGGTCAGCTTAATAAGTTGACTGAGCAAATAATTACCCGCATTGTATCTGACCCCGAATTAATTCAATTTTTAGAAGGCTAACAATGAAACAACTGTTATTAATTTGCTGCAGCCTACTGTTTAGTGTTGCCAGTTTAGCGGCCCAAGAGGGACGTTTTGTGCAAAAAGATAATATCTTCCCGCGCGTCGAAATTGTTACTACTTTAGGTAATATTGTGGTGGAGCTAGATCGCTCAAGAGCCCCTATTACGGTAAATAACTTTTTAACCTACGTGATGGATAAAAGCTATCAAGGTAGTGTGTTTCATCGTGTTGAGCGCGATGTAGAAAACGATCGTGACTTTGTTATTCAAGGCGGTGGCTACGATAAAGACTACGCTGGCCTACATGAAAACGACCCAATTTTTAACGAAAGCGGTAATGGTTTAACTAACGATATGTATAGCATTGCTATGGCGTATCAAGATCGTGAACCCCATTCTGGCACGCGCCAATTCTTTTTTAATATGGACGATAACGACCATTTAAATCCGGGCCGTGACTGGGGCTTTGCGGTGTTTGGCACTGTGATGGATGGCTATGACACGTTAGATAAAATTATGGCGGTAAAAACCGGCTATAACGAAAAAATTGGTTATGATTTTGTCCCCGAGCAACCCGTGGTTATTTTAAATATAAAACTGCTTGAGCACGTGCCGCTGTAATCATTATAAGCGCAGCTTAGCTGCGCTTTATTTAAGCCAATGAAGGACCTATGAGCAAAACACTCTCGATTCGCGAATACTTTAGTTACTTTAAAGACAAACGCCTAATTAATGTTTTTATCTTTGGTATGAGTAGTGGCTTTCCATGGGTGCTGATTGGCTCAGTGATGTCGGCGTGGTTAAAAGACGAAGGATTAAGCCGCAGTATGATTGGCTTGTTTGGCATTGTCTTTGGCGCTTACAGTATTAATTTTTTATGGTCACCACTCATCGACCGCACCAAGTTACCGGGATTATATAAGTGGCTTGGGCAACGCCGCAGTTGGATTCTGTTTTGCCAGAGTTTTATTTTACTCGGCACCTTACTCTTAGCCGGCCTTGATTTAACAGCTAATTTAGCCATCGCAGCCGGCCTGTGCTTATTAATTGCCGTGGCCTCAGCCACTCAAGACATTGCCATTGATGCCTTTCGAATCGATACTTTAAGCGAACAAGAATCCCATAAAGCCACCGCAGCGGCGGCAATGGCCACCTCTGGATGGTGGAGCGGTTATGCGTTACTCGGCGCCATTCCATTTTATATGGCCGACATTCCGTCAATAGACTGGCCTCACGTGTATTACTTTTTATCGGCGATTATGGTGTTATTAATGAGCTGTGTGTTTTGGGCTCAAGAACCCCAATCAAATCGCGAAGCGGTACACGCAGAGCTGGAGCGGGTATATCTTAAAAAGCTTGCCAGCAGTAAACACACGCCAACCAGCAAAGTTTTGGCCTGGCTTGCCGTGACTGTGGTTGACCCATTTAAAACCTTTTTTGCTAAAAATGGCGTAAAAACCGCCCTCGCGCTGCTGGCATTTATTTTCTTATTTAAAATAGGTGAAGCGTTTTTAGCCCGCATGTCAATTGTGTTTTATAAAGAGGTGGGCTTTAGCAATACCCAAATAGCCAATTACTCTAAGCTAGGTACCGGGTTAATTACCATAGTATTCGCTTTTTTAGGCAGTATTTTTAATCACAAATACGGCATTGTGAAAGGCTTATTTATTAGTGGTGTGGCAATGGCGGCTTCCAACTTAATGTTTTCTTGGATTGCGCTTGCGGGACCTAAAGAGCATTTGTACGCCATGGCTATTGTGGTGGATGGTTTTACCCAAGCCTGGTCGTTAGTGGCTATGGTGGCATTTATTTCTATGCTCTGCGATAGAGCGTTTAGTGCAACTCACTATGCGTTACTGGCATCGTTAGGGAACTTAGGCCGTACTGTGTTGTCGAGTTACAGTGGCGTGGTGATCGATGATTGGTTAGCAGGTAACTGGTCACTGTTTTTCATTCTAACCGCGTTAATGGTGCTACCGTCGTTGATCTTTTTATATTTAATTCGCCATAAGTTGTATCAACTCGAACATAATTACCACCAAAACAGTTAACTGGCTGCTTAGCATTGAGTACGGTTGCACACATGCTAAGCAGCGGCAGCGTTAATCTATTTTAAGTATGTTTAACGCTTCATGCGGGTCAACTTCCAGTGCATTGCAGTAACGCACAAACTCAATTACATCTAAACGGCGTTCTTGGTTTTCAACCTTACCGATAAACGAATGCGGTGTGCCCAATAGCTGCGCCAAACTACGCATGGTATGCCCTTTATCGTGGCGCTTACTCTTAAGCCACTTTGTTAACCGTGCATTTTCTTCGGATGATACCGTTTTACCCATCATATACATCTCCTACTCGATGTGCTGAAATCCTAATTAATACAGATATTGTTAATAACTGTAGGCGAGTACAAGGTGCAATAACCTTAATTGACATTTATGTAAATCAACCTATTACGCCCTAAAATACTATAAATTATAGGTATTTTTGTTGTGGTGAATGAAATTTTGCCCGTCTCATTCATGAATATATTATATACTATTGGCTTAAAGCTGAATGGTAAATTTCGCCTTTGCCCAGGCCAAGCGCCAATCAACATCTGCTCAGCCTGAATATAGCTTAAACCATTACTATCTGTTTGTAACAATTTTGTTCCATTTTAATGTTACATGTTTATTATTACCTAATAATTTGCACTAAAAGGCTAAATAATGTTCAGGCTACTTTTTTTACTCCCAATTATTTTATCTTTAGGTTGGTATTTTTTTCTGCGCCATAATGGGGTCCCCATTAAACAAGGTAAAAAAGGCTTTGTTTATATTTTACTGTTTTCTATTTTTGTATTGGGCTTCTTTATTGTCGTGATGCAGCTAACAGAATACGCCCCCACTAATTTATAGGCATAAAAAAAGCCGCTACAAGCGGCTTTTTATCAATCATCAATGGGCTTAGTTACACACTAAAGCTGGCACCACAGCCACACGTCGTTGTGGCATTAGGGTTAGATACAAAAAAGCGAGCGCCTTCTAAGCCTTCGGTGTAATCCACTTCACCATCAACTAAATATTGAATACTCATGGGGTCGACGACTAAAGTAACACCATTTTTTACAATTTCTAAATCACCCGGGTTGGCTTTTTCATCAAAGGTAAAACCGTACTGGAAACCAGAACACCCACCACCCGTTACATAAACGCGTAATTTAAGTTCTGGATTTTCTTCTTCTTCGATTAACTGCTTAACACGACTAGCCGCCGCATCGGTGAACTTAATTGGTAATTCTGCTGACATTCTAATACCCTCAATATCGTAATGGCGTGATTATCTAATACCCGAGTGGTTTAATCAAGTATAGTAAAATAAAGCGTCACTTTGTTTTAGCGATTTGTCACCACGACAGCACAGGTTACTAAGCAATAGCGGAAGCAACGCCTGCGTTAACTGCGTTTGCTAAATTAGTTTGCCGATAAAGTAATTATTTTACAAAATCACAAGGACTTAGCGATTGGCTTTTGCTAAAATGTGCGCTGCAAAGTGCTGGGGGAATAATGCATGTGGCTTGAGCGACTCAGGCGTAAATTAGCGCAACCTAAAACATCCGTACAATTATGCTTATTAGGCGTAACTGCCGGATTAATTGCTGCATTTTTTATTATTTTATTTCGCTTAACCATCCTCTTTTTTCAAAGTTTATTTTTAGAAACCCCCGACGACTTCACCACCCTGCCCACCTTAGAGCGTGTGTTAATGCCACTGGTTGCTGCATTGCTAATTGCCTTGTTTGCTGCTTTTACCGGATTTAAACATTACCGCTTAGGTATTCCGTTTGTTATTCATCGCATTAAACGCCACTACGGACAAATGCCACTGTATAACACGCTGAACCAATTTGTTGGCGGCGCGCTGGCGCTGATCAGTGGCTTTTCGGTTGGCCGTGAAGGCCCCTCGGTACATATTGGTGCGACCGGCGCGAGCATTTTAGCCGACAAATTACATTTACCGCATAACGCCATGCGTACCCTCAGTGGTTGTGGCGTGGCTGCGGGAATTGCCGCCTCGTTTAATACCCCCTTGGCGGCGGTAATTTTTGTTATGGAAGTGGTGCTGCGTGAATACAAAGTCCATATATTTGTGCCCATTATGCTTGCTGCCGTAACAGGCGCACTCGCCACACAATTTGTTTTTGGCGAAGGCTCTGAGCTTGCGCTTATCAGCATCGCCCCACTGAGCGGCTGGCATTATCCTTATTTAATTTTGTGTGGCATGGGGCTCGGTGCGGTTGCCTATAGTTTTAATCAAAATTTAATGCTGATTATTAAAACCTTTAAGCCACTGAGCATGTTTCCGCGGTTACTTATTGCTGGCTGTATCGCCAGCCTAATCGCCTATGCGGTACCGCAAGCCATGGGCTCAGGTATGAGCGCGATTACCATTGCGGTGGACTCTCCTGAGAATATTAAATTACTCACCACTATTTTAATTGCTAAATTACTGGCCACGTTATTTGCAATTGGCTTAGGTATTCCTGGTGGGTTAATTGGCCCGGTGATTGGGCTTGGCGTATTAACCGGCACGCTAATGGCCTTTTTCGCACAATTTATTAGCCCCGGTGCTGATATTGCCGGCACTTATGGCGTATTAGGTATGGCGGGGCTATTAGCCGCGACACTGCATGCGCCCTTGGCGGCATTAACCACCGTAATGGAACTAACCTCATCTCCCGAAATTATTGTGCCGGCAATGATAGTGATCACCACCGCTTATGTCACAGCGCTGCAAGTATTTGGTAACCGGTCAATATTTTTACAGCAACTCGACTTTCAAGAACTCCCCTATCAAGTGTCGCCAGCCACTGAAGCATTGCAAAAAGTCGGCGTGATGGAAGAAATGGATGAGAATTTTAAGCTAATTTATTCCGCCGATAATGAACAAATTAAAAATACCCTTGATGCCATGGATAGCCAAACACCGTTAATTGTATTTGATGAAGAAAACGGTTATCGCTTAGCCGAATATGATTTAAGTTTAATGTCAGACCAAGCCACTAACCTTAGTTATATTAGTTTACATGGAGTGAGTAGCCAAACAACGCTGGCCGATGCCTTTGAACTATTAAACGATAAGCGCAGCGGCGCCTTGTACGTTTATAATTTATTAGATAACCAACAAATTATGGGGTTATTACGCTGGGATCAAATTCACCACATTTTAACCATTCGTAACAGCTTACTTTAATAATGATGAGAGCAGTATGAGCGCACTATTAATTTATAAAACTCTACATATATTTTTTATGATTGCCTGGTTTGCCGGCATTTTTTACTTACCCCGGCTATTTGTTTACCACGCTTTAAGCGAAGAAAGATCGTGTAACTCAATGCTTAAGGTTATGGAGCGCAGATTACTCTTATTTGTTACGCCATTTGCGGTGTTAACTGCTGTATTTGGTGTGTTAACCATCGTAGAATACGGCCGCGATTGGTTTAGGTACAGTATGTGGCTCCATTACAAGCTGCTGCTGGTCATTATTTTATACTGTTACCATGGCTACTGCTTTAAATTACTAGCTGATTTTAAGCATGACCGTAACACCCGCAGTGATCGCTTTTACCGTGTTTTTAATGAGCTACCGGTTATCGCATTGCTCATTATTGTCGCGTTAGCGGTGATCAAACCAAGCCTATAATGAATGGCTACGTGGCCGTTTTTACTGCCATGTAGTTCGCTACTTTTGCTATAATATGCGCGATTGCGTGCTCCAATATGGATTATCGCGCCTTTAGAATAATTAGGAATAACCCGATGCTAAGTTTCCAAGGTGAAAATATACTCTCAGTAAACCAACTCGACAGAGACTGTATTGAACGTATATTTACTGTGGCTAAAAAAATGGAGCCGTATGCTAAAAAGCAAAAGCGGACAAACGTGCTTGAAGGCGCTATTTTAGCAAACTTGTTTTTTGAGCCAAGTACCCGCACTCGCGTGAGCTTTGGTACTGCGTTTAACTTACTCGGCGGGCTAGTACGTGAAACCACAGGCATGCAAAGCTCGGCATTGGCGAAGGGAGAATCGTTGTACGATACCGCGCGCGTTATATCGGCTTATGCCGATGCCGTTGCAATGCGTCACCCTGATGCCGGCTCGGTTAGCGAATTTGCCACTGGCTGTAGCGTCCCCGTTATTAACGGTGGCGATGGCCCAAACGAGCACCCCACGCAAGCATTACTCGATTTATTAACCATTGAACGGGAATTAAGCCGTTTTGATCAAAGTATTGATGGCATGCATATCGCGCTGGTTGGCGACTTAAAATACGGCCGTACCGTGCATTCATTATCAAAATTATTATGCCACTATAAAAACGTAAAGTTTTCTATGGTTGCCCCCGATGGCCTACAAATGCCAAGTTATGTGCTTGATGCCGTTGATAACGCCGGGCATAAAATTGAACTGGTAAACAAAATGGAAGGCAACTTAGCCGCCGACATCGTCTACCAAACGCGAATTCAAGAAGAGCGCTTTCCATCGCAAGAAGAAGCCAACAAATACCGTGGCGGCTTTCGTATTAGCCAGTCAATATACAACAGTCACTGTAAGCCTAACTCAGTGCTGATGCACCCGCTGCCGCGCGATAGCCGTTTAGAAGCCAACGAGCTGGATAACGACTTAAACAGTAACGACAATTTAGCCATATTCCGCCAAGTGCAAAATGGCGTACTCATTCGTATGGCGCTGTTTGCTTTAACGCTGGGCGTGGAAGATAAAGTTGAGCAGTATGAAGTAGACGTACCGTGGTTTAGCCGCAAACGCGATAGCTAAACTCCCTTATGATGTGACAAAACAATAGGATTTTTCATGACAATTAGCCAAGACTTATTTAAACGCGCACAAGACTCTATTCCGGGTGGCGTAAATTCACCGGTACGCGCTTTTAATGGTGTAGGTGGCACACCACTGTTTATTACTAAAGCCGAAGGTGCGTATACTTTTGACGCCGATGGCAATCGTTATATCGATTATGTTGGCTCATGGGGGCCAATGATCATGGGCCATAACCACCCAGAAATAAAACAAGCCGTGCATGACGCGGTAGAAAATGGTCTCAGTTACGGTGCCCCCACCGAAGCCGAAATATTAATGGCCGAAAAAGTAAAGCAACTAGTACCCTCTATCGAAAAAGTTCGCATGGTAAGCTCAGGCACCGAAGCGACCATGAGCGCTATTCGCTTAGCCCGTGGTTATACTGGCCGCGATAAAATTTTAAAATTTGAAGGTTGCTACCATGGTCATGCCGACTCACTATTAGTAAAAGCCGGCTCAGGTGCGTTAACAATGGGCGTACCTAATTCACCGGGCATTCCTGAAGATTTTGCTAAGCACACACTGACTGTGTCGTTTAATAATCTTGATGAAGTGAAAGCCATTTTCGAAAAATACGCCGATGAAATTGCCTGTATTATCGTCGAGCCAGTGGCCGGTAATATGAACTGTATTCCTCCGGTAGCGGGCTTTTTAGAAGGACTGCGCGCAGTCTGTGATGAATACAAGTCAGTGCTTATTTTTGACGAAGTGATGACCGGATTTCGTGTTGCCCTTGGCGGCGCACAGGCGTATTACAACATCAAACCAGACTTAACCTGTTTAGGTAAAGTGATTGGTGGTGGCATGCCGGTAGGCGCCTTTGGTGGTAAAAATGAAATTATGGATTTCATCGCCCCCACGGGCCCTGTTTATCAAGCGGGTACACTGTCGGGTAATCCGATTGCCATGGCGGCGGGCTTAAAATCATTAGAGCTGTTAAGCGAACCAGGCTTACATGCAAAACTAGAAGCCACTAGTAAAGCGATTTGTGAAGGGTTTGAAGCAGCCGCTAAAAAAGCTGGCATTGCTTTAACCACCAACTACGCGGGCGGCATGTATGGCTTTTTCTTCACTGACGCTGAAAAAGTAACGAGTTACCAACAAGCCACTGAGTGCGATCTAGAACGCTTTAAGCGCTTTTTCCACCTAATGCTTGAAGAAGGTGTTTATTTAGCGCCTTCAGCGTTTGAAGCAGGCTTTGTCTGTGCTGCGCACAATGAGCAAGAGATCAGCGCTACCATCGCCGCTGCAGAGCGCGTGTTTGCTAAACTGTAAAGCATAAAGTTTCAATCTTATGCCGCACACAAAAAAAGCCCTAACGGGCTTTTTTTGTGTCATGTCGTTATTTAAAGACGCTTAACGAATACACTGTGGTCTAGGTTCAAACTCACTGGCGCGCAGCGGTAACTGAATAACTTTGCCACACCCAGGCGGTGCCTGCCTACCGGTTTGCTCGTTAACAAACGCCCAGCGAATAGATGACGGACGAGTGTCTGCTATCGCTTCGGGGTTAAGCGGCTTTAAGTAGCGAATATAGGCTTCGAGCGCACCAACACTGCCAGTTAAGCCCATGCTTTTATTATCGTCTCGGCCAAGCCATGCCACGGTTACGGTATTTTGATCAAAACCGGCAAACCAACTATCGCGTAAATCATTACTGGTACCGGTTTTACCTGCTAGTTGTATTGACGGAAAGTGTAGGTTTAAGCGTTTCGCGGTGCCATCTTTAGTGACGCGTTTCATCGCGTATTTCGTCATATACATAGCGTCTTTAGCAAAACGCGGTTGCGACTTCACTTGATGCACATAAAGCACCTTGCCCACCGAGTCAGTGAGTGCCGATATGGCGGTGAGCTTTCTGTATTCACCGTCGGCCGCAAGAGTGGTATATAACTGTGCAACTTCAAAGCTCGACATTTCTATTGCGCCTAATAATAACGACGGGTATTCGTTAATAGCGCCTTCGGCCCCTAACCCTTTTAAGGTATTAACCACCTTATCGAGCCCTACATCTAAGCCTAAGTTTACCGCTGGAATATTAATGCTATTGCTAAACGCTTTATACAACGGGATGGCGCCGCGGAACTGACGATCAAAATTTTCCGGTTGCCATACTTGGCCTTGCTCATTGGTTACTTGTACTGGGGAGTCATCCAGCAAGGTCGCTAAATTGTAATGCGGTAACTGCAAGGCACTGAGGTAGACTGCTGGTTTAACCAATGAGCCAATATTACGCTTGGTATCAAGTACGCGATTAAACCCCGAATAACGTACATCGCGCCCAGACACCAATGCCGACACGCCCCCTTTTTCAACATTAACCGAGATCATTGCCGCTTCAAGTTCGCTGGTCTTCGGTCTGTTTTCTAAATAGGGCAAGCTTTTTTCAATCGACTGTTCCATGGCCGTTTGTTTTTGTAGATCAAAGTAGGTAAATACGCGAACGCCCGCATCCAGCACATCTTGATCCGGCACCAGTTGCTTAAGCTCGCGGTTAACTAACTCTAAATAACCTGGATACGCTTTTTGTAAGCTGGCTTTCATTGGCGCAATATCAAGCGCTCTGTTTAGTGATGCACGATACTCGTTAGTGGTTATTAACTTGTTTTCTACCATTAAACGCAGCACGAGATCACGTCGTTCCATGGCACGCTCTTGATAACGGCGTGGGTTGTAATACGACGGCCCTTTCACCATGGCGACAAGCAGCGCGATTTGATCATATTCAAGCTCATCGACCGGTTTTGAAAAATAAAATTCAGCGGCCAAGCCCATTCCGTGTACCCCTTGGTTATAGGATTGACCAAGGTACACCTCGTTTAGGTACGCTTCTAAGATCTGATCTTTGCTGTAACGGTAATCTAAAATAAGGGCAATGAAGGCTTCATTTATTTTTCGCAGCAAGGAACGCTCACGGGTTAAATAAATATTTTTAGCTAGCTGCTGCGTTAAGGTACTGCCACCTTGCACTGTGCGCCCAGCTTGAATATTGGTATACAGCGCACGTAAAATAGAAAACACCGACACCCCATGGTGCTGATAAAAATTACGGTCTTCAACCACCAGCAAGGTGTCTTTTAGCATGGCAGGGAATTTTTCTAATGGCACAAATTCACGATCTTGTTTTGAGTCATTCCCTAAGCGCGCTATTTGTACCGGCTCTAGTCGTGCGCTATTGATGCGACGACCAAGTTTATCTTTAATGCTGGCTACTTTTTGCCCGGCAAAGCGTAACTCAATAATATGCGCTTGCTCTAAGCCATCATAAAATTCAAAATCACGACGATAAATTTTAATGCTGTTAGCCGTTTTAACATATTGCCCCGTTCGGCTTAAGCGGTTTACGGCTGAATAATTAAGCCGCTCAAGCTCCCAAATAACCTCTTGGCTGGATAAAAACTGCCCTGGATAAAAAGCCATAGAGCGAGCATATACTTGCGCGGGTAATTGCCATTTATTGCCTTCAAATTGACGCGTAATTTTGGCATCGAGGTAAATAAAATAAAGCGCCATAGCAATAAAAGTTGCTAAACTTAGCTTCCAAAAAATAGACCAAAGCTTAGCAAACAAAGTGCGCTGAGCTAAGGCTGATTGATTGTTTTTGCCTTTTTTAACACTCTTTCGTGAGCTAGTTTTTGATGCTTTAGGTGCCCGCTTTGCAGCCGGTTTACTGGTCGGTGTTTTTTTATTATCAGCCATTTAAATGTAATTTATTCCCAAGGTTCATGTTACGGGTGTGAGCTTAACATAATCGTCACTGCTAATTCAGCTAAATGCAGTCACTGTGCACTTTAACCCGTTTAAAATTAACCTTACCTGAAATAAAAAAAGCGCTACCTAAGTAGCGCTGTTAAACACACACAAAAAGTGAAGTTTTGCCATTAATTACTGCGTACCGAGACAAATTCTGGGTAAGCATCAATGCCGCAGTCGTGCTGATCCATGCCATTAAGCTCTTCTTCTTCGCTAACACGAATACCCACAGTATATTTTAATATGCCCCATACTATTAAAGAGCTTACAAACACAAAGCCAAGAATACATAGCAAACCAACTAACTGGGTTATTACACTGGCGTCGTTATTTGCTACCGGCACTAACATAATACCTAAAATACCACACACACCATGCACTGAAATGGCTCCTACCGGATCATCTATCTTAATTTTATCCAGCGCAACAATGCTAAATACCACCAATGAACCACCTAATAAACCTAATGCACATGCCAGTAGTGGCGAAGGCGATAGCGGGTCTGCGGTGATCACTACCAAGCCTGCTAAGGCGCCATTAAGTACCATGGTTAAGTCGGCTTTGCCCCACAGTAACTTACAAACAAACAGCGCAGCGATAGCTCCCGTGGCAGCGGCGGCATTCGTATTTAATAATATTTTACCTACTGCAGTGGCGTTTTCTGCATCAGAAATTAACAACTGTGAGCCACCATTAAAGCCAAACCAGCCCATCCATAAAATAAACGTACCTAAGGTGGCTAGTGGTAAGTTTGAACCAGGAATTGGGTATATTTCACCATTTTTACCGTATTTACCTTTACGTGCTCCGAGCAATAACACCCCCACTAAGGCGGCGGTTGCCCCTGTGGCATGCACAATAGCTGAGCCGGCAAAATCGACAAAGCCCATCTCAGATAAAAAGCCACCACCCCACGTCCAGTAACCTTCAAGCGGATAAATAACGCCGGTTAATACCACCGCAAAGCCTAAAAATGCCCATAATTTCATCCGCTCAGCTACCGCGCCCGAGACTATCGACATGGCTGTGGCAACAAACACCACCTGAAAGAAGAAGTCGGACTCTAGTGAGTGATCAGCATCGGTCGCTTGATTGCCAATTAACCCACCAAATGATGGAATAACGCCGCCCTCGGGATTATTCACATACATAATGTTGTAACCAATCAATAAAAACATGGTACACGCGATTGAATACAGGGCGATATTTTTAGTTAAAATTTCGGTGGTATTTTTAGAGCGCACCAACCCCGCTTCTAACATGGCAAAGCCAGCGGCCATCCACATAACTAAGATACCTGATATTAAAAAGTAAAAGGTGTCGAGCGAAAACTTTAGTTCTATTATTGTATTTTCCATAACGCCTCCTTAAATTGCTTGTTCATCTAGTTCACCGGTACGGATACGCACAATTTGATCTAGGTCGTAGACAAATATTTTACCGTCACCAATTTTTCCGGTGCCAGCTACTTGCGTAATGGCCTCTACCACGCGCTGACAATTTTCGCTGCGAGTGGCAATTTCGAGTTTTATTTTTGGAATAAAATCGACTTGATACTCTGCCCCTCGATATAACTCGGTATGACCCCGTTGCCGGCCAAAGCCCTTAACATCCACCACTGTCATTCCCTCAATACCTAAATCAGCAAGCGCGCCGCGCACCTCATCCAATTTAAATGGCTTAATGATTGCACTAATCATTTTCATCATGGCCCCCTTAGGACACGTTATCGTTTTTCTTAGTTAATACAATCCAAGCTTTGTGCCATTAATTTTTATTTATATAAATTAATAACTTAACTTGTTTTTCCGCGGTAAAATCAAAAAAAACGCACCTAGTTGGTGCGTTTTTTAAGCGATATAACTTGATTGGTGCGAACGCGTAATGGCAGGCTAAATACAGCGCTATTACTTTTTATGCAGCGGGTAAATCAGGCCTAGCGGCTTTGAGCCCGAACTTAAGTTTAGCGTTTGTATAGGGTTGTGTGCAGTCAATATATTTACTCAACCACTTATATCGGGGACTAGTCTCAATAGTTTTGTCTTTTGCATCAATATTTTATTTAATTAGCTTACAAATAATAAACAGGATCAGTTATGAAGTTTAGACACAGGCTATTATTGCCTTTTGCCGCCATGGCATTAACCTTAAGTAGCGTATCGTTTGCCGATAACCAACGCCGCATTGATATCGACAGCAAAGTTGTCACCGAGCATAAAGCGAAAATAAATAACCAACGCTTTTCTTACACTGTCGCCACGGGCACCCAACCGGTATGGGATGACAAAGGCGACGCGATCGCGACCTTGCAATACACCTATTACACACGAGATAAGGTAGATGACAGAGCTAAGCGCCCGTTATTGATTTCGTTTAATGGTGGCCCAGGCTCTGCTTCGGTGTGGATGCACCTTGCTTACACCGGCCCTCGAGTATTAAAAATTGATGACGAGGGTTACCCTATTCAACCTTATGGCGTTAAAGACAACCCTTATTCAGTGCTTGATATTGCCGATATTGTTTATGTTAACCCAGTGAATACTGGCTATTCGCGCGTTGTAGAAGATAAAGATGGTAAATTACTGTCTCAGGCGCAGCAAAAAGAGTTATTTTTTGGCGTCAAAGCCGATATTAAATACCTAGCTGAATGGCTTAATACCTTTGTTACGCGCAATGAGCGTTGGCGTTCACCCAAGTTTTTAATTGGTGAAAGTTATGGTACCACTCGAGTATCAGGCCTTGCCCATGAATTGCAAAATAGCCAGTGGATGTATATTAACGGCGTGGTGCTGGTATCCCCCACCGATATAGGCATTAAACGTGATGGTCCGGTAAAAGCTGCGAATCGACTACCGTACTTTGCCGCCACGGCGTGGTACCACAAAGCGTTAGCGGCTGACTTACAAGCAAAAGACTTAGATGAGCTACTTCCCGAAGTAGAACAGTTTACTATTAACGAATTAATCCCCGCGTTGGCCAAAGGGGGCTTTATTGGCGACGATGAAAAACGACGTATTATTCAAAAAATGGCGCACTACGCTGGCTTATCTGAAAAATTTGTCGCACAAAACAACTTAGATATTCCTACGCAGTTTTTTTGGAAAGAATTATTACGCGATCGCGGCCAAATGGTAGGACGCTTAGACTCTCGTTATTTAGGTATCGACAAACGCGATGCCGGTGAGTCTCCCGACTACTGGGCTGAGCTAACCTCATGGTTACACTCATTTACACCAGCCATTAATTATTACTTACGCGAAGAGCTAAACTATAAAACCGATGTAAAGTACAACCTGTTCGGTAATGTACACCCGTGGGATAGAAGCGGTAACAATACCGGAGAAAACTTACGCTTAGCAATGGCGCAAAACCCGTATTTAAAGGTACTTGTGCAAGCCGGTTACTATGACGGTGCGACGAATTACTTTGATGCAAAATACACAATGTGGCAATTAGACCCAAGCGGAAAAATGCAGCACCGCCTGAGCTTTAAAGGTTACCGTAGTGGGCATATGATGTATTTACGCCATGCCGATTTAAAAAGCTCTAATAACGACTTACGCGAATTTATTAAAGCCGCTTTACCGAATGAAAGCCAAGCCGCTAAATATTAAGCTGCCGATATGAAAAATGGCTCATGAAGAGCCATTTTTTATACACCGCAGTTAACCTAGCCTAGCCATGAGGACAGCTCCCCGCTGCAATCAAGGGAGGAACAGCCTGATATTGCTTTGTGCGCAGTATGCGGCGTAAATTCAGCAATGTTTTGTAAGTGCTTTTTAGTCCTACTTTATTATTTAACCAGTTTGGTAAGTCGCCACCGGGCAAGACATAAACCTGATAAACAATTATTAAATCATCACCTTGTGCTGTTAATAACCAGTGGGCTTGCAACGTATTAATGCGAATTACCCCTTTATTAACCGGTAATTGCTGGGGCCGAGAGGCTATCATTAACTTACTTTGTTGCGCAGATAGTTGCTGATAGCAAGAATACGTTACCGCATCCCTATCGATTGCAGGCCAAGGTAAATCAAAATAACTATAGACGAGGTTTTCTGACGGAGAAAGCATCTTGATCAACGCAATTTTAGCAACATTTTCAATCCACTGCGGTGCCACTTGGGTGTCGCTAAGCAGCGCTAAAAAATCGGCTGCAGTGGTATTGTTAACCCGCACTTCCCCTTTCACAGCAAAGCTTTTATCGCCCATGTCGCGATAATAAACGCTGACACCACGTTGGTTTTTATACAGTTGCCAGCTTGCTGTCGTGCTCGCACTTGCCCCCGGTAACAACACCAAAGCCAGTAGCAGCCAGACGCACTTTTTTTGCATCACGCTTTACCACAAAAGTGCTGAGCGAGCATTACAGCCAGTAAGGCTTAATATCAAATGAAGCAAGACGGCTTTGCTCCATGGCACTCACCAAAAAGTCAGACTTTTGCTCAAGCCAAAGCTGAATTTTTGCAAGCTGCTCATCTTCTTGACCACCACATAGCTGTTTTAAATAATCCAGCGTGCTGAGCTCATACATACCATGGGAAATATCCAACCACGGCAGTCTAAACTCTAAACGCTCTTCTTTATCAAACAACGCCCCTAAGCAGTTACCACTGAGTAGGCTGTTTTCTAATTGGGTGCGTAAATTGAGGTAATCTGTAGCGCTAAGCGATTGCTCTTTAGGAAGTAGTTTATGCAAACTTTTCCAGTCTTTATCAAATAGTCTGGTGGCAATACTGGCCACCGGCTTATCAGCTACCTGCAATTGTGCTTGCCCCCAAAACTTGCGCCATTGTTTATCGATTAACCACGTGGTTAACGCCAATAATAAGCGATTGTAGCGTGCGCTATGAAACAAGGCGTAAATATCATCAATGCTTGGCTGCAACTCTTTTAAGTCATTGATCACTTGCGTTAATGCCGGCGCACTGTTAATTTTTTTATAATACGCATGGCGTTTCGAGGTGTAGGTTTTTAATTGGATCGCATTTTCAACCCAAGCTAATTCACTGAGTAACCATTTTAATTCGCTGCGTAACTGCTCAGTACTCTCTTTACTGACAATGTCGTCAAACAGCCAAAAGTTGTGGCGAATTAAGCTAATGCCATCGGTAACGCGTTTTAAGGTTTTTAAGCTCGGCTTATCGAAATAGCACTGCTCATGCTTTTGTACAAAGCGAATACCAAAGCCCATTGCAGCAATTAATGCTTGCTCTTGGGTGGCGCTTTTGTCGAGTTTGACAAAACCAATCGATTTACTTGGCTGTAAGGGCGTGTCATCGGCAAGGCGATAGCCTCTGGCTGCTTTAGAATATAACCCTAAGCGAATACAGTTTTGGCTAACGAGCTTATCGGCTAAAGCAAATAGCTCACTGCGGCTGCCCTCAATAAGCTCTATTTCAAGCTCACTGATCAAATCAACTTGGCCTGCGGCAGCAATTTCACCTTTATCGAGTACCACCTCAATTTTTGCCCCGTTTTGTGTTTCGATTAACCAAGTACGGCGAATAAAATTGGTGCTAAAGATAGGGTATAAGTTTTCTGCTATGGTATTTATTTGTAAGCCATGTGGCCATATAGCGGTGTCAAATGCAGTTAAATCGGGACGATTTGACTCTATCGCTAAATTAAACTCCGGACGCTGGTGCAGCCCACCCACAACCTCGCCTGCAAGTTTAATGGTTTGCTCACATTGATTGTCAGCACAGCGTGTTCTAAAACCTATATCTAGGGCTCTTAGCTCACGGCTTGGCGTATCATAATAAGCATTCTGTAAACTACGCGAAGGCTGGTTGATAACCGTTTTTGCAAATTGAGTAATTAACGAGGGGATCAGTGGAACGACGGCATCTGATACCAAAAACTTCAGTTCTATCTCAGTATCCATTAGGTTTGCGGATTACCCTTTAAATTAATAAGTGCTCAAAATAAACAAAGCGGCTGCATATTGCAAATATTTTAGTCGTAAATAGCCGCTGCTAAAATCCCCTTAGTTACAATATCAACCTTGCTATTGGGTTATTTAATCCATACTATCTCACTACTTATGTGAAATATAAAATCACGTGCAACACGGACACGGTTAGATTAACAAGGTAGATAAATGCTTAAACACTGTTTACTATGGCTGCTATTGGCAGCCGCCCCCATGCTGAGCCAAGCAGCCCAAGCACAAACAGCAACCAACACGGATGCGAAAGCCGCATATATTATCGACAATCTTTATATATTTATGCGCTCTGGTGCCAGTAAAAATCATCGCCTTCTCGGCTCCATCGATGCCGGTACCCAAATCACCTTATTGTCCAATGAAGAAAATGGCTTTTTTAAAGTAAAGGATGATAAAGACCGTGAAGGCTGGGTAGAAGCGAAATACATTAGCAAAACACCTGGTTTACATAAGCAATATCAAACGCTCAGTGCTGAAATGAGCGCAATGCAAAATAAACTACGCCAAGCGCAAGTTGAATTACCGCAGCTGACCGAGCAAAACCAGCAACTCAGCGAGCAAAACCAACAATTACTAGCACAAATTACGCAATTACAAAGCACACTTGAGCAAGAGCGTAGCCAAAAGCAAGCCACCAGCTCTAAAGAAAAGCGTCAACTGCTGACTTATGGTGGCGCCATTGCATTTTTAGGATTATTTTTAGGTATTATCTTAACTATTTTACTGTCACGCCGTAAGCGCTACCAAGGCTGGGCATAGGCCGTCAATTAACACTTATACAAATAAAAAAAGCATCGATGGATGCTTTTTTTATATCTTCTTTTTCGCTTTACAAGTCTAGACGTAGCCCCGGATCTTGCTTTATTTTCTCTATCACCATGTAGGTGTGATGGGTTCCCACGCCAGGAATATCGACTAAATCGCCTAGCACTTGGCGGTACTCATCCATATTAGACACCCTAATTTTTAATAAGTAGTCGTAGCCCCCTGCCACCATGTCGCATTCCACGACTTGTTCAATTTTTAAAATATGCTCACGAAACACTTTAAATACCGCGGTATTCGAGGTTACTAATGACACCTGCACATGAGCGACTAAACTTTGATTAAGTTTAGCCTCGCTAAGTTTCGCGGCATAGCCTTCAATATAGCCTTCTTGCTCTAGGCGTTTAACACGATCTAGGCACGGACTAGGGCTTAAATTAACCTGTTTAGCGAGGTTAACATTAGAAATTCTGCCGTTCTTTTGCAGAACGTCTAAGATGGCTAAATCGATACGATCAAGCATGCGTATTCTATTTGGACTGGTCATAACAGAATTTTATACGGATAAGATGGAATTATGCCCTGTAAATTAGCGTAAAAAGCGAAATTTAACCAGCATATTCTGCTGGTTTTTAATTAGAATGCACGCATTATACAACGACTATTTTAACGGTAATCTATTATTGCCTTAAGTTTTATCACTCCTGAGGGTTGCTTATGTTATTCAATGGCGATTTGACAACAACTTGTCCAATTCGACAAAAAATCCGTGACTTCTACCGCATCGACGAAAATGCGGTAATCGATCACATTTTACCACTTGCCGAAGTAGGCGTTAAAGCACGAAGCCGTGCTTGGGAACGCGCACGCCAAATAGTTCTTAACATTCGTAAAGACCAAGATGGTCAAAGCGGTGTCGATGCACTGTTAAATGAATTTTCACTGTCAAGTGAAGAAGGCGTAGTATTAATGTGTTTAGCTGAAGCATTACTACGCGTACCCGATAAAGCAACTCAAGACACATTAATTCGTGACAAGCTTGCTAAAGGTGACTGGAGTTCGCACCTAGGCAGCAGCGATTCGTTATTTGTAAACGCGTCGTCTTGGGGCTTATTGGTCACCGGTAAAATGGTGAACTACACAGATAAAACCAAAGAACAGCAATTTGGCATGCTTAAAAAGACCATCGGTCGTTTAGGCGAGCCGGTTATTCGTAAATCGGTTAACTTTGCGATGCGCATTATGGGCAAGCAGTTCGTGATGGGACGTACCATTGACGAAGCCATTGAACGCGCGGCCGATAAAGAGCAAAAAGGCTATGTATATTCATACGATATGCTTGGCGAAGGCGCTCGCACCATGAAAGACGCCAAGCGTTACTTTGACAGCTACATGAACGCAATACATGCCATTGGTAAAGCAGCGAATGGTCGCGGTCCAATAAAAAGCCCTGGTATTTCGGTAAAACTATCGGCGATTCACCCGCGTTATGAGTTTACGCATAAAGAGCGTGTGATGAGCGAAATTGTGCCTAAATTAAAAGAGCTGGCACTGGCCGCTAAAAAATATGACATTGGCTTTACCGTTGATGCAGAAGAAGCAGACCGCTTAGATATTTCTTTAGATGTCATTGAGGCGGTATTTAGTGATAAAGATTTAGATGGCTGGCACGGCTTTGGCCTTGCGGTTCAAGCGTATCAAAAACGCGCTATTTTTGTGATTGAATGGCTGACTGAACTGGCTACCCGTGTGGGTCGCAAAATGATGGTACGTTTGGTAAAAGGCGCATACTGGGATACCGAAATCAAAACCACACAACAAGATGGTTTAGAGCATTTCCCGGTATTTACTCGCAAAGCAACCACCGACGTTTCGTACAAAGCGTGTGCCATGAAAATGCTCGAAGCACGTGACGTACTTTACCCGCAGTTTGCTACGCATAACGCTTACTCGGCTGCCACTATATTAGAAGTGGCTAAAGGTGATAACACTGGTTTTGAGTTCCAACGCCTGCACGGTATGGGTGAGTCATTATATGACCAAATCGTTACTGAAGAAAAAATTCAGTGCCGCGTATATGCCCCCGTAGGTCAGCACGAAGACTTATTAGCTTACTTAGTGCGTCGTTTATTAGAAAATGGTGCAAATTCATCGTTCGTAAACGCGATTGTTGACACCACGAAGCCAGTTGAAACGCTACTGCCAGATCCAGTAGAAACGCTGCAAGGCTTACGCAATAAATACAATACGCAAATTAAAATGCCAATTGATTTATACGGCGCTGAACGTGCTAACTCTAAAGGCATGGATTTAACCGATATCAATGTGATCACCCCGTTCAAAGAAAACTTAGAAAGTTGGTTTAACGAGCATCTAATTGATGAAAGCCAAGTACCAAAAGGTGCGTTGGCAGTTAAAAATCCAGCTAATCACAAAGAAGTGATTGGTCATATCAAATTGCAATCGCCCGATGAAATGCAAACCTTGCTTGCTAATGCCGAAAATGCATTTGAATCTTGGTCGCAAACATCGGTAAAAGAGCGCGCCAACTTATTACGTCGCGTTGCCGATATTTTAGAACGTCATCACGATGAACTGGTCGCTATTTGTATCAAAGAAGCGGGTAAAATTGCCCAAGACGGTATTGATGAAGTACGTGAAGCGGTTGATTTTTGCCGTTACTATGCAGCGCGTGCTGAAGAGCTTGCCGAAGATGAGCGTTTTGAAGCCCGTGGCGTTATTTTGTGTATTAGCCCATGGAACTTCCCACTCGCGATTTTCTTAGGCCAAGTAGCCGCTGCCATTGTTACCGGTAACACTGTCATTGCAAAACCGGCGGAGCAAACCAGCTTAATTGCACTGCGTGCCATTGAACTTATGCTGTCGGTGGGATTACCAGAGCATGTGGTACAAGCGGTGATTGCCCGTGGCGCTGACGTGGGTAAAACCATTGTGCCCGATGAACGCATTCAAGCGGTTATGTTCACTGGCTCAACAGAAACCGGCACGCTTATTTCACAAACATTGGCAGCGCGTAGCGATATACAAGTTCCATTAATTGCTGAAACGGGCGGTCAAAACTGTATGATCGTTGACTCAACCGCACTGCCAGAGCAAGTGGTTGATGATGTTATCAGTTCTGGTTTTCAAAGTGCCGGGCAACGTTGTTCAGCATTACGCGTGCTATTTATTCAAGAAGATGTAGCCGATGGCATTATCGACATGCTTAAAGGCGCGTTGGCTGAGCTACATATTGGCGACCCTTCACTACTATCGACCGATGTCGGCCCAGTGATTGACGAAAAAGCACTGAAAAACTTAAACGAGCACGTTGAATACTTAAAAGGTAATGCAACACTTCACTACGAGTGTAAAATTCCTGATAACAGCGAAAATGGTGCCTTCTTCTTTGCTCCACGTTTATACGAAATCAAAGACTTATCAGTATTAAAACGTGAAGTATTTGGTCCCTGTGTGCATGTGATACGCTTTAAAGCGAACGAGCTTGATAGTGTTATGGATCAAATCAATAACACCGGCTACGGCTTAACTATGGGTATTCATTCACGGATTGAAGAGCGTTGTGAGTACTTAGCTAAAATGTCGCGTGCCGGTAACGTCTACGTTAACCGTAATATGATTGGCGCGATTGTCGGTGTGCAACCATTTGGTGGCCGTGGTTTATCAGGTACTGGTCCAAAAGCCGGTGGCCCGAACTACCTGCAACGTTTAGTGAAAGAAAAAGCCTCACCAGAAAACGTGCAAATGACCAATCTAACGCCAGACGAGCTTGATTTACACCACTACAGTGGCGCTAACGAGCAGGTTGAAAAGCTAATGATGAACTCAATGCGCGATGAGAAAATTTGGCGTTCAACACCACTGAATGACCGCGTATCTGCAGTACGTCAGTTATTAGCGAAAGTGGCAACAGTTGAAATTATTGACGACCTTGCCGATGACTTAGCACTCACACTGGCCGATGCACGAGCACAGTTAAATCGTCTTGAAAAGCATATGCGTAAGTTTAAAACATTGCCGGGGCCAACGGGTGAGTCTAATACGCTGCACCTAGAAGCACGTGGCTGTGTGGTATGTTATGCCGATAAGAGTACTTCATTTAACTTTTGGGCGTTATCGATCATTACCGCAATTGCAGCAGGTAATACCGTGATCACCGTTGCTTCTGAAATATTTTATGAAGAAGCCGTGGCCTTTAGAGATAAGTTTATCGCCACTGGCGTTGCTGAAGGAGTGTTCCAAGTAGCGAAACCGAACCAGTTACAAGCTATTTTAGCGCATCCACATTTGGCAGGCGCAGTAGTCGCGGCGCGTTCTTCACGCTTTGGTTACTTCAGTCAGCAACTCGCACAGCGTAAGGGCGCAATCTTACCGGTGATCAGTTCTGAATATTACGACACGCTGATCAAGCGCTTAGTAACTGAAAAGACCATCAGCATAGATACCACCGCCTCAGGGGGAAATACCTCGCTGATGACACTGGTTGAAGATGAAGAGTAATTAAGCTAATACTAATTACTTAATACTGCAAAAAAAGGCACCTTATGGTGCCTTTTTACTATATAAAGTAAATGAAATTTGATACTTTGCACACGAGTTAGTCAGAGATGTTATAAAATTGAAAGTCATTACTATTTCACAGTTATTACCGGGTATGTTCGTCCAAAGTGTGACGAAACAAACTGGGCGCATTAAAATCAAAAATCAAGGCTGGGTTAAAACCCAAGCGGCTATCGATAAGCTCAAAAAAGCCGGTATTTTAGAAGTAGAAATCGACCCGAATAAAACCCTCAGCTCCGCCACAGCTCCGGCTGCAACTGCAACGCAACAAGCTGTTCCGCCAACGTCACAAAATGTCATTAAAAAAATCTCACCATGGCACAAAAGCTGTGGTTTTGAGCAAGAAATAGGTAAAGCTAAACAGCTTTACGACGAAGCCAAAACCCTACAACTGAAAGCCTTTAAAGATATTAATGCGGGGCGCAATATAGATATAGCGCCGTTTAGAGAGCTTGCCAGTGGCTTTATGGATTCGATTTTTAGAAACCAAGATGCCCTCTCCTGCCTGACCCAAATGCGCCAAAAGGATGCTTACTTATTAGAGCACTCTATTAATGTTTCTATTTTAATGGGTATCTTTGCCAAGCATTTAGGCATAGAAAAAACAATTATCGAGCAGCTAACTACCGGTGCGTTATTACACGATATTGGTAAAATAAAAATTCCCGATGAGGTGTTAAATAAACCAGGACGGTTTAGCGCTGAAGAGTTTGTGATTATGCAAGATCATGCTCGCTTCAGTAAAGAAATTTTAGAAGATGCCGGATTAACCGGAGCTGCGGTTGATATTGCCGGTTTGCATCATGAACGTTTAGATGGCAAAGGTTACCCATTTGGTAAACAAGGCGATGAGTTAAGCCAGTACGTGCGCATGGCATCGATTGTTGATGTTTACGACGCGTTAACTGCCGAGCGTGTTTATAAAGCCGGTATGGAGCCAATCAAAGCGTTTAAAATATTAAAAGAGGGTTGCCCCGACAGTTTTGACAACGCGTTACTGACTAGATTTATACAATGCATTGGTATTCACCCCGTGGGCACGCTGGTGAAGTTATCGAGCCAGAAAATAGGCTTAATTACCGAAAGTAACCCAACCAACCCACTAAAACCTATGGTTAAAACGTTTTACAACGCCAAATATGCCCGCTACACCGAAGTACAAGACATTAATTTAGCGCACAGCAAAAACCAAGATACCCTAGAGGCCGCCGTAAAAGCACAACAGTATAATATCGACTTACCGCGCTTTTATAGCAGCGTTATTTTGCCATAATTGGCCGCTATTGCGGCCAATCCTGCAGCGCCTTTAAGCTAAACTGATAACCGTCAAAATCAAGTACACTTTGCTCTGGAGTGATTTCTATTACTTTGAGCGCGCCAATACTTTGCCCTTCATACAGCTCACGACCATTTAACTTTATCCAGCGTTTATTTGCCGCAGACGAGTAAATATGTGCTTGGTATTTAAGTGGCGGCAGCAGTGCTTGCAACCCATCGGGTAACAACTCTATCGGTTGTACCCGCGATGAATTACGGGTTGCTTGCGTCACTTCGTAATCAAGTGTTGTTTCGGTATCCTGTATAGCTTGCTCAAACGCCGTTTCTAACGCGGTGGTGGCTGGATTGCGCGCGTGCTGTTTAGCATCGGTTGACGCACTCGTAGAAGCGGTATTTTTTTGCGTTGCTGCTAACGGCTTACCCAACACTTTATATTTACTCAAATCAAGTGGTTCTGACGCTTCTGTTGAACTGGTTGCGATTACATCGCGCTGCGCTCCTTGCTCACTCGCCGTGGCTGACAACGTACTTTGCTCAACCGCTTGCGCTGGGTTTCCAGCTTGATTGGTGAGCATCGGAATATACTGCCCTTGTGGAGTGAGTAACATTTGCTGAATACCGCTTGGGGTTTGTACATAGACAACTTGGCCATGAATTGGCACAGCGTTATTCTTGGCCTCTGCTACGCTTGGTTGTACTGCCAATAATGGCGCCGACTGCTGTGCTACTGGCTCAGGCGTAGTCGCGGGTGTTGGCTGAGTTATGGTGATTGGCTTATCATCATCGCTGGCCACCTGCAGTGTGCTCTGAGGCGCTTGATTAGTAACCACACTGCTTTGAAACCACTTACCCGCGGCAAAGCCAGCTACTAGGGTAATAAATACAATTAAACTTCCCCCTAATAGCCACGCAAGACGACGGTAACGGACTAAAGCACGCTGTTGTTTAGCGTGCTGCGCTTGCTGATCATACTGCTCAGCGCTCCTGTCGGCATGCTCTGATTGTTTTAATGCATCTAATAAATAAGACATTATTCACCTAACTATAAAATATATGAAAGCCCTACACCTATTGCAAATAAAGCAACAAACGCTAAACCATATAACCACCTCGGCGTATGTTTAGTGGGGGTATCTGTGACAGCAACAAAATCAGCGGGCAGCGATTCACTGGCCGACTTTTTTATAATATTGCTATCAATGATGTGTTGTTGTTTGGCAAACGCACCAACGAGGGCACGTTCACATACCAAGTTCATTAATCGCGGTACCCCCCCGGTGACTTGATGCACGGCTTGCATCGCATCGAGAGAAAATAACGCTTGATCGCACCCTGCAACGTGTAAGCGATGCTTAATGTACGCCACGGTTTGCCCTTGCGTTAGCGGCAGTAAGTGATAACGCGCTGTGATACGCTGTGCCAACTGCCTTAATTCATTGCGCTTTAACAGTTCTTGTAGCTCTGGTTGACCCACTAATACAATTTGTAATAATTTTTTATGATCCGTTTCTATATTGGTTAATAAACGCAGCTGTTCCAGCACATCTGGGGCCAGTAGTTGCGCTTCATCAATAATCAGTATGGTGTGGCCACCCGCTTTATTATTCGCTTCAAGGTGCTTTTTAATAATATCGGTTAGGCTTTTTAGGCTGGCATGCCGTGTATCATAATTAATACTTAGCTCATCACAAATGCTGGCTAACAGCTCCAACTCGGAAAGTGCCGGATTGTGGATCATCGCTAATTGGGTGTTTTCCGGCAGCTGCTCTAACATGCTGCGGGTTATCGTCGTTTTACCCGTCCCTACTTCGCCGGTTAATAACACAAAGCCACCGTCCTCACCTAAGCCATAGGTAAGGTGTGCCAAGGCTTCTTTATGGCGTTCACTTAAAAATAAGTAGTGCGGGTTAGGCGAGATTGAAAATGGTTTTTCACGCAAACCAAAATAGCTTAAATACACCTGAGTATTCCTTGGTAATTAAATCACCGCCTATAATGGCAAATAAATAGCCTAAGTGACAACAGCCAGCCTGTTTTATTATTGAAATAACCTTTATTAATAGATAACAGCCGCATAGCGGTTAGTTAATTGCGCCTTTACTCCGAGCGACTAAAGTCCCCGTAACAGTTAAAGGCATGGTTGCTGCGCCGCAGTATGCAGCGCCCGCATTTTTACAAGTAGGGGGGTAACAAGTGAGGGAGTAACAAATGGCAATATTTATTTGCCATAAGGACTACTGCGTCATAGAGGTCATCGGTGATTAAGTTACTATAAATTAGATACTCATATTACCTGCAACTGCACTAACCGTTATTATTAGCTGGAGTTATAGCCGCTTGTAACTACCGGCTTTGCCGCTATACACCAAAGCTAACGCACTAGGGTGCTTGCTAGTGACTGATGTATATAAGCCTGCTTGCAACATTACAAATAACTATCCTGATGCACGCGGACAAATAACTTAGTGCCGACTTTACTATAATCCACTTTATATTCACGCCCATCCAATGCTTGAATAAACAGTAAGCGCTTTTCTTCAGCAAATACTTCTGCACTGCTTATATACACGACTTCTAAGTAACGTTCTTTAGCATCACGGCGATTTTTTGGTAGTTCTTCTTTAAATGGCTCAAGTCCATTTTGGGTCACTTTAATTCGCGGATGGATCTCTGAATTAACAATAACTAAATCAAGTTTTTTGTCTTTATGTATTATGGTATTTCGACCACTTTTTAAAAAAGCTCTTTCTTGGCTCATTGGCTTTCCTACTGCCGCGGTTTAATTTTATTGTTGCGACGTTATAAACTCACAGGGGTTACGCTTCCAATTATTTAGGTCGCTACTCATTCCCCATATATTTTTATCTAATACACTTGCGGGTAACAGTAAATCATACCCCGTTAGTAATTTAAGGTGTTTACATCGATTGGCAAACATAGCTATCAAACCACTATAGCTTCCCCCCTGTTGAGAGTGGTAGTGGTTATCTTCTACTAGCCATTCTGATGGACAATCGCCACTTTTGCAATGCACTTTAACCAGCTGCATAAACAGGTTACGCTGCTCTATTAATAATTTACCCGCTATTCTGGGCGCTAATGCAGCTAAAAACTCATCCATATCATTTACTTTTATGCCTATTGCATTAAGTTCAATAACTTCAAATCCGGCCACAATTTTAGGCACTCCACTGTGTTTAAAATTATTATGCGATAGCTGCCAGCCCCCGTATTTATGCTGATAAGTTAACTGTTTGGCTGTTAACAATAAGCTGTAATAAGGCTCTTGGGTTTTAAAAAAACCAATCATTATTGCACCTAAGCAGGCACTGAGCAAAAATATCTCAACGATGGTAATCGTGCCTGGGCGTAATAAGTTAACTAACATAATAACAATTAAACCAATTGCGCCGACAATTAGCGTCTCAGCACCATGGCGCGCTCCTTGCGCACGGTACTTAACAACCGCTGTTTTACATTTTGCCATGCAAATAACACCACCTTATAAAAATAGCAATAATCCTTAACAAAGCTAACTTAGCCAACTTTTGAGTCACTTTACCAGTTCCATTAACACCAATAAATCAGTGCGTTACCACACAGCTAAATACATTTACGCCTAATGCACAAATTAATGGGATATATAACCGTCTTTTCTCGATGTTATTTCGTACAATAGTTATAATTTATTTTCAGGTATGAAAGCAATGTACTCAAGACAATCTGGTAAAGCCCTTTTCCCATTTATTATTACGTTACTCGTTATATTTAGTGTGTACTTATATTTACCACCGAGCCAAGGTGAGCAAACTAATTTTTCTCAAATGGCGACACAAGTTGCGGCCCATACCGTAACTACCCAAGAAAATGCGGTAATGATTGAGGCCATTGGCAGTGCTCGAGCAAACCAAGCGGTGGTTATTACCAGTGCACAAAGTGACTACGTGACAGACATTTACTTTGAAGATGGTGACTTAGTCTCACAAGGGCAAAAGCTAGTACAACTACAAAGCCAGCAAGAGCAAATTGCAGTAAAAGAGTTGAACATTAATTTGCGCGAGGAAAAGCGCCAACTCGACAGACTCACAGAACTGGCGCGCTCACAATCGACTGCCAAGTCATTACTTGAAGAGCAGCTATCACGGGTTGATGCTACCCAAGCGCAATTAGAAAGTGCTAAAACCAAACTCGCAGAAATGACCATCACGGCCCCTTTTTCAGGCATGCTAGGTAAGCGTGAAATTTCGATTGGTGCTTATGTTAATAGCAATTCAATTATTACCACGCTCGATGACATTAGTATTATTAAAGTTGATTTTAAGGTGCCTGAAAAATACTTAGCCCAATTAGCAACGGCGATGAAAGTACTGGCTCAAAACGATGCCTACCCAGAGCATACCTTTGTTGGCAAGGTAACGCATATTAGTTCACGCATTGACTCTGTGACCCGCAGCGTTGAAGTAACCGCCAGCTTTGTTAATAAGTCGGGCTTATTGCGCCCAGGCATGCTGCTTAAAACCGCGTTAGAGCTGAGCAGTAATCAAGCGCTAATGGTGCCCGAAAAAGCGATTATTCCACTACAAGATAAACACTATGTGTACCAAATTCAAAACGGCGTCGCGCAACGGGTAGAAGTTCAAGTTGCGGGCAGAAATAATGGTTGGGTAGCAATAGAAAAAGGGCTACATGATGGCGAGCAAATTATTACTGAGGGGCTCATTAAAATTCGCTCTGGTAGTAAAGTAAGCGTAAAGGGGTAACACGTGAAAATAACCGACACCAGCGTTAAACGCCCCGTTTTTGCCATAGTAATTAACTTACTACTGCTCACCTTTGGTTTAGTTGCTTTTAGCATGTTGCCACTGCGTGAATACCCCGACATTGAAACACCGATTGTTAATATCAGTACGCAATACACTGGCGCCTCAGCAGAAATTATTGAAACGAAAATTACTCAAGTAATAGAAAACCGTATTTCGGGAATTGAAGGGATAAAAAGTATTAACTCTTCAAGTCGTAATGGTCGTTCAAACATTACTATTGAGTTTGATATTAAGCGCGATATCGATGCCGCCTCAAATGATGTACGCGAGCGTGTCGCCCGCGCCCTCGACAGTTTACCAGAGCAAGTACGTCCGCCCGAGGTGTCAAAGTCAAACAGCGACGAAAGCCCCATTGTGTGGTTTGTACTCAATAGTGACAGCATGGATTCAATGCAATTATCAGACTACGCCCAGCGCTATATTGTTGACCGTTTAGCTGTGGTCGATGGCGTGTCGAACGTACGCATAGGTGGCGAGCGTAAGTACGCAATGAAAATTTGGCTTAACCGCCAAGCAATGGCGGCACGGGGTATTACTGCCAGCGATATAGAGCAAATATTGCGTACCGAAAACGTCGAGTTACCGGCCGGTGAAATTGAATCGGTCGACCGTGATTTTACAGTACGTACGGCGCGCAGCTATAAAGATCAGCGTGACTTTGAAAACCTCGTCATAAAGCGTGGTGAGGATGGCTACTTAGTGCGCTTAAACGAAGTGGCCGATGTGCATTTAGAAGCCGCCGACGAAGAAAGCTTATTTCGCGGTAATGGCCGTAACATGATTGGTTTAGGCATAGTAAAGCAAGCTAAAGCGAATACCTTAACCGTGGTTGATAACGCCCGTGCCGAACTTGAAAAAATAAAGCGCAACCTACCAAAAGGCACCACCATTGAAGACAGTTATGACTCGTCAATTTTTATCAAAGAGTCAATTAACGAAGTGTATCGCACTTTGGCTATTTCGATGGCGCTTGTGGTGCTTATTATTTTTTTATTTTTAGGTAATATTCGCGCTACGCTTATTCCCGCGGTGACCGTGCCGGTGGCGCTAGTCAGCAGCTTTATGTTCTTACTCGCGATGGGTTATTCAATCAACCTACTTACCTTACTCGCACTGGTGTTAGCCATAGGTTTAGTGGTTGATGATGCTATTGTAATGCTGGAAAACATTCACCGTCGTATTGAGCTTGGCGAGCCTCCCCTACTTGCAGCGTATAGAGGCGCACGCGAAGTGGGCTTTGCAATTATAGCCACCACGTTAGTGCTTATTTCGGTGTTTGTACCACTGGTGTTTATGGATGGCCGAATTGGTGCATTATTTACCGAATTTGCCATGGCGGTCAGCGCAGCCGTATTCTTTTCAAGCATTACCGCGTTAACCTTATCCCCAGCGCTGTGCTCTAAAGTATTAAAAGCCTCTGAAAAAGAAAGTAAATTTAGCCAAGCTATGAACCGCTTTTTTACGCGAGTTGAGAATAGCTACCGTCGCTCATTGGCTACAAATATGACCCGCAAATGGGGCTTGATGATCACCCTATTACTCGCTGGATTTGTCAGCTATTCATTATTTTCACACATCCCATCGGAGCTCACTCCAAAAGAAGACCGCGGTACTTTCTTTGTAATGATGAGTGGCCCTGAAGGTGCAAGTTACGAAAACAACGCTGCTAATATGAGCCAAATTGAACAACGCTTATTACCTTATGCAGAGGCTGGCGAACTGAGTCGCGTACTGGTACGCGTTCCTGGCTGGGGTGGCAGTGGCGGTGTGGCGATTGTTGGTATGGCCGATTGGGATAAACGCAGCCGTTCTACTTGGCAGATCATGGACGAAATAAGCACCAAAATGCAAGAAGTTACCGATGTGCGAGCCTTTGCTATTATGCGCCGCGGTATTGGCGGTGGCGGCTCGTCACGCCCGATTGAGTTTGTGCTACAAGGTAATGATTATGCACAACTAGCCGACTGGCGCGATCGTATTATTAAACGTGCTGAAGAAAATCCAGGTTTGGTAAGAATTGATCATGACTATAAAGAAACTTTCCCACAATTTTTAGTCAGCATTGATAAAAACAAAGCCGCCGATTTAGGTATTTCTGTCTCAGATGTAGGGCGTACACTCGAAACCATGCTTGGCCAACGTCGCGTCACGACCTTTATTGACCGGGGCGAAGAATACGATGTGATTTTAAAAGGCACTAAAGCCGATTTTGCTAACCCAACTGATATCTCTAATATTTATCTTAAGTCGCGCAGTGGTCAACTGGTGCCTTTAGATAGTTTGATTAGCCTAACAGAAGAAGCCACCGCATCGCGCCTAAACCGCTATAACCGCATGCGTGCCATTACCCTGAGCGCTAACTTAGCCGATGGCTATACGCTCGAACAAGCACTTAGCTTTTTAAATAAAGTGGCTATGGAAGAAAATGACATTGATGGCGCCATAGATTACAAAGGCGAATCGCAGTTATTTTACGAAGGCGCCTCAGCAATGGTCTATGTGTTTATTTTAGCGCTGACGGTTACCTTTTTAGTGCTCGCAGCGCAGTTTGAAAGCTTTATTCACCCGTTTGTTATTATGCTGACGGTGCCTCTGGGCTTAATGGGAGCAATGTTTGGCTTGTGGGCCACGGGGCTGACACTCAACATTTATAGTCAAATTGGTATTGTAATGCTGATTGGCTTAAGCGCTAAAAACGGCATACTTATTGTTGAATTTACTAACCAGCTGCGCGATAAAGGCGTAGAGTTTAGTGAGGCGGTTTTACAAGCAGCGACCCTACGTTTACGCCCTATAATAATGACGTCATTGACCACAGTAATGAGTGCAGTGCCGTTAGTACTAGCATCAGGCCCGGGAGCTGAAAGCCGTATGGTAATTGGTGTTGTGGTATTTGCAGGAGTTATTGTTTCGACCTTATTAACCTTGTTTGTAGTGCCTTCGGCCTATTATGCGTTGGCGCGTAACACGCAATCACCCGAGTTTTTACAACAAAAACTAACAAAACAAGCAACGGCCAAGCCTGTCGAAGAAATTTAATAACGCTCCCCCTTCTGCGCCGTGATCTTGCTGTTACGGCGCTTTAGACTTATGCTCACAGGGTATTATCGACTCCCCCACATCTTCTTTTTTAGGGAATATTTATGAACTCAACATCCCAAGTAGCGACTTTTGGTGGCGGCTGTTTTTGGTGTATTGACGCGGCTTTTAGGCGGGTTAAAGGTGTATTGGTGGTGCACTCTGGTTACACCGGTGGACATACCGCCACACCGACCTACGAATCAGTTTGTAGTGGCAACACCGGCCACGCCGAAGTGGTACGGATTGAATTTGACAGCTCAGTAGTTAGCTATGAGACCTTATTAGCAATGTTTTTTACTCTGCATGATGCAACACAGCTGAATCGCCAAGGAAACGACATAGGGACGCAGTATCGCAGTGTGGTGTATTACCATACTCGCGAGCAACACGCACAAACCATTGCCGCTATTGCTCAATTACAGGCTCACCTTGACGAGCCGATTGTCACTGAAATTAGCCCCGCAACGCAGTTTTATCCAGCGGAGCAGTTTCATCAAGATTACTATAACCAGAACCCGCAACAAGGGTACTGCAGTATCTTAATTGCACCTAAATTGCAAAAGTTTGCCACTGTATTTAAAGCATTTTTGGCGAATTAAAGCTGGGTGCCCGCAAATAAAGAAGCCCGCTGTTTAGCGGGCTTTTTGTCTTTAAATTAAATGTTTAAAACTGGTAGCTGGCACCAGCAAAAAAGCGCCGCTCTGCGGTGTTATAATAATAGACCTCACCGGTGGTGAAGTCAGCATGTGAGTCAACCGCGTTATACTCTTTATCAAACAGGTTTTCGACTCGAAGCGAAACTGTGACATGCTCATTAACTTGGTAGTTAGCCGCTAGATTCCAAAGCGTATATGCACTTAATTTAGTGAGTTTACCCTCGCGCTGGCTACGGTATTGCATGCTAAAACCGGCATCAAAATCGCCCCATTGCTTAGCTACCGACCAATTAACTGAGCGTGGTGAAACATAAGTTTGCGCAGCGCCTGTTTCACTATTTTTAGCACTTAAATAAGTAAAGTTAAGCTGATTATCGAAGCCCAATACGTCATTAGCAAAGCTAAACTCAACCCCTTCATGACGTGCCTTATTAATATTTTCTGGTTGCCAATCTCCGGCGGCATTCGGTGCCCACGCAATAAGGTTCTCAATCTCATTTCTGAAGATGGCCACTTCAACTGTTGCCTGTGAAAAATCTAAGCTTAAGCCAATTTCCTGATTCACTGACGTTTCGGGTGCTAAGTCAGCATTACCAGAAAACGGATAATACAGATCATTAAATGTAGGCGCTTTAAAGCCACTACTTTGGCTTATTCTAAAGGTTGCATTGTTATGTAAATGATAACCCAAAGCGGCAGTGTATGTTGTTTCATCACCAAAATATTGGTCGTTATCGTAGCGTACCGCTAAATTTGCCAGCAGCTTTTCGTCGTCATAATAAGCGCCGATAAAACCTGCCAACACTTCACGGCTGTCTTTAGCATAATCACCTGAGGTACCTGAAATATCATCTTTGTACCAGTTTACTCCGCCGCTGAACTCTAACGTTTCAGCGACTTGGTAGTGGCTAGTGTAATCTAGTTGCTTTCGTTGTGTTTCAAACACATCAACCACCGTGGCACCGGTGTAATCTATGCGGTAATTATCAGCAGCATCACTTGAAAATGCCAGTTTAATAGCATGCGTGTGCGTATCAAATGACTTTTCCCAGCCTAAGGCTGTTTGGTAGTTCTGAAACTCGTTATTTTCTACCTCGCTATCGACTAAAGAAAAGGCACTGTCATAGTGTGCATGTCCTTCGCTGTATTGCCCAAGTAGTTTAAATTTACCTAGCTGGGCATCTACATAGCTAATGTTGAAGCCAATGTTTTTATTTTTATAGTCATCTTCATCAGCTGCAACACCTTGTAGCACATCAAAACCATCTGTTTTTTCAATCCCTGCATTAAACGAGGCTGTGGTTGCCCCACTAGCATGGGTACCTGCTATTTGGTAATTTTGGTAAGCGTCTGAACCAAACGTAGCATCAAGCGTTAGCGATGTTGCTTTACGGGTAATAATATTAATAACCCCTGCTAACGCATCCGAGCCATATACTGCGGCTCGAGAGCCCTTTACTATTTCAATGCGCTCAATTGAATTAAGCGCAATATTACTGATGGCGGTATAGCCAAGCGTTGCTGACCCTGTACGTACCCCATCAACCAATACTAACGTGTGCCGCGTGCCAGAGCCGCGTAACGACACACCTGAATTTTGTCCAAAGCCACCATTTGCATTAATTTGAAAGCCCACTTGAGTCGCTAATAAGCTAGGCAAGTCGCGTACATTACTGCGCTCAATATCACTGCGCTCAATAAGTACAACACTTGCCAATACATTATTAATTGACTGCTCAAATTTATTAGCGGTAACGGTAATTTTTTCAATTGGTTGCTCTGTAGCAGATACAGAGAATGATAGCGCCGCCGAAATTGCAACGCCTAGAGTAGTTTTAGTTAACATGATGTCCCCTGTCTTTGCCCACCGCAAAGAGGTTAGAAAGTAAGATTACATCAAGGCCGGTCTCCGGACTCAGTAAACACTTCAATAAGCATTAATACTTTACCGTTGCGGGGGCAGTGTTGGCATTGCCTTCATCACTGAAGTCGCACCAACTTCCCGATTATCTTGCCAAATATTTCAATACGTTGAAATAAAGACACTTAGCAAGCACCTTGAAAATAGGTCGTTATTGTGAGTATTTTGGTTACAAATGTCAATGGACGGCTATACATCTAAATATTACAGAGCTTATAAAAACAAATACCTTCTAGAGTGCTATGCTACTTGGTGGCATAATTAACAAATGGTTAAATGCTCACGCGAAGATCTGCTTATAGCACCGTGCCTTACAACTTAAGGATGCTAATAATACGCTTGAGGTACTTTTTCTTGACGTTATTGGTAAAGCTACAACAACTTTAATTATTTGCATTAAAGCAACGCAAGTTTCTGAATTTAATACTAGAAAGGTCGAGTTACTGCAAAACCAATAACAAGAGCTTCTTGATCATTTACAAAGTCCACGGCAATAGCTGGCGCAATACCAAATTCGCCAATATGAAAATCATAAGCTGCACTGAGGCGGTATAATGTATCGCTGTGTGAATGACTTCCGCCAACACGCTCTTCACCTATCCCCACTCCTAATCGTATGCTTTTGTTAGGGTGAAAGTATGCCGATGCTAAAGAGACGCTTACCCCATCACCATGGTGAGCATTATTAGTACGTTCGTAAATCAACCCTAATCCCCACTGCTTATCGAGCTTATACTCATACTCAACACCAAAAGTAAACTCGGCTTCATTATCAATATGAGTAACACCAATAAACACACCCGGAATATGTTTAACTTGCTCATTTGCTTGAGCCGCTACTCCCCCTATCATTAACAACATATAGGTAATCTTTAATATACAATTTTTCATTTATCACTCGCAGGCAAGGCCATTAGCTGAACAAAAATAGTTCTATTAACTATTGTTTAGCTTGGTCAGTTTTACAATAGAGTGAGGAGTAATTTATGGTGATTGTATGTCTATTTTAACGTCGCTGCATCCACCCGCGAGATGTGCTGCTAATAACCCTCGGAGAATAAAATAAAATGGGAGTAATGAAGTGACTCCCATTTTATTAAGCCATTAAAATTAATCGCGGAAGTTTTTAAACTGGAATGGTTGCCCTAAATCGGCACTACGTACTACTTGCATTGCCTCCTGAAGATCGTCACGTTTTTTACCGGTTACGCGCACTTCTTCGCCTTGAATTGCAGCTTGTACCTTAACCTTAGAATCTTTAATCGCTTTCACTACTTTTTTAGCCATGTCTTTCTCGATACCTTGCTTTAAAGCAACGTTACGAAACACATTTTTACCTGCACGACTAATATCTTGCAGCTCAAGACTCGCTACATCCATGCCACGCTTAGATATTTTACTGGCTAAAATATCAAATAATTGCATAACCTGAGAGTCTGCTTCCGCTTTAAGCTTAATTACTTTGTCATTAAGTTCAATAGATGCGTCAACACCTCTAAAGTCAAAGCGTGTTTCTAATTCACGGTTTGCATTATCTACCGCGTTTTTAGCTTCGTTCATTTCTACTTCTGATACAATATCAAATGAAGGCATTGCTTTCTCCTAACTATTTAATCTTAATTTATACGTAACCTTATAAAGCGATTATACCGCTAAAAATATAAATCTTTACACTTTTATGCACTTTGTTCAGCTACGATACGTTATTAGTTTGATATACTACGGTCTCTTTTTTAAGCGATTGTAGGATTTGTCGTGACAAGGCGTGTTTATCAAGCAATTTTTTTGCTCAGTATTGTGGCGTTTACTTTTTTATTTGCTAAAGAAATAAAAGGCGTTGGCAACCTATTTCCGCATGTTGATAAAGTCGCCCACTTTGGCGTTTTCTTTATACTGGCCATGATCATGGATAAAGCGTTTAAACTGCCTTTATATGTGCAAATTTTATTGTTGGCAGGTTATGGGGCTGCAATTGAAATAATGCAACATACTCTCCCTTATCGACACGCCTCGCTGGCCGATTTTATTGCTGACTTTGCCGGTGCGGCAAGTTACTTTTTTATCAAAGTTATTTATCCTTTTAGCAAAAAGAACCGTCATGACTAACATTCTTATTGTGGGTGATGGTGCAATTGGCTTACTGTTTAGCCACTTTTTAAGTAGCCAGCATAAAGTCACTGTTTTAACTCGTAAAAACAGCAAAAACACGCGTTTTTACAGTCATAAAAACCAACCATCACAAGCTATTAACGCGCAATTTATCTCACTCGAGCAGTTACCACATTTAGCCGAATTTGATGTGGTTTTATTTGCCGTAAAGGCATTTCAGGTTGCCGATGCGTTTGCGCAATTAAAACCTTATTTAAATAGCCGCTGCGCCATCATACTTTCGCATAATGGGATGGGCAATGTTGAACAGCTAAATGCGGAGTTAGGCGCTGATCAAGCATTGTATTTTCTTACCACCACAATGGCGGGATTTAAATCGAATCATTATATAGTGCAGCACACCGGCGAAGGACATAGCATTCTCGGTGGTTGTAATCCCTTGGCCTTAAAAAACAGCGCAAACATGACCGCGTTGTTAAAAGCCATTCCTCATTTAACGAGTACCGAGATTATTCATCAGCTGCGCTTTAAAAAGCTGCTGGTTAATATTGCTATTAACCCGCTAACGGCACTCTACAATATTAAAAATGGTCAGCTGCGCAGCCCTATATACTGCACCACTATTATGAATCTACTTGCCGAGGCATGTCATATTGCTAAAGCGCAACAGCTTGATATTTCATTAGTCAGCGCCCTAAATAGCGCCTACAGCGTAATGACCCTTACCGCCGAAAATTACTCCTCTATGCAACAAGATATAGCCCATAACCGCACCAGTGAGATAGCCGCTATTTGTGGTTATATAAGTGAGCAAGGAAAGCGCTATAAGGTGAAAACGCCCTACAATGATATGATGCTGATGAAAATTGAGGCAAAAAAAAGCGCGGTTTAAAACCACGCTATTCATATTTCAGTTGCTTTACGGACGATATACTTTAACGTTAGTAAAGCCTTGCTCGTGTAAAATAAGCGCTTGCAACTGACTCATTACCCCGCGTTCGCAATAGAGGTAATAGTCTTTATCTTTTGCTAAATCACCAAACTTAGTGGCTAAGCGGAAAAATGGCAAGTGGATAACTTCGATACCGTCTAGCTCTAATGGTGCAGCATCTTCTTCTTCTGGAGAGCGAATATCAACTACCACAGCCCCTGCTGGTAACTGGGCAACCGACTCAGCTTCTTTTAGCTCTTGCTTGGCTTCTACGTCAATATCGCGAATATCCATTACACGGGCATTTTCAACCACAGTATTAAGTACATCAAAGTCAAACTTCTCTTCTTCAGCTTTGATCACCTCAATTTTTGCTTTAACGGTAGGTTTTTTAGAAATTACACCACAATATTCTGGCATGGTTTCGGCCATTTCAGCGGTGCCTATTTGCCGCGCAATATTGATAATTTCTTGTTTATCGTGCTGGATCAGCGGACGTAAAATCAATGTTTCGGTGACTCGGTCTATCACGCTTAAGTTAGCTAATGTTTGGCTTGAAACCTGACCTATACTCTCACCGGTTACCAGCGCCTGTATATTCAGCTTTTCAGCCACCTTGCTGCCGGCACGCATCATCATGCGCTTGAGCACCACACCCATTTGACTGTTTTCAACATTTTCAAGAATTTCAGCTACCACAGGCTCAAAATCAACGGTGATAAATTTAACTTTGTGCGTAGAGCTATACTTTTTCCATAAAAAGTAGCTTGCTTGCTTTACACCAATTTCGTGTGCAGCGCCGCCCAAATTAAAGAATAAAAAGTGCGTACGTGCTCCTTTACGGATCATTTGATAGCTGGCGACACCTGAGTCAAAGCCACCCGACATCAACGACAGAACATCTTCTTGGGTTGGCAACGGAAAACCCGCCATCCCTAAATGGGTATGCGACACGATATAAGCTTTATCATCTTTTACTTCAAGGCGAATGGTTACTTCTGGGCGGCTCAGTTTTACGCTTGCACCTTCAATATTTTGATTTAATCCCCCCCCGACATAACGCTCTAAGTCAGTTGAGGTAAAATCATGAGTGCCTATGCGCTTCGCGCGCACACAGAATGTTTTGCCCACCAAGGTATGACCAATCAACGCGATGGTTTTTTTATAAATATCGTCAAGTGTTGTAAAGTCTGTTTCGGTTACTTCAATAAACTGCACAATACCCGGAATGCGCTTCAAGCTATCAATAAACTCACTGCGCACTTGCTCACCTTCAAGCTGCGTCGTTACTGAAATATTATCCCAGTTATTTCTTACTTGTACTTTTTCGTCAATACGACGCAATACAATTTTAATGTTATTTTCTAACACCTTAGTAAAGCGTTTACGAACCGAGCGGCTTTTGATGGCAATTTCAGGATGTAGTTTGACGATAAATTTAAGCATAGTTCACTCTTAGACTGCGGGAATTCGCGCTCCCAGGCATTGGGCGCGCGATTATAGCAAAAAAACTAACGTCTAGGAAATAGCCGCCAGTGAAGTTTCAATGATTGAAGAATGAAAGCTCAATGAAAGCGCAAACATAACTAACCTTTAGGTCACTGAGTGAGCGTCTAAACCATGCGCTGTACTAATGACTGGCGGCTTTATTTACTTGAAGCGGAATTAGCAAGCTGAGTATATTTTGCTGTTAATTGATTCATTTTATCGATGTTTTTATCGGTACTATAAGCTCTAAATAACGCTAACACTTTTAAAATGCCATGATAAATATCTTGCTCTGCCAAAGCACCACTTAGCCTACGCGCTTTAATATAAGGAGTCCAAAAGCTCACCGTTAACTTTAATGTGTGGGCAAGTTCAAGCACATCAGGCTCATCTATTGCAATCATACCGCTATCACGCAAGCCAAGAATTATATTACGCACTTGCTCGAGTAAGGTTAATTGAAAATCGATATAGGCTTGTTTTAACTGCGGATCACGCGCCAAAATATCGCCAAGGTTGTCGTAAAAAAAATGGTAGCGCCACATTAATTCAAACAATGAATCTAAATAAACCGTTAAATGGTTAAATGCATCATCGCCTTTATCAATCGGTTTAAAATGCGTGTTTAAGTGCTCGCGGTATAAAGCAAAAATATGACGTAAAATGTCTTCTTTATTTTTAAAGTGGTAGTAAAGGTTACCTGGGCTCATACCTAGATGCGACGCGATGTGATTCGTTGATATTGCTCGCTCACCATGCTCATTAAATAATGAAATGCTGGTGTGTATTATTTTATCCTTGGTATTCATAAGCTAACACTCTATTTTATTCAACAAGTTACATTTCACTAAACTAAGTACCTTAGTATAAACAAAAATAGTAAAATTAAACACTATGAGCACGTGCTTAAACCCGTTGCCTTAAATTAGTAAACAATTATAGTGAAAAAAATGCTTTGCAGATGTTCGATATAATGCGTTATTTACAATAAAGTGAGATAGTAATTTAATTTACTAACTGTTCACATTTAAAAAATGGCTATTTGTATTGATAATTCACACTAAGCTGATTTGTATAAAAAACACTGTTACACTTATGCTAAAAATAATACAAAGCGATATTTATGAAAATTACTGCAATTTATCCTGGCACTTTTGATCCGCTAACCAACGGGCACACCGACCTTATTCATCGCGCCGCAAAAATGTTTGATACGGTGATTGTTGCGGTAGCTCATAACCCCAGTAAACAACCTTGCTTTAGCCTTGATGAGCGCGTTGCGCTGGCTAACAGCCTTTTACAGCACCTAAACAATGTTAAAGTGATTGGCTTTTCTGGACTGCTGGCTGATTTAGCGCGAGATCATCAGGCCAATGTGTTGATAAGGGGCATTAGAGCGGTTTCTGATTTTGACTATGAATTCCAACTCGCTAATATGAACCGCCGCCTCAACCCTGACTTAGAGAGTGTATTTTTAACCCCCGCAGAGCGAAATTCGTTTATTTCGTCTACCTTAGTTAAAGAAGTTGCGCGTCATAATGGTGATGTTAGCGAATTTGTCGATCCGATTGTTCAAGCTGCACTTAATGATAAGTTAGGCTGTAGCTATAGCTAACTGAGTAAGTAGCGTGCTATTTCAGTACGCTATGCTATATACGGCGAATATTCAGATAACCCGCCCGTGTTTGCTTAAACGCCCACTCTAGCCCTAAAATGTCTTTATTTACAATTAATGCCAGCGCCATTAATAAATCAATTGAAATAGTTCCAATAGCGTACACCGCCCAAAACCACCAGTAATCTTCATTTTTTAAAATCACAACATCGTAATGCATACCTAAGAATAACAACGCATTTACACTCATCCCTGTTATTAAGTATATAAGCGCTGCAGGCGTGGCAAATTTAGTTTTAGCGTACCATATCAATACGATGAAAATAGTAACGGCATCACACATAAAATAATCTAAGTAAGTAACAGCATCTAAACTTAGAAAAGAGCTTAAAAAGTAAGAAACCATCATAATACACGACAGCTGTACAGCGCTTTTATTTGGCTTATTTATACTTGACGATAAATGAAATAAAAAAGCCACTAAGAAAAACCAAGCGATAAATGCACTAATATTCTCGCCTAACTCAACAAGTACCCAGAGAAACTCATTCATAGTTAATTAAGACCTGAGGCTGATTTTAGCGTTTTTCAAAGTGCCAAATAAAAAACCTTTCAGCTTCATTAAACCTAAAAAGTCCCTATTGATAACAAGGGCGCATATCATCATTAAATCAATAACGTTAACACCAAATGAATAAACACTCCAAAACCACCACGGCTGATAATTTTCAGTTATGAAAATATCATAATGCATCCCAAAAAAAAGCGATGCATTAATCATCAAACCAATAAGCAAATAATAATACGCGGCAGCTTTTGTTATATAGCGCCCTAAAATAACAATGGTTGCTAATGTAAAAATATCGAATGCAAAATATTCGAAGTATGTAATAGTATCAATAGCTACAAATATGCTCGCAGAATATGAGCTAAACATAACAAACGAGAGGAAAACCAATGCTTTATCTTTTTTGTTAATACTCGTAACTATCGAGTACAAAAAAGTCATTAAAAAACCCCATTGCACGAAAGCTGCTATATATTGGCTAACTATTATTTCAAGAGTCATTTTTAAAATGTTTTTTAAAGTTAAATCTCATATTAAAGCCTATTAATAGTTATTTATCGAAACAATGTATAAAGGTTTTGAGCTTTCAGGTAGATCTCAAGTTACTACTAAACTAGGTTTAACTTAGGGATGCGAGAATAACATAAAAAAGGAGTGGCGAAATATAACAACCATGGAAAGAGTACTCAAAGTTTTAGCTCTAATACTCTATGACTAAGTTAAGTGAATAGTCTAGTACACTAATTAGTTGAGGTATAACTATGTAGAGATAATATTTTATTTTTTAGTTTGTGTAGTGCAAGGAAGTCACGGTCAACAATTAAAGCAACAATCATAAACAAATCAATTATATTAACTGAAAATGTATAAATATCCCAAAAAAACCAAGGTGTTGTATTTTGATTCACATATATGTCGATATACATACATAAACTGAAGATTGAGTTAAGTGCAAGTCCTAAAATAATATAGAAATAAGAGGGAGTAGTCTTTTTTATGACTAGATATGCTAATGCTAATATGGCAATAGTTGCATAATCATATAAGGCCCAGTCTAAATAAACAGAATTTCGCACTGATAACCAAGTAAAAAAATAATCCGATGCAAAATAAGAGCCCATCATAATAAATGAACTGAGTAATAAGGTTGTATTTCTTTTCACACCCAAAGTATAAATAAAGATGTTAAAAAAAAATGCCATCATAAACCCCCATGAGGCAAATGCTGACAGAGAAAACAACCCAAAAAACTCAGTTAAAAACATTTAGTATCCATTTATTATCACTTATTTGGGGCGAACAACAATAACCCCACCGCGTTGAAGTTCTGCACCGCCCGCGGCTGCCATTGCTTCTTGAGAAAAGCTTACTGTATCAGATTGCAGTGTTTTAGGGCTAGCAGTTTGTTCCAT
>NZ_JBFJHD010000006.1:0-51187 GCF_041613455.1 Pseudoalteromonas sp. | reverse complement strand
CATACACGATGCACACATCCCCTCTCGGCATGAGTAGGGTAATTCAATGCCTATTTTTTCAGCGGCATCTAATACGGTTTGACCACTTTCACAGGGGATAACATAGTGCTCACCATCAAGCTCGAGCTGTATTGTGGCTGCCGGCAGGTTTGCTGCATCTGGCTGAGGCTCTACAACACTGGTATCTATGGTTGGTTGCGATAAATTAACTGCGGCAGCGTGTGCCGTACTTTTAGGCACGGCGCTGCTAAAGCGTTCTATATGAATGCGGCTGCGGGGGAATTTAGCCGCTTTAACAGCCGCTTCCATCGCATCCATAAAGGGCCCAGGGCCACAAATAAAGGCACGCCCCTGCTGCATCCCCTCTGCCAGTGAAGTTAACAGCCCCAAAGAAGGTATCCCCTGCAATGAGTCTAGTAGGTGGATCACCTCAAGGCGCTCAGGGTACTGCGCCGCCAAAGTTTTAAATGTGTGCTGAAAGATCACCGACGCTTCATCGCGGTTGGCGTAAATTACACGCACTTTACCAGTGCCGTTAGTTAATACGTGACGCAAAATAGACAGCACTGGGGTCACCCCGCTACCACCAGCACATAACAAATGATCTTCTGCTAAGTCTTTTGTGACAAATAAGCCCGCAGGTTGCATCACTTCGACGCTGCTGCCCGCTTTAAGATTATCGCAAATCCAATTTGAACCACGCCCATCGGCAACACGTTTCACGGTAACGCGTAAGCCGCTATCGAGGCTCGGCGTACTCGACATGGAGTAACAGCGCATTAAAGACTGGCCGTTATAGGGCAATTTTAAGGTGATAAATTGCCCAGGCAGATAGTTAAACTGCTCGGTTAACGCTGCGGGTACATCAAATACAATAGAGTGCGCGTCTGCGGTTTCTGCGATTACTTCTGCAACGGTTAAGTTATGGTAACGAGACATAGCGACCCCCTTGGTTATACAAACGGATCGGCGTTGGGTAACCCTAACATAACGGTACCGTGAGCACGGATATAAGCATCGGTATTATTCGCAATATGACCGCGCGACTGATGCACATCACGAAATATTCGCTCAATAGGATTACTGCGATATAAGCCAGATCCGGCACACGCTCGCAAAATATCATTAACCCGTTCAGCCACTTGTTTAGGTACCGCAGCCGATTGTGCACGTTGTAATAAACGGTCATTAACCGGCATCATTTCGCCATTTTTTGTGTGTTTAACGACTTCGGCAAAGTTACGAAATAGCACCAGTTTTAACTGATCGCTGGTCATTATGCCTTCTGTTACTGCCGTTTGTGCATTCACATCTTCTGCGGTTTTGCCGCCATGTTTGCCCACGTGTTCAGCACAGCGATGACGAAACTCAGTGATAGCCCCATCTAGTGCACCAATACAGGCGGTAGACACCGCACGTTGGAAAATTTGCACGAACGGAATGCGGTACAACCAATTTTCATTAACTGCACGACCTTTACAGGCCGCGTCACTGTAGTCATTGGTTTGGTGGGTGCGGTACTCGGGTACAAATGCCCCTTCAACCACAATATCGTGACTACCGGTGGCGCGAAGGCCATGTACATCCCAATTTTTTACTACCTTAAAGTCTGACTTAGGTAATAAAAATGTGCGGTGTTCAAGCTCTTTACTGTCCGGTGATTTAGGCACTAAACCGCCTAAAAAGATCCACTCACAATGCTCAACACCACTAGAAAAACCCCAATGGCCGGAGAACTGATAGCCACCGTCTACTTTTTCTACTTTGCCGACCGGCATATACGTAGACGCTATTAATATTTCAGGGTTTTCAGCCAGCACTTCAATTTGTGCTCTTTCATCAAATAAACCAATTTGCCAATTATGTACCCCGATAACCCCATAGATCCAAGCCGTAGACATACAGCCTTGTGCGAGCGTCATTTGAATAATGTAAAATACCCGTGGATCTAACTCATAACCGCCCCAACGTTTTGGCTGTAAAACTCGGAATAAACCTGCCGCAATCATTTCTTGTATTGTTTCATCAGGCACTTTACCTGCCGCTTCAGCCGCAGGCGCGCGCTGCAGTAAATTAGGCACCAATTTTTCGGCCGCTGCGATTAAACGATGAGCTTCTGGCGTAAGAAAATCATCTGAGATACCTGTAATATCTATTTTATATGGAACACTCATAGTTGTTATCCTTTATAGCGGTAGCGCGTCAGAGGCGCTGATTAAACTCATCAACTTGCTTACCATCAGATTTCCACACCCGCCACTATCTCTCATCGTCAATATGGACTAAGCAGCCAAACATCTAATTCTTTGCCGCTCATTACCAGTCTGACTGCCTCACTGATAGCAAGGTAAAAAATAACTGCGTTTTTATTTGAGCAGCAAATTATTTCTTTCTGCTCTGCTGTGAGTGATTTTCTTTACAATAAATTCAATAACTTAAATATAAGTAATGCTGTTTTTTGCAACTATCGTCATTTATCCCCTAAATAGCCGCATACAGCGACAACGCTTAGCGCTGACGCTATTTCGCTAACCTTTGACTTTTATCATCGCTAAATTGCACCTAGTCCAAATGCGTGATGCTCAACAGAACACATATCGCTACTTTCAAATCGCAGTGTAAAAAAAGTACAACAAAGTAGCGGTTAGGTAATTCCTCTTTGATACGCTTTATTCAATGAGGGTTGCAGTAGTTAATGAACGCCTATCGCTGAAATAAATATAAAAATCATCGAGGAAGTGGAATGAATTTAAATGACAATAGGTTTTCATCAAATCTCACTATAAAACCGTTAGCGTTTGCAATTGCATGCGCTGTATCTGGTCACGCATTGGCAGCACAAGAACAGCAAACTGACAGCGAGACACAGGTGAAAGGCAAAGGTATTGAACGTATTTCTGTTACAGCCCAAAAGCGTGTTAGTACCTTACAAGAAACGCCTATTGCCATTACCGCATTTAACGCTGAAGCAATAGAAAACCTAGGTATTGAAGATATCAGTGATGTTAATGCGCAAGCACCCAATGTAAAAATTTTTCCTCCATATGGTAGTACGTTTAACGTTGGCATGGATATTCGCGGCCTAGGGACATCAGAGCCTTCATTAGCGATTGACCCTAAAGTAGGTATTTATTTAGATGGCGTTTATTTAGCACGTAACTCTGGCGCTATTTTTAATATTGTTGATTTAGAGCGGATGGAAATACTACGTGGACCTCAAGGTACGCTTTGGGGTAAAAATACCACCGGTGGTGCGCTTAACTTAGTCACCAGCAAACCATCCGATGAATTTCAATTTAAACAAAAATTTTCGGTAGGCAATAATAATTTACTTAGTTCAACCACCTCCATTGATAGCGGTGCGTTTGGTAACTTGACTGCCCGACTTACTTACATGACCAGTGAGCATGATGGCTGGGCAACCAATACCTTCGCAGGCGCAAAAGAAAAGAACTTAGGTGCAGAAGATGTTGACGCGCTGCGTGTTGCACTGCGCTATGCCGGTGATGATTTTACCGTTAACTACAGCTACGACCTTACCGATGGCAGCTCAGTAGCGATACCGGTGCAAATTAGTAATGTACGCCCACAGTATACCGATCCTAGTGTGCCCACTATGGATTTATCTACGGGTAAGCTTTATGCCGGAAACGTATTTGCAATGATGGCCGCGAATGAAAAGGCACCAGGTCGTCAAACAGAATTTGAATTAGATCGACATGGCCGTGAGTATGTTGATATTGAAGGCCATAACTTAACGTTTGAATGGGATTTTTCGGATAACCATACCTTTAAATCGATTAGCGCATTTCGCAGCTATGACTCAGATTTAAGCGAAGGTTACGATACCGATGGCGGTGCTTATTTTGGCGCCGCTCTCGACTTTAGTACTTCGCCACCGAGTGTTGACACCAGTGATGTGCTTGCTATTCCCGCGTTTCAATATACTAGCGTGAAATCACAAGAGCAAAAATCACAAGAGTTTCAACTGCTTGGTCAGTTTTTAGACGGTGATCTAAAATACGTAGCTGGGTATTATTATTTCAGTGAAGAAGGTGAAGAAAACAACCCCTGGAACATAGGTATTTTTACCGGCCAAGGCGCTAACGTATTATTCACCGGATCACTGCCATGGGGTGGTTTTTATAGTGTTAAAGCTAAATCATCGGCGCTCTTTACCAACGTTGATTATAAATTAACCGACGAGTTAAATGTGGTTGCGGGGATACGCTATACAAAAGATACCAAATCACTGACTAACGTAGCAAAACACGATGCAATGTTAAGAGACGATTTACACTCTGAAACTGACTGGTCAAAAACGGTGGGATCACTGCTATTTAATTATGTAGTCGATCAAGATTTAACTATGTACGCTAGTATCTCACAAGGGTACGCTGCAGGGGTTTACAACCCAGGCTCTATCGACCGCTTTGCTTATCTTAATCCAGCAAATATGGGCGAAGCTAACTATGAAGGAACACTAACACCTGCCGATCCAGAAGACACAACCGCGTATGAGCTAGGTGTTAAAGCAATGCTGCTGGATGACCGTTTAATGCTTAATACCGCAGTATTTCTTAATAATAATACTAACCTACAAAAAACCATTTTCGATGGCAGTATTCGTCGCTCACTTAATACTGGTGAGTCGAAAAATAAGGGGATCGAGATTGATGCTAAATTTGCGGCTACCGACAACCTATTCTTTACCACTAGCCTTGGTTATTTAGATACCAAATACAGTGATATTACATTTACCGATCAAAGCACTTATTCGGCATCTGTTGCAATGAATTGGACTATCGCCGAATTCGACTTTGGTAACTTAGCACTCAATACAAACTATGTGATGGTAGATGACTATCAATTTTCAGTATCAGATCCTAGTTTAGTCGGTGATAATTATCAGCTACTTAACGCTCGCCTAACATTGTCAGACATTAAAGTCGGTGAGCGCTCAAGTCTGAAAGTCTCGCTTTGGGGTAAAAACATCAGCGATGAAGAATACATTGTATTTGGTTCAAACTTTAATTTCTTTGATGCGCAGGCCTACGGCACGCCAAGAACCTATGGCATCGACATTAGTTTTGAGTATTAATTAACAAGTTATTATAGTGAAGCAAAAGGCCTTAATATTGATTAAGGCCTTTTTATTTGCATTACTAAAGGTGCGTTAGTATTTATGCTGCGGGTTATTAAATGTATTAACTCTGATTACGCTAGCAGGTTGAGCTCTCGCGCTAACTTTTGCGCTGCAATGGTGCGGTACTGTAATTCATCTGCTGCTGTATTTTCAGCAATCCATAATAATACTTCGGCGATGGTCTCAGGCTCTGCGACTGCTTGCTGCAGGCCTTGAATGCCAATGTCGCCAATGGTTGCTCGTAAGGTTTCGGTATTCACTACACCCGGGTTCACAGTAAAAGCACGAATGCCTTGATGACCATGCTCACGACAAATAATGCCCGATAACCGCGACACCGCAGCCTTACCAGCCCCGTATGCGTAGCCCCAGCCCCCTTTAGAGGCTGGGATCGGGGGATCTTTTTCACCCGCTCCTGAGGTTATATTAATTATGCAACCGCTGTGTTGCGCTAACATACTTGGTAACACAGCTTGTGCTATTTGCACTGGTGCGCCGATGTAACCTCTCGCAACGTTTTCAAGCGTTTGCTGCGTTACATCTAATAAAGCAGCATTAAGACCAGCACCTTGATAAATCGCGTTATTAATCACCACATCAATTTTACCAAACTGTTGTAACACCTGCTTTAACACGCTAGCAACAGAATTAAAATCAAGCAAGTCCATCGGCAGTGCTAGCACCTCACCACCCGCTTGCTGCATCATTTTTGCAGTTTGCGTTAAACTCCCTTTAGTACTTTGTGCACTCAACTCATTGTCTAGCTCACGCGCGGTAATGGCCACACGATAGCCTGCTTTAGCAAAGGCAATAGCCGTTGCACGGCCAATTCCTCGGCTCGCTCCCGTAATAAACGCTACTTTTGACACAACTCATCTCCTATTTTTTAGCTAACTTAACAGCTATTTAGCGTTACGGCATAGTTTAAATGGACCAAGGGGCTGCTGCGGTATGAAAACATTACGTGACAAGTTATATAACGCTAGCGAGAACACCAGCTGAGGGAGTGATTTAGTAAAGACGTTTTGTGCTATTTAGCAGCTAAAACGAAAAAACCCAGTAACATTAGTTACTGGGTTTTAAATTTGGTGCGGATGGGGGGACTTGAACCCCCACGCCCGAAAGCACTACCCCCTCAAGGTAGCGTGTCTACCAATTCCACCACATCCGCATTTTTTAAGCTTGCGCTTAAGGTGTTAAACTCTATTGATTTATGCGAGGACTATAAATCGTTTAACAATTAGCTATTACGCTAAAATTAGTTTGGTACGTCTGAACTTTGCTGTTTAGTTGATGTAACTGGTACATCTTCTTCAACAGGGATGACTGTTTCAGCAGCGGGTGCCGCTTCTAAGTTTTCCCATTCGTCAGTCTTTTTGATCTGACCTGCAGTTAGATTACCTAATACAATACTAAGTACAAAAAATACCGTTGCTAAAACAGTGGTTGTTTTAGTCATGAAGTTACCTGCACCTGACGAACCAAAAACAGTTGCCGAAGCACCCGCGCCAAATGAAGACCCCATATCAGCACCTTTACCCTGTTGGATTAAAACCATACCCACCAGCGCTAAAGCTACAATTAAATAAACTACTAATAAAATTTCGTACATTTATACGGTCCCTTTTGCACTGTTGCAGATAGCAGTAAATGAATCTGCTTTTAGACTGGCGCCGCCAATCAGCCCGCCGTCTATATCTGTTTGTGCAAATAATAATTCGCTATTTTTTTCATTAACGCTACCACCATATAAGATGGTTAGCCCTTGTGCTAAATCGCTGTTTAGTTTAGCAATTTTGTCACGGATAAATTTGTGAACGTGTTGCGCCTGTTCAGGCGATGCAGTCTTACCTGTGCCGATGGCCCAAACGGGCTCATATGCTATCACAGAATCTTTCAGTGCTGCTACACCTAATTTATCAATTACTGCATCCAGTTGTGCAGCAACTACTTGTTCTGTTTCGCCGTTAGCTTGCTCTGTTTCGCTTTCCCCCACACATAAGATAGGGGTTAAACCAACCTGTTGTGCGCGAGCAAATTTGGCAGCTACGGTATCATTGCTTTCGTGGTAAATACTACGACGCTCTGAGTGACCAACTAATACATACTGTGCACCCAACTCTTTAATAAGTTGTGCGTCCACTTCACCGGTAAATGCACCGGGGGTATTTTCTGATACAGTTTGCGTTCCCGTAGTGACCCCACTGGCTATCATTGCTGATACGAGCGGAAACGGAGGAAATAACACAATGTCTATCTCGCTTGATTTTACATTGTTAATAGCATCAGCTAACTGTTCAACCAACGCTAAAGAGCCGTTCATTTTCCAATTACCTGCGACCATCGTCTTACGTGCTATCATTGTTCCACTCCATATGAGAAAGCGGTCGAGATATTAACTCGACTCGCTTAAAGTTACAAGAGGTTATTGTTCTCAATCAGTTTGTTTGCTCATAGATTCGACAACTGCGGCAATTTTTTCCGCACTATCGATCACTAGCTTCTCTTGTTCAGCTTCTACCATCACCCGTACCACCGGCTCAGTGCCTGATTTACGCAGTAACACACGGCCTTTTTCGCCTAAGCTTTGTTCCACTTCTGCCACTGCAGCTAATACCGCGGGTGCTTGTGTAGGATCGGTGCCTGGTGTGTAACGTACGTTAATCATTTTCATAGGGTACTTGGTAAAGCCCGCGCCTAAATCTTGCAGGGTTTTATTTTGTGCAACCATAGCGGCCAGTACTTGCAAGCTTGAAATAATGCCGTCACCGGTGCTGATCAAGTCAAGATTTAACACGTGTCCTGAGCTTTCACCGCCGATGATCCAACCTTTTTGCTGTAGCAACTCCATAACATAACGGTCGCCTACTTTACTGCGTGCAAACTCAATGCCTTTCGCTTTTAACGCATTTTCAAGCCCCATGTTTGACATCACAGTGCCGACAACGCCACCGCCTAAGTTATCATCTTGAGCTGCTTGGCAGGCAATAATATAGACTAAATCATCGCCGTCAAATACGCGGCCATTATGGTCCACCATCATCACACGATCGCCATCACCATCATAAGCAATACCCACATCAGCATTGTGCTCAAGCACTTTGCGCTTTAGTGTATCAACATGAGTGGCACCACATTCATGATTAATATTTACGCCATCCGGCTCACATGCGTGGGTGATCACCTGAGCGCCAAGTTCGCGCATCACCGATGGTGCAATGTGGTAGGTTGCACCATTGGCACAATCCAACACAATTTTTACTCCGTCCAGTGATAAACCTTGTGGAAATTGGCTTTTACAAAATTCGATATAACGGCCATCGGCACTGGTTAAGCGACTTGCCTTACCCAGTTTATCAGAGGCAACACAGGTCATTGGCTCGTCCAGCATGGCTTCAATTTCCAGCTCTACTTTATCATCGAGCTTTAAGCCACGGCTATTAAAAAACTTAATACCGTTATCGTAATAAGGGTTGTGCGAGGCACTAATTACAATACCGGCTTCGGCTCTAAAGGTTTGTGCTAAATAGGCAATGGCGGGCGTTGGCATCGGACCGAGTAACACCACATCAATACCGGCAGCTATCAATCCCGATTGTAATGCGGTTTCTAACATGTAACCTGAAATGCGCGTGTCTTTACCTATGATTACTTTTTTGGTGCCATTTTCTGATAATACTCGCCCTGCAGCCCAACCTAACTTCATTGCAAACTCTGGGTTTATAGGGTGTTCACCCACTAAGCCGCGTACACCATCGGTGCCAAAATATTTTCTTTGTTTCACTTTCAAACTCCTTGTTCGCAGGCGTGTAATACATTGAGTACGTCTGCCGTTTCTTTTACGTCGTGTACACGAATAATATGCGCACCGTTTTGTGCTGCGATTAATGCCCCGGCTAAACTGCCGGCTAATCGCTCATTCGTTTCTCTTTTTAATAAGTTGCCAATCATCGACTTACGCGACAACCCCGCTAACAGCGGTAAATCAAATTGCTTAAAATCGTTAAATTTCGCTAGTAATTCAAAGTTATGGCTGAGCGTTTTACCAAAGCCAAAACCGGGGTCCAGAATAAGCTGCGTTCGCTTAATCCCCGCTGTTTCGCACGCTGCGATACGCTGAGTAAAAAATGCGTTTACAGCCCCCATTAAATCATCATAGTGCGGGGCGGCTTGCATGCTGCGCGGCTGCCCTTGCATATGCATAAGACACACGGCAACATCCGGGTATTGCGCGATCACGTCGAGGGCGCCGGGCGCTTGTAAAGCGCGAACATCATTAATGATATCGGCACCGGCTAAAATAGCCTGCTGCATAACCTCTGTTTTGCTAGTATCAATAGAAATGACACAATCACTTTTTGCGCGAATCGCTGTTATGGCGGGAATAACACGCGCAAGTTCATCTTCAACACACACTTCGGGCGCACCAGGGCGGGTTGACTCGCCGCCAATATCAATGATTTGGGCGCCATCTTCTAGTAACTGTAACGCGCGTTGTAATGCGATGTCGGGGTGTAAAAACTGCCCACCATCTGAAAACGAATCAGGGGTTACATTCAGTATTCCCATTATGACTGGCTGCGCCAAGTCCAGCGTGCGCTGGCGCGGCAAATTGAGTAGTTTATTCATTACAAACCTTGTTGGGGTTAACGTGTATTACTCGATTAATTGTTATTTGCATAATACAAAAAAGCCCCGAAGTTCGGGGCTTTTAGTTTCGCTATTTTAACGATTATTCGGCTTTGTCATCAAGATTTGTTTCATCTTTTTTAACTTCACTAGTTGGTGTTTGATTTTCATCAACTAATTTTTCTGGTGCCGCTGTATCACTAGCCGGTTTTTTCTCATGACGGTCATGCGCATCACGCGGTTCACGTACCGGTTGACGCGCCATTAGGTCATCAATTTGTTTCGCATCGATGGTTTCGTACTTCATCAGTGCATCTTTCATTGAGTGCAAAATATCGATATTTTCTTTTAATATCGTTTCAGCACGTTGATAGTTACGGTCTGAGAATAAACGAATTTCGCTGTCTATTACCTTCGCAGTTTCATCCGACATGCTATTAGCGCGACCGCCCATATACATCTCGTTTTGATCTTCAGCGTAAAGTAACGGGCCTAGCTTTTCACTTAACCCCCAATGTGTCACCATTTTACGGGCAATATCGGTGGCACGTTCTATATCGTTACTCGCACCTGTGGTGACTTTATCGTTACCATAAATCAGCGCTTCAGCGATACGGCCGCCATATAAGCTTGAAATCATTGACTCTAACAGTTCTTTAGAGTGACTTACACGGTCTTGCTCGGGTAAATACATCGTCACACCGAGTGCTCGGCCACGTGGAATAATCGACACTTTATACACAGGGTCGTGTTGTGGCACTAAACGGCCGACAATCGCATGCCCCGCTTCGTGATAGGCGGTCATTTCTTTTTCTTGCTCGCTCATCACCATGGTCTTGCGCTCTGCACCCATCATGATTTTATCTTTAGCGGCATCAAATTCAGCCATGCTCACCACGCGTTTATTACCGCGTGCTGCATATAATGCGGCTTCGTTTACTAAGTTTGCTAAATCAGCCCCCGAGAAACCCGGTGTACCGCGTGCAATTACCGCCGCTTCTACGTTGTCGCCTAATGGCACTTTGCGCATATGCACTTTAAGTATTTGCTCACGACCACGAATATCCGGTAAACCTACCTCAACTTGACGGTCAAAACGACCTGGACGTAGTAACGCTGGGTCTAATACATCAGGGCGGTTTGTTGCTGCAATAACGATAATACCTTCGTTACCACCAAAGCCATCCATTTCAACTAGCATTTGGTTCAATGTTTGCTCGCGTTCGTCATTTCCGCCGCCCATTCCTGCGCCACGTTTACGACCAACCGCGTCAATTTCATCGATAAAGATGATACACGGTGCGGCTTTTTTCGCTTGCTCAAACATGTCTCGTACACGCGATGCACCCACACCGACAAACATTTCCACAAAGTCTGAACCTGAAATTGTAAAGAACGGCACTTTTGCTTCACCAGCAACAGCTTTAGCAAGTAACGTTTTACCGGTACCAGGAGGACCCACCATCAGTACGCCTTTAGGAATACTGCCACCGAGTTTTTGGAACTTTGATGGATCACGTAAAAAATCGACCAGTTCAGACACGTCTTCTTTGGCTTCATCACAACCAGCAACATCAGCAAAGGTGGTTTTAATTTGATCTTCGCTCATTAACCGTGCTTTGCTTTTACCAAATGACATGGCGCCTTTACCGCCCCCACCTTGCATTTGACGCATGAAGAAAATCCACACACCAATTAACAAGATCATTGGGAACCAAGAAATAAAAATACTCGCTAAAAATGACTGCTCTTCGGGTTTAACCCCTTTAACATTCACGTCACTTTTCAACAAATCATTTAAAATGTCTTTGTCATAAATTGGCATAATCGTTTGAAAACGTTCGCCGCTGGTTTTAGTACCGGTGATAGTGCCACTGGTGCTTTCAATAGCCACTTCTTGTATCGAGCCGTTTCGGGCATCTTTAACAAATTGACTGTAACTTGTTTGACGATCAACTTGATCGCCACCATTAAAGCTCTGAAATACTGACATCAGCACAACTGCAATAACCAGCCAGAGTATTAGATTTTTCGCCATATCGCTCAAGGGGTTAACCTCTTGTATCCAATTAATTTAAATTCAACTAAACGCCCAACAACTGTACTACAGTTTATATCCAGTCGCTACTATATATACTTCCCGAGAACGGGCGCGCGAGGCATCTGGTTTACGTATCTTCACTGCTTTAAAACTATTACGTACATCTTGTAAGTATTGATCAAAGCCTTCACCTTGGAATACTTTAACAATAAATGCACCATTTTTCTTTAGTACTTGATTACACATATCCAGTGCAAGCTCCACCAAGTACATGCTACCAGCTTGGTCGACTGAATTATTGCCACTCATATTTGGCGCCATGTCAGAGAGTACCACATCCACATTTTTACCATCAATACGTTTTAATAATGCAGTTAACACTGCCTCTTCACGAAAGTCACCTTGTAAAAAGTCAACACCCGCTAATGAATCCATCGGCAAAATATCACAGGCTATAACTTGGCCTTTATCACCCACCTTTTCAGCCAAATATTGTGACCAACTCCCCGGCGCAGCCCCTAAATCGACGACGGTCATACCTGGGCGGAGTAATTTATCTTTCTTTTGTACTTCATCTAATTTGAAAACAGCTCGAGAGCGCCAGCCTTGTTTTTGCGCTTGCTGAACATATTGATCGTCAAAATGTTCTTTCAACCATCGCTGTGAACTGGCTGACTGTTTTTTATTTGTCATAAATTAACACGCAACTAATTAGTAATATTGTTTAGATGGCGGTAGAATACCCTTAATTCAAGCCATATTCAGCAAAATTTGTAGAAACATGACATTATCAAACAAACAAAAGCAGTTTTTAAAAGGTCAGGCACATAGCCTGAAGCCCGTAGTTTTACTAGGTTCTAACGGTTTAACCGAAGGTGTAGTTGTAGAAATACAAAGCGCCTTAGAAATTCACGAATTAATCAAAGTGAAGGTGCCTACCGACGATCGCGAAACTAAAGCGCTTATTTTTGACGCAATTGTACGTGAAACCGGGGCGACTAAATTACAATCAATCGGCCACACTATTGTGCTTTACCGCCAAAGCGCCGAAAAGAAAATTCACTTACCGCGTGGCTAAATAACGTAACAGTGCTGCGTTACTGCGAGTAATAAAAAACCAGCCTAGTGCTGGTTTTTTTCTGCCGTTAACTGCATGGTTAATGCGTTGATTGCATAGTCTTCAGTATCCCTTTGCTTACTAAGCAAATAATACAGCGAATATTGCTGCTCTGACATCAATGCAACGTCACTTTTTGCTAATAACGCAGCCAGCTGCGGTGTGGTATTGCTGTGGCCTATGACAACGACAACACCCTGCAAAGTTAATAATTGCGCTTTAAGCGCCACTAAGTCACGAGCATCATACACCTCAACAGCGGTGTTAAAATGCTCCGCAAGCGGTGCTGCAGTCGCTAAAGTACGAATGTAATTGCTACTAAACAGCTCGATTGCAGCATGCGGTTGTAATAATGTCACCAAGTGCTCTGCACGTGTAGCCCCTTGCGCTGTTAATGCGGGGTTACTTCCCGTTTGTTTTTCGCCATGACGAAATAAATAAATCTGCTCTGGCGCCGCATACGCCGATGCGCTATTCATTACATTTATAAGCAGCGTCGCTATTATTAGCGCTGTTTGTTTTAGAATCATCTTTGCCCTCGCTTATACTCCAGTAAGCGGTTAATAAACTCGGTGGTGAGCTCATTAATAACCCCTGTTTCGGCATTAATAATTAAACTAAAACCAACATTAAGATGCGGGAACACCACTAAATCGGTGCGATAGCCTTGAACCCAGCCACTGTGATAATACAGCGTTTCATCATCATAATTATACACGCGCCAACCTAAGCCATAGTATGCCTCGTTAAGGTGTCTTTTCCATACGCGCCGGTAGCGCTCTTTTTTGGTATGGGTGTAGGGGCGAGTTTGCGCAGCTAATGCGTCAAGTGATAACACCTCAGGATATTGCCCTAATTGCGCTTTTAACCATATTGCCATATCGGCCGCACTGGCATTTACCCCAGCAGCGGGAGCTACTTTATAATAATTTGGCTTTAACTTTGCGCTATACCAGCGCTTTTTGCCGCGTACATGTGGGTGTGCATAATTGTCATCTTGCACCATAGCGTCAAAACCTAGGCTGGTATCGTGCATCTTTAATGGGGTGAAAATACTCTCTGTTAGCCACTGTGTGTAGCTTTTATTGGTACTTTGTAAAATCACATCATCAATCAAGCTAAACATCACATTTTGATAGCCGTAACACTGCCCTGGTTCACAAATAGGCTCTACCGTAAGCAACTTTTGCACTATATCGGGGTAACGCATTCTCGATTCAATCAAGTTATCGTAGGCATTCGGCACTAATCCACTGGAGTGGCTTAAAATATGAAATACTTTTAAATTATCTTTGTAAACTGTATTCACAAACTCGGGAATATAGCTGCTTAGCGGTGTAAATAAGTCCAGTACACCGTCACTAGCAAGTTTTGCCGCTAACGAACCGGCAAAAGTTTTAGAGACAGAAGCAAGCCTAAAGCGGGTATGTTTATTTACTTTTTGGCCGCTACGCGCTTTAGTGTAGCCCATAGTATGAATGTAATCATTAGCTTGGCTATTCACAATTGATAACGCCGCACCGGGTATGCCTTTTCTTTTTAGTTTTTTTTCTGCGTAACGCCCATACTGCTTTACAAAGTCTTGCCAGTCGGCATCAATAGTATTCGCCAACGCAGTAGTCGTTGTCATGAAGCATAAAGCAAATAAGGAATAAATCAGGCAGTTAACGTACTTCATTGTAGGCTGTTTTTTCTTCTTTTAATTATTTCTCTGTATATAATATCATGAACTTTTGTTAGGACTAACGTACAATATGGCGATTATTGACTTTTGAGTGGGTGTGAAGTTGTTATGCGTTTTTTAGTTGTGTTAGTTTTTATTTTATTTTCATCGGGTTGTGCTGTCACTAGAATGCCTGCTGAGCCATTAGCTGTGCCTGTAAAACCCCTGTTAAAAAGCCAAACGTACCAATTAGAGTACCAAGCACAGCATAATTCACCTAAGGTGAAATCGGTGCAATTGCCGGCGCATAAGGTAAAAAGAAATCAAACGGTTAAAATCATCACCGACAAAGCCAGCGTAACCGACACTTTACTGGCACAAATTAGCCAAGCACTCAATGACAAGCAACTTAAAGTAACCAGTAGTCACAACAGTGATTACACCCTGGCTATTCACCAAGCTGACCTTGCATTTATTGAAGACACAAAATATACCCTTAAGCAACCTGAACAGCCCTACCCACTGTTTGGTAAAGTAGCACGACAGTTTCCAACCCAACAGTGTGCCACTATTTTGGCCGAAGTGAGTATGCGCTTAACCCACAAAGCCTCTGGTGATGTGGTATGGTTTGCAAAATCGTCACTCGACAGCAGCAGTTTTCACCGCGAGCCGCTTATTTATAGCTTTAGTGAAGAGCAAAAAATCACTAATGAACTTGAAGTGGTGGCGTTTGTGCATCAACAAAATACCGAACAGGCACGTTTAGCGCGGGCGAAAAGTAACACCCCGGTTGCTATTCCTGAATACCAGACAATGAGCCAGCTGAGCACGCTAACTAAATTACACGGCCCGTGCAGCCGTACCGAGGTCAGTGCGTTAACCCCGATGATGCAGTTTTATTTAAGCAGTATCTTAATCGACAAAATAAAGGTGCTATAGCAATAAGGCATACGGCTACATTTACTTACAGACTTAGTCGTTCGTTTAACAATATACTTGGCTTTTTAACAGTCACTTAATTAGGTTTAAGCATGCAACACTCACCAATAAGTCATGTTTTTTGTTATGGCTGCTTATTCTTTGCCAGTGTATTTAGCATGCCAAGTAGCGCGAGCAACCGCTATTACGCCGATAATACTTTGGTGCCCAGTCAAGGTTTTGCATGGGATTGGAGCGCCGGCGCCGGTTATTATGTAGAAGACTCTTACCTAGTAGGAATGGACTCCTATAATGATGGGCTTGAGCTCGATTTAAGTCTGGCTATTGCTTATGATAACTTTTACCTCGACTTTGATCATAACCAGCTCAGTGGCGGGCTTATTATAGGCTATAGTCTACTCAATAAGTTTAACTGGGAGCTGGATTTACTCGGCACCAATGCCCAAGCAGGTTTTGATGAAAATGGCTTAGGGTTTTATAACAATGGCGTTATTGAACAACTGCGCGGCATTAAAAAACGTCATTACGACTTTAATGGCGGCTTGCGCTTAACGCGGCGCTTTCAAGGCTCGCAAATCTCTTTTGAATACTTACATGATATCAGCGGTGCCCACAACGGCTGGATGTTTAATTCATTTTTTAGTCGTATTCAGCCTTGGCGCAATTGGGAGTTCCGCTCGGGTATTGGCTTTACTGCGTACTCCGCTGACTTTACCAACTATTATTTTGGGATTGATAAAAGTGAAGCGACTGCGTTTCGCCCCAGCTATAAAACCAATAGCAGTAGCAGTATCATGCTCGAATTTCACGCTGAATACCCGCTCAATCAAGACTGGGTATTTTTAGCCGGCTGGCTGACGACTTGGTTTTCCAAAGAAATTGACGACAGCCCCATTGTCTCACAAGGATATCAGCACAAAGCCAAGGTAGGCCTGCGTTATGTATTTTAGATGGTTTTGGTATTTATTACTGGCCTACCCAAGCTTAGTACACGCAGAGCTTAAAACCCCCACAGTGCCAGAGCCCATGCTCAGCGCAGTACCCGATACCTGTGTAGCGCTGCGTGAAGGACGGCATTGCTATACTGAAGTTACGCTTTCGTGGCAACAAGCTAACATAGGAAATTACTGTCTGCGTGACGCGACCTCTAAGTACATTATGCAGTGTTGGCTTAAGCAGCAGCACGGGGTCTTTCACTATGCGTTTGATGCACAGCAAAGCCTGTCATTTGAGCTCATAAACAGCAATACCTCTCAGGTTATTGCCACCACCGAAGTAAAGGTGCAGTGGGTGTATCAAAATAGACAAAAAAAACGTCGCTGGCGATTATTTTAAATCAGAGGGCTTATGGATAATTACGGTACTATTTTATTGGTTGAAGATGACAGCTCCCTAGCGCAATGGGTAGCAGAGTATTTAACCGAGCAAGGTTATGGGGTACATGTTTGTTATCGTGGTGATGAGGTGGTAGGTCAGGTAAAAACTTTAAACCCACAGCTGGTATTACTCGATATTATGCTGCCAGGTCTTGACGGTATCAGTGTTTGTCGTGAGCTGCGCAGTTTTTACCATGCTCCTATTATTATGCTCACGGCTCGAGATGACGAAATGGACGAAGTGATAGGCTTAGAAGTGGGGGCTAGCGACTACATCATGAAGCCTATTCGACCGCGTGCTTTGCTCGCCAGAATTAAGTCAGCACTTAGGCACGCCAACGAAGCACACCAGCCTCACAGCCAGCAAAACATTATTAATGTAGGTGGACTGCAAATTAATAGTGCGTCGCGAAATGTCACCTATAATGGCCAAGATATTAATACTTCCAGTGCCGAGTACTTATTGCTGCACTATTTAGCCAGTAATGCCGGTCAGGTTGTCTCGCGCGATGCGGTATTTAAAGCGACCAAAGGCCGTGAATACGATGGCCTAGACCGAAGTGTTGATGTACTGATCTCGGCGTTGCGTAAAAAGTTTCATGACGATCCACAAAACCCAGAAAAAATTAAAACAATTTGGGGGCGTGGTTATTTGCTTGTTACCACAGCGTGGTAGCCATTAAATGAAAAAGTTTTATATTTCACTACTCAGTAGCGCGCTGCTGTCGATTATTATTTTAGGCTGGTTAATTGATGCATTTAGCCAACAAGCGCATTCTCCTCAAGACGAGTTTAGTGTGCAAAGCAAGGTGATTGCAGGCTTTAGTCAGCAATTACAAGCTGTCGCACTCGCTGAACGCAGTCATTTCGTAAAACAGTTAGCCACTGACTTTAAGCTACCGCTAGAGTATAAACTCACCGACTCAGTCGCGCTTGCCCCTGCACTACAACAACAAATGTACAATCATGGCGGATTAATCTTAGAAGATCAGCAAGGCTTTTACTTGCTCTATAGCAGCCAAGCAATCAGCCCGTATCACTTAGCTATGCGCCTAGAGCGCTCGTTTGAACATGAGCAGCGTAACGACATTATGCTGACCTTACTGTTTTATGCCGCTTTGTGTGTCGTTATGGGTTTTATTATTTTACCGTTAGGCCGACGCTTAACACAATTAAATGAAGCGGCGAAAAAGTTTGCCGCGGGCGATGTACATGCACGCATAAAAGTGTCGCACTTTACTTATATCAAAGATGTGGAACTCACTTTTAATCGCATGGCGAGTCAAATAGAAAAACTCGTCGCTGAAAACAAGCTAATGGCGTCAAGCCTCTCTCACGATATTCGCACGCCCATTGCCTGCCTTCGCTTTGGTTTAGATGCCGCCCTAGAATGCGCAGATAAAACCAAGTTAAAGCAGTATTTAACCCGCATGGAAAATGATCTCGATCAGATGGAATCTATGCTTAAAAGCTACTTAGCATTTGCAACGTTAGAGCAAAATGCCAACCGCCTAACCTACTCAACCACTTCATTGAAAAGCTATTTTGAAGATATTTTAACGCAGCTTGCGCCTAAGTTGCAGGCGCGTAACCTCAGCGTCCAGCTAAGCTGTAGCGATGACGTGATTTATGCCGATTTACATTGGCTGGCCAGAGCGGTAACCAACTTAATCAATAATGCCTGTGACTTTGCTGCGCAGCATATTTATATTAGCGCCGCGCTCAATGAGCACGAGCTGATTATAAATGTAGAAGACGATGGCCCCGGTGTCGCCAATGAAAATGCCGCTAAGGTATTTAGCCCTTTTTACCGTGAGAAAAACCACCGAAATCGGGCCGATCAAAGTTATGGTTTAGGACTCGCTATTGTAGCAAAGGTGGCAGACTGGCATCACGGTGATGTGCAAGTGAGTCATAGTTGCTACTTAGGCGGCGCCTACTTTACCTTGAAAATAGCGCAACATCACCACCCTGTAAAGTAAATGCTACACACTGTAATTAACATTTATTAAACAATATCAGTTTGTTAATTCAACAATAGCCGTAATAAAATATAAATTGCTACGCTTTAACCGTAATTTAATCCGTTAATTGTGCTAAATCAGCGAATAAGCACTTTTTATTTTTTTACATTTCCAGTAGATTGTCAGCGCCGTTGAAAAATAGAGAAGTATAATAATATGAGTGCAGTAAGAGGTGAGTTCAGCTCTCGCTTTGGGTTTATTATGGCCGCCGCCGGCTCTGCCGTGGGTTTAGGTAATATTTGGGGATTCCCTACACAAACCGCAAGCAATGGGGGCGCCGCATTTTTGGTAGCCTATTTAGTGTTGGCGTTCTTTTTAGCCTATCCGGCTTTAATGGCGGAACTAATGATTGGTCGTCATGGTCAGGCTAATGCAGTTAGCTCTTTAAGAAAAATTTCCAATCGCCCATGGCAGCAACACTTTTCGTTTATCGTTGGTTTTGGCGGTATTTTATGCGCTGGGTTCATTTTAAGCTTTTATGCTATCGTGGCCGGTTGGATGCTCAGTGCCACCGCAGAGCCAGTAGCCAGCTTAGTCGGCGCCAATGCCGCGTCAAGCTGGTTAAGTGAGCAATCACTTAGTCGCAACATTTTATTTACTGTGCTGTTTATCGTATTAACGGTAGCAATTATTAGTCGTGGTGTAGAAAACGGCATCGAAAAATGGTCGAAACGTTTAATGCCCGCATTACTGGCAATTTTATTTGCTCTAATTGCCTATGTAATGACCCAAGATGGCGCCATTGTTGGCTTAAAAGCCTATTTAGTGCCCGACTTTTCATCTATTTTTGATCCAACCTTATTAGTAAGCGCGCTTGGCCAAGCATTTTTCTCATTATCGCTGGGCACCAGTGTGATGATTATTTACGGCTCCTACATAAGCCAAAAAGAAAACCTCGTTTCACTCGGTGCTTATGTAACCTTAATTGATGTGTTTATTGCTTTTGTCGCTGGGCTATTAATTATTCCGGCTATGTATGTCGCACAAGCACAAGGCATCGAAATTTTTTCACCCACCACAGGTAAGTTGCTCTCTGAGGACACCTTAGTATTTCAAGTGTTACCCGCTTTATTTGAGGGCATGGGGGGGATGGGACTGTTTGTTGGTTTTGCTTTTTTTGCACTGATGAGTATTGCCGCACTCACCTCGTCTATTTCTATGCTTGAAGCACCGGTTTCATATACCGTAGAGCGCTTTGCACTGAGCCGTATACAAGCCACTTGGCTGATTGGTGCGCTTATTACACTGGTCAGCATCACCATAGTATGTAACCTAGGTACCTTATTTGGGTTAGTGATCACCTTGACCACTAAAGTAGCGCAGCCATTACTTGGACTAATGTGTTGTATTTACGTGGGCTGGATTTGGTCACGAGGCTCGCTACTTAAAGCGATTCAACAAGGTAACCCTGAGGTACATAACACGCTATTTTGGAAGGTGTGGCCTTGGTACACTAAATTTGTTTGTCCAATTGCCATAGGCCTGGTGTTTCTTCATTCTTTATTAAGCTAGCCTTTTTACTATTCGCACAAAAAAGCCCACTTTTGTGGGCTTTTTGCTCAACGAGCTAATTGCAAAATCATATCTTGATGGGCAATGCCATCTTCCAAATATGCTGCGTTAACCGTGTTAAAACCAAAGCCACGATAAAAATCGAGTAAATACGTTTGCGCGCCAATATAAATATCGCGGTCGGGCCATTGGCTTTTACAGCAGTTAATGGCCTCAGCAACTAGCTGCTGAGCCAGCCCTTTGCCACGCTCTGTTTTATTGACCAGCACACGCCCAATCGCACTGTAGTTGGCGTTTTTTTCATAGCAGCGCGCATAAGCTAACAAGCGTTCACCTGCTAGGTAATAGAGATGCTGCGTAGTGGCTGCAATATCATGCTCGTCAAGCTCTGGATAAGGGCACATTTGCTCCACCACAAACACATCAACGCGGCCGCGCATGATAGTAAATAAACTGTGTGTATCAAGCGCTATAAATGGTTTACATTGAAATACCATTGTAACTCCTGTTGGCTACTAAAAAGCCCATACCGTAAAGCATAGGCTGAGTATTATTTAAAATTACGCAACATCATTGCATCAAGCATGAGTGAAGCATTTAATATCCCGCTATTACAGGCATTAAAAACCCAGCGAGCGCTGGGTTTTGATACCGTTTAATGTCTCACTCAGTTAGGTAAATAACCGCTCTAGCTGATCGCATAATTGCGATAAGTTGACATGATCATGCTCTATGGTTAAATCAACATAGCCATCGCTTCGAAAAGCTCTGTCCAGTTCAATTAATACATGGGTTTTATGCGCTTCAGGAATAAAGGACAATTCAATTTCTTGAATGCCAAATAAGCTGCGGCTATTCGGCTTGTACTCAAGCTCTTGATAGCAACCCGATACAGACTGAAAGGTAGATGCACGTAAATGGCCTTGCTCTACATCGGCCTTAGTTAAACTAAAGCCAAGTTTTTCCATCGCCTGCATACATGTTTTAACTGCTTCATTGGGATAAATATGCAGAGAGTCTTTATCACTTGGATCAAATGCTAAATCAATATCAACACCGGTTTCTAGCCACACATGTGATTGGTTATAACCGGCGTTAATTTCGGTGATTGGCGTTTCTGAATGCAGTCGTGCTTGAAAGGGAATGGCTTTTACTTCGCCCGGCTCAATAGTGCCAATATCTGTAATGCGCCACTGTTCGATAACATGATTTGTAAAATATTCACTGTCTTCACTCGATACTTTAACGCGTGTCATTAACAGTAAATCTAATCCTGAAATTTGCTGGCTTACATCTCCCCCGGTAATCACGATTTTTGCATTAAATATTTGTCCGGGCTGTAAATGCTCTGTTTCTAAAATAGTGTCAACTTTGGCGGCACCTATGCCTACTGATGCTAAAATCTTTTTAAACATATTTTTCTCCTAAGCTGGGCGGCTCGGTTATTTGCCCACGCTTAAACTCCGTCGTTAGCGCATCTTAACCATATTTAATTGCTCTTGTCAGTGAAAAACTGCTATTTACATGCTGTTTACGATTAAATAAGTGCTAAATGGCGTTTTTTTATACACCCACTCACAAACACTGCTTGAAACTGTGTATCCAGTTAACCAAACTGCCCGCGCGTTATAGGCTAATTAAATAGCACTATCTGCCTATATTTATTTTAATGCCTCGACTTTTTCGCTAAACTACAACACCAAATAAAGTGATAGTAATAATTATGGAACTCATTTACTTTGCCGCCGCGTTTATCTGTGGTTTTGCTGTTTATCAGCTAAAACTGCCCCCTCTGATTGGCTTCTTACTTGCGGGATTTGCACTCAATTTAGCAGGCTATAAAAGCACGGAATTACTTAATACCATCGCCACTCTTGGGGTAACACTACTGCTATTCAGTATTGGCTTAAAGCTTAAAGTACATAACTTAATGAAGCCGCAAGTGTGGGCTTCGGCCACTCTGCATATCATTTTAAGTAGCGCACTATTTAGCAGTTTTATGTTATTACTGAGTTTATTTGCACTGCCGCTATTTGTTGACTTAAGCTGGAAAAGTGCCTTATTAATCGGCTTTGCATTGAGTTTTTCTAGTACCGTTTTTGCCGTTAAAGTGCTTGAAGAACGTGGTGAAATGGGCAGCTTACACGGTAAAGTGGCCATTGGCATTTTAGTTATGCAAGATATTTTTGCCGTGGTGTTTTTGGCTATCAGCACCGGTAAAATCCCTAATTTTTGGGCCTTATTACTGATTATTTCTTTGCCTTTAGTGCGTCCTGTGATGGGCTGGATACTTAATCGCTCTAAGCATGGCGAATTATTGCCTTTATTTGGCTTTTTCTTTGCACTGGTTGCCGGTTATCACGCATTTGAATGGGTGGGCTTAAAAGGTGATTTAGGGGCGCTAATTATCGGAATGATGATTGCCCCTCACAAAAAAGCCAGTGAGCTGTCTAAGTCACTGCTTAATTTGAAAGACATTTTACTGGTTGGTTTTTTCTTAACCATAGGTCTAAACGCTGAGCTGACGACCAGCTCGTTACTTGCAGCGTTAGTATTGGTGTTAATATTACCCTTTAAAACGCTGTTGTATTATGTATTTACTAATATGTTTAATTTGCGCGCGCGTACCTCATTATTAACCACATTTAGCTTAGCCAATTTTAGCGAGTTTGGTTTAATCGTCTGTGCGGTAGCCGCTGCAACGGGCATGATCACCTCTGAGTGGTTAGCGGTAATCGCTATTGCCGTTTCAATTACCTTTATTATTGCTTCGCCACTAAATAAACGCGCTAACGACATTTACAGTAAAATTGAACCTTGGCTATTAAAGTTCGAAAGCAAAACCCGCTTAGCTGAAGAGCTACCTGTTAACCTCAGCAATACTAAAGTGGTTATCTTTGGCATGGGCCGCATTGGTACCGGTGCCTACGAAACCATCAATAAATCCCATGCGCAATTTGTTGCCGGCATTGATATAAAACCTGAAGTTGTAGATAAGCATATTAAACGAGGTAGAAAGGTACTGCTTGCCGATGCCACCGATCCTGATTTTTGGCAACGCGTTAATCACTCACAAGTTGAAATGGTAATGCTAACTATGCCACAGCATATGCAAAATATTTTTGCCTTAGAGCAATTAAAAGCGTCGGGGTATGACGGCCAAGTGACCGCGATTGCCAACTACCCAGATCAGCAAAAAGAGCTTGAAGATATGGGAGTTGATTCCACCTATAACTTTTACCTAGAAGCCGGTAGTGGCTTTGCTGAGCATGTTAAACACAAGTTATTCTCTTAAGCCTACTTTGCCTGCTTACTGCAGGCTGGTTTACATTCTTTTACATGCTAATGGGCTACGCGCCGAAAAAAAGGGTAAACTAGGCGTCATTGGTATCTAAGAGCCGCGTCTCTACACAGCGTTAGACTCCAGCTAACTCTGTGTTACCAATAGCAATTTAATTGAGAGCCTACTCTCTTCAACAATAGGCTGTTACTTGCCCGTCACAGCCTATTTTATCTGCCGCAAATCCCTTACACTTAGCTATGCTTTACACAATCAGACAGACCTATGGATGCGAAACAACTCAAAGTCGCTATTAATACTATTATGCCGTTTGGTAAGTATGCCGGCCGACCTTTGCTGCTATTACCCGAGCCTTATTTAGTGTGGTTTAAACAACAAGGCTTTCCCGATACCTTGCTGGGCAGTCAACTGGCAATGATGTATGAGGTAAAACTCAATGGCCTAGAGCCAATGCTAATGCCCTTATTAGAAAAAAAATAAAATCAGGAACTTTATCAGCCATTCTGAGTCTATTTATTTGCTACTTGTTGATTTTGGTTTTTAACCGCAAAAAGCGCCCTTGTTAAAGTGGCGCTTTTTTTATTGGTAAGCTCACAATGAATTTCGCGCCGCCTAATGGGGTATCTGCTATTTCGCATTTTCCTTGGTGCCAAGTCACTATTTTATTAACAATGGCGAGCCCTAAACCAAAACCACCAGTCTTTTTATCGCGGCTTTTATCTAAACGGGTAAAGGGTTTGAACACATTTTCGCGTTCATTATGAGCAATCCCACTGCCATCGTCTTCCACAATTAACTGAATATCACTGTCTGTTGTCGTCAGTGAAAGCTGCACATGGTTGCTGGCATGCTTTAACGCATTACCAATTAAATTTTGCATCACACGAGCCATAAAGTGACTATCACAGCGATATTTCAAGTGCGCAGGAAGCTGACTAGTTATGTGTATGTTGGCGCCAAAACTCAGCTTTTCCATCACCGTCGTGAGCAGTGCTACTAAGTCGCAATCCATCAGCTGTAAACTAGGTTGTTGCGAGTCTAGACGCGCATATTCAAGCATTTCAGAAACTAAAGATTCAAGCTCATAAATGTCACGCTGCATATTTGCTAAGTAAGTTGCTGCCTTCTCGTCTGCTAAGCGGTCTTGCAACATGGCAATAGCAAATTTCAATCGCGCTAAGGGGGTTCTAAATTCGTGCGATACCGAGGAGGTGAGCTCTTGTTGTGCAGTTAATAAAAACTCGATGCGTTGCTGCATAACATGCAATGTGTCGGTGATGGGTAAAAACAGTGATTTTGAACTGCTGCTCAACTGAAAGTCTTGTGCCCCCCCCACAGCCTCGCACGCATGACGCAGTTTGGCAAAGTCACGCCACAGTAAAAAGCTCCACAGGCCAACCGGTATCCCCACAATAATGAGCAATAATAAGTAGGCTAATACTGAATTGGATGACTTAACCGCTCCCCCAATCGGGCCTACTTGCAATAATTGCTCAGCATTAAGCTGCACATACCATACAACGCGTTGTTGATTGTCGTATAAAGGGAGGTAGTGATTTTTGGCTAACTGCGCTTGTTGTTCAGCAGGTAACATTAAATCACGCGGGGCAATGATTTGGCTTGAAAAGTGCTGTTGTAATTTTTCAAGCCCATCACTAGTTTGCGATAATAGCCATAAAGATTGGCCAAATTGATTATCTAGAAAATGCGCCTGCTGCGACTCTTCATACGGCCACAGCTGCTCAATAACACCACTGACAATAAACAGTGACACAATAATGTAAACGTATAGGCTTATAAACAGCTTTCCCATTAAAACAGCCTAACAGTCAGCATTAAATTATTTTCCCCATGCGTCAGAGACAAATAAATAGCCTTGTCCCCATACCGTTTTAATACGATACGGTTTGTCGCTGTTATCACCGAGCTTTTTACGAATTCTGGATACTCGCACATCCACGGTGCGATCTAGGCCGTCGTATTGGCGCCCTATCATATGTTGATGGACATGTTCGCGACTCAGCACTTCTCCGGCATTGGATGCTAACAACCACAGCAGCTCAAACTCGTGTGAGGTAAGCACAATTTCGTTATCGGCCAATTTAACAATACGACTGGTTTTATCGATAAATAAGTCGCCAAACTGTAACTCTTCCGAGGTTTTTATTGGCGCTTGGCCACGGCGTAATAACGCACTTATTCTGGCTAATAGCACACGCGGCTCAGCCGGTTTGATCACGTAGTCATCGGCACCGAGCTCTAAGCCAATAACTTGATCAAAGTCTTCACCTTTAGCGGTAAGCATTAAAATAGGTGTAGTGTATTTGTCGCGCACTTGTCTGCAAACACTAAAACCATCTTTACCCGGTAACATCACATCTAAAATAATCAGATCGACCTGATTAGTTTCTAAAAAAGCAAATACTTCGTCACCACGATCCAGCACAGCGACTTCGAGGCCATTGTTCTCTAGGTAATCTTTGGTTAGCTGTTGCAAGCCAAGATCATCTTCAACAAGTAATATTTTTGGCATTAACCACTCCTAAATTAAAAGAAACTCCACGGTGAACGAAGCCGATACTGTTTTTTAGCATGGGCGCTTTGTACTTCAACAAGTACATTTGCAAGCGAGGCACCGGTATGAGGATTGATCAGGGAGTATAGGGTCTCCACCTGAACACGCGCTTTATAATTAAACTGGCCTGTTTGCTGCTGTTGCCAGCATTTAATTTGCGTGGTGTGTTGATATAAACAGACATCATTGGCGCTGGCCTGTTGCCAGCTAAACTGCAAATTAACATCGCAAAAATCTTGTTGTTCAGAGACCACACAGACTTTGGGAGATACATAGAGCATCGTTGTTTTTGCCATACTCACGCCACTAAATAGTGAGGCAGTAAACACGATTAAGATTAGATACTTCATATTAAAAAGTATGTTCAAATCCTATAAAGGCAGTCGTTGAATAATGACGTTCGAACAGCGGACTACTATCGACAGCCGAATAGTCATAATATGCTACATGAAAACGAACAGCGTTTGCTGCGCTCAGGCGCCAGCGGGCGTCGATTTTAGCATAAGGTTGCCAACTACTACCAACGACTATTTCACCTAAAGGTGATTCATTACCATGTAGGCCATAAAAGTAGTCATTTAACTGAGCTGATTTATAGTTAACCCCTAAAGTGGGTTTTAATGTCAACTTATCAAAGTGGGCATAATACTGCCATTGCAGCGCTGCTCGCCAACCATTATAAACCCCACTCATATCTTGCAAGGCTTGTATGGAAAATAGCTGTTGCTGTAAAACATAGCTATAACTGATGCCGGCATCGAGTGCTAATTTACGTTTATGTGTGGTTTTAATACTAATTAAAGGCGAGTTGTCCTGCGACGCCTGATAAACAGCTTCACTTGAGCTGGTATTTTTTAACGCAAACAAATTGCTTGGATGCCAGTCAATAAAAAACCGTGATTCGGGGTTTAATTCCGCCACAATATTGAGGTTATGTTGCTGTGTTTGTTTAACGCTAAACCCTACGCGGCCATTATCAAAAAACCACTGCTGGGCATAATAAGCCAACTGCGGCACCACCACCAGCGGGATATTAGTGCCGCCCTTTAAAGGGTTAGTAATCACCCCGGCTCCTAGGTTAATACTTAAGTGTAGCTGTTCTGTCGCTATTTGCGGCTGCACCGTGTTATCACTTTGCGCGGAAGCGCTGGCAGATAAACTAAGCATGAAAAAAAACACTGAGTAAATGGAGTTGTGTATTGAATAAAGCCGCATGATTATTATGAGTGTAAAGCGTGATTATAAGCTGATAGTAGCAAGCGCAATGAAAACAAGCTTTAGTCAATTACAACTGTTAACAATTTTAATACAATTACCCTGAGTTTGCTTCAGCTGCACTTTCCTCTTTTATCGCTAACTTAGTCTACGGTACTGCGCTACAGCACTTTTTCTCCCATATTTTGCGCTATATTCCACAGCGCACTAATGGCAGGGTCGTTTAATTCTTTATGTAACACCGCCAAGCCGATATCAATGCCACTAGGGGCGGCAGTGTCAGTTGATAGCACTTGGACTTTGTCTTGTAGTGGGCTGTTATCTAATACTATTTTGGGGATCATCGCGATACCTAGCCCTAAACTTACCATAGACACTATGGCTTCATGCCCCGCCACTTGTGCATAAATTTTGCCATGCACATTATTTTTACGCCACCATTGCTCTAGCCGTTGCCGAGAAAAACCTTGCTCGGGAACAATGAACTCAAGCGCCGACCAATCTATTTGCTTTGCCGTACTAGCTAACTTTTCAGTGATTGGGCACGGTATTTTCGGTGCAATAAAGACCAGCGGTGTATGCCCTATTTTAACAAAGGCTATTTGCGCCGGTAACTTAGTGGGACGCGCGGCAATCGCCATTGCTTCATGACCATCTAATACGCGATTAATCGCCAGTGCAGGATCGCCGGTATTTAAGGTAATTTCAATATGCGGATGATGGGCGCGCAACTGCTCTAAAATATGGTGTAAAAAGCTATAGGAGGCCGTGACCGAGCAATAAATACTGACATTGCCATAAATATGTTGCTGAGGCTCGGTTAAGTGGGTCTTAAAGTGCTGCCAGTTAGCCAAAGTTGAGGTGGCATAATCAATAAACGCCACACCTTCACGAGTTAGCTTCACACTGCGGTTATCGCGTAAAAATAGCATCACCCCCACTTCATCTTCGAGTTGCTTAATATTACGGCTCAAGGTGGGGGCACTAATATGGCACAGCTCGCTGGCACGGGAAAAGTGTAAGGTTTTCGCCAGCGCTAAAAAGTAATTTAAATGTTTATGATCCATAACCGCATCTGCATTTCATTTTATGAAACACTCTAATGCAAATATATCAGTTTACGCAAGAAAAGATTTTTCATATGGTGGTGTTAAGCAAACACTACAACATATCTAACAAACTGAAATTAATAGGATACTAACATGGCGAATTATTTTAACAGCTTACCTTTACGCGAACAATTGGCGCAATTAGCGCAATGTGAATTTATGGACGCGAGTGAATTTAGCGATGGCGTGAATGCGCTAAAAGGTAAAAAACTGGTTATTGTTGGTTGTGGTGCACAAGGCTTAAACCAAGGTTTAAACTTGCGTGATTCGGGCTTAGATGTATCGTATACGCTACGTGACTCAGCCATTAGTGAGCGACGTCAATCATTTGTAAACGCCACAGAAAATGGCTTTACAGTAGGCACTTACGAAGATCTAATTCCAAGCGCTGATGTGGTACTTAATTTAACTCCAGATAAGCAACATACTGCCGTGGTAAACGCTATTATGCCATTAATGAAGCATGGCGCTACACTTGCTTACTCACATGGCTTTAATATTGTTGAAGAAGGCATGCAAGTACGTGAAGACATTACCGTTATCATGGTGGCACCAAAGTGCCCAGGCTCTGAAGTACGTGAAGAATACAAGCGTGGCTTTGGCGTACCGACTTTAATTGCAGTACACCCAGAAAACGATCCGCAAGGCCACGGCTTAGCGCAAGCAAAAGCGTATGCAGCGGGCACCGGGGGGCATCGTGCGGGCGTCCTTAAGTCTTCATTTATTGCTGAAGTAAAGTCTGACTTAATGGGCGAGCAAACTATTTTATGTGGCATGTTACAGACCGGCTCTATCTTATGCTTTGATAAAATGATTGAAAAAGGCATTGATGCCGGTTACGCCTCAAAGCTTATTCAGTATGGCTGGGAAGTGATCACCGAAGCACTTAAATACGGTGGCGTTACCAATATGCTAGACCGCTTATCAAACCCCGCTAAAGTAAAAGCGTTTGAGTTAAGTGAAGAGCTAAAACAGATAATGCGCCCACTGTACAACAAACATCAAGATGACATCATTGATGGTACCTTCTCACGAGTAATGATGGAAGATTGGGCAAACGATGACGCTAACCTATTAAAGTGGCGTGCTGAAACAGCCGAAACACAGTTTGAAAAAACCCCGGCGGGCGACGTTGAAATCGCTGAGCAAGAGTTTTTTGACAACGGTATTTTAATGGTTGCTATGGTAAAAGCCGGCGTAGAATTGGCATTTGAAACCATGACCGCAGCAGGCATCATTGCCGAGTCGGCTTATTACGAGTCATTACATGAAACACCGTTAATAGCCAACACCATTGCTCGTAAAAAGCTGTTTGAAATGAACCGCACAATTTCAGACACTGCTGAATACGGCTGTTATTTATATAACCATGCGTGTTTACCGCTATTACAAGATTTCATGCAAAAAATTGATAGCGACGTCATCGGCAAAGGCTTAGGTGAGCACAGTAATCAAGTCGATAACCAAACCTTGATCCAAATAAACAGTGCCTTGCGCGAACACCCTGTTGAAATTGTTGGCGCCAAATTACGTGGCTACATGTCGGCCATGAAGAAAATTGTTTAATCCCAAGCCACACTAAGTTTCACTTGTTAGAAACCAAGCCCATTTGCTTTTGCAGTGGGCTTTTTCGTTTTTGCAGTCCAGCATTGATCACTCGCGCAAATTAAATAGTGTGTTAAAATAACAAGCTACTCGGCTTAGTTGTAAGATAACGATTATAATGATGATACAAAACCTCTCAATAACCCAAAAAATTACCGCATTAGGCAGTGCAATTGCTATATGTGTTGCAGCCCTTATCGGCGTTACATCGTTACATAATGCAGAAAACATTATCGAACAACGGATGATAGGATCTGAGCTGCCGAGTAAAGTTCAAGCGATCAGTAACCACATTGGTGGCGAAATTAATGAACTACTTGGGGCGGCAGAGCAGTTATCCGCGAATGTTTTTGTGATCGATTGGGCTAATTCTGACACGACTGACGACACCCTACTGCTGAAAGAATTAAATCGACTGGTTAAGCAATATGATCTTGCTACCGCCTCATGGGCCAACCGAGAAACAGCGCAATACTGGAACCAACAAGGCTTTTTACGGGTATTAAAAAATGATGCGGCAGATGGCTGGTTTTATGCGTTTAAACAATCGAAGCGCCGTTACGACATTAGTATTTATCAAGAATCAGCCAATGACGTAAAAATGTATATAAATCATCAGCAGCCTAACGGCATTGGTTTAGCGGGGCTGGCTAAAAGCATTACCGAGATGCAAAAGTTACTGCAACAATTTAATATTGAGCAATCGGGGTTTGTTTTTTTAGCCGACAAGCATGGTTTGATCCAATTACATAAAGACGCCAACAAAGTGGCAAAAGTAAATATAGATACACTTTATGGTGCAAATATACACACTAAACTGTTAAACCAGCATGGTTTTACATTAGAAGAAATTAATTTAAATGATGAAGCAACACTCGTTGCCGCCACTCCAATTAAAAATACCGACCTCTTCGTAGTCGCACAAGTGCCAAAGCAGGAAGTGTTTTCCAGTGTAGCTCAATTAGAATGGCAAATTTTAACTTTTACCGTAATCATTGCGTTAATAGCCAGCTTTATCAGCTACTTACTTGCACGTTCGCTGGCATCTCCGCTTTCTAACATCGCGCAATTATTCTCGCGCTTAGGCTCGGGTGATGCCAACTTGGCCTACCGGTTACCTCACTCAACACAGCCTGAACTGCATAATTTAACCACCGGCTTTAATCAATTTATTGAAAAAATTGAGACCGCAATCAAGCAAGTGGCACACGAAAGTGAAGGTATTCGCCAAAGTTCTGATCAGGTTTTCGAGCAAGCCAAGCAAAACTCTTTGGCTATTGATCAGCAAAAAGAGCAAACTATTTCAGTTGCCGCTGCAATCAACGAAATGGGCGCCACAGTGCAAGAAATAGCGCAAAGCGCTGCTAACACGGCTAAGCTCACGAGTAATAGCCATGAAAACACCACACAAAGTCATCAGCAGGTATTGCAAAGCCAAGCCACTATTGCCGCCCTTGCCAGCGATATCGACGGCATTACTGAGCAAGTTACTTTGCTATCGAAAAAAACGGTGGATATCGCCAGTATTGTTGACGCAATTCGAAGCATTTCTGAGCAGACCAATTTACTCGCACTGAATGCGGCCATCGAATCAGCGCGTGCGGGAGAGCATGGTCGCGGCTTTGCAGTGGTTGCCGACGAAGTGCGCGCCCTGGCGAATCGGACGTCACAGTCAACCACCGAAATTCAATCGATGATTGAAGAGCTAACACAAATTTCTAACGATGTTGTCAACGACATTAGCCAATCAAAAACAAAAGCCCAGCAAAGCGTAGGGGCAATGCAAAGCTCAGTAGAGCGACTGGATGCCATTACCGAAACAGCAAACCAAATCAATGATATGGCTGCCTTGATCGCCACTGCGACGGAGCAACAAAGTAATGTGGTAGCCGATGTTGGACGCAATATTGAACAAATTAGCGAAATTAGTGATAAATCAATGCACCAGCAACTAACAACCGAACAAGCAATTCGCGACCTAGCGAATAGCGCACAAGCCCTAGCCGCCTTGGTGGCCACTTTTGAAGCCAAACGTTAAGCTAAGCCGTTATAGCTAATACGTGATACAAATATACCGCTGAGCCCAATTTCCCCTATACTTAAAGGGATGTTGAGCTCGGAGGTGATATATGAATGCCCTACGACTGTCTGTTTACCTGCTACTCTTTAGCATTATGCTGTGTTTAATCGGCTGCAGCTCTGCGGCTAAAGAGTCTATGACTCCCCCGAGCTTACAGCCTGCCAATATTAAAATTCAGCCGATTGAATCCCCAAACGAGATATTTAAACTAGATGAAAGCCTAGTCGCACAACTCGATAGTCATTTAACACGGCAAAATACAGCACCGCAACTCGCTCATGCTATTTTAAATTTGCTATTAACAAATGGCGATGCGTCACTTGCCTATCAATCGGGCGCAACGTTAACTGCGGCGCAAAGTTATCAAAATTTGAATGCTAATTGTTTGTCATTATCTATTTTAGCCTATAGCTTAGCGGAGCATCTTGGCTTACAGGCACAATTTCAAAAAGTACATATTCCCGAATACTGGGCACTGACTCAAGGGGTCAACTTTTTAACCGGACACATTAATTTAACCGTTGCTAACCCGGCAAACTCGCGAAGTAGCAGTAAAACAGTGTATCAACGGGATAACGGCTTGGTGATTGACTTCTACCCCGCCAGTCGTCAAGCCCGCTTTAAAACCAGTTTGCTCAGCAAAGCCACAGTAACCGCGATGTTTTATAACAATAAAGGCGCAGTGGCGCTGATAAACGAGCAATATGATTTAGCCTATAGCTACTTTAACGCAGCCACTACAGTAGCGCCTAGCTATAGTGCAGCTTGGGGGAACTTAGGTATTTTATATCGCCACCTTGGGCATTTAAATGCCGCTGAGCTTGCCTATAACTACGCCATTTACTTAGATAAAAACAACCATACTGCACTGGGTAACTTAGCCGTGCTGTACCAACTTACCCACCGCGAACAACAAGGGCAACAAATCCTCAAACAACTTGATAATAAACGCCAGAGTAACCCCTATTATCATATTTCATTAGGCAATGCTGATTATGCACAGAATAATTACGCCCAAGCTCTCAAACATTTTAAAAAAGCCTATTCACTTGCCGCAACTTTACATGAAGCGCATTTTGGTTTGGCACGGGTTTATTTTCAGTGGGGAGAATTATCGCGAGCCGATTATCATTTACGCCAAGCCGGTAAAAAAGCTGACTTTGCTCACGACCAGCAGCGCTATGCCACTAAGCTAAATGCGCTGCAAGCCTATGTACTTGAAAAGGAAATACATTAACAGCTAAAACCACGGCGGCTGAAAATCAATTAAAATGTGTGCATTAAGCGCGTAACTAAGCCACTTTGCTAGTGCTCACAAAGCTGTATTTGCTGTTGTGGAGTGCTTAAATGCTGCTACATAGGCACGCTTTTTTGCTTTAGGGAGTTTTTTTAGCTGGTACTCTAATTTGCTCGCCGCGCTTTTACTACCGACGGCTTGCTGATGGATCAGCATTAGCGGCCCTTTACCCTTAAGGTTTTTTGCGCCTTTGTCTGCTTGGTGGGTAGCGAAGCGCTTTTCTACATTGGTGGTGATCCCCGTATACCAATGACCAAGTCGTGTTTGCACTATATATAAATACCACACAGAGTCAGCGGTGGTAGCGGGTGTTTTACTAGATTTTAAACTTTTTTCAATATTGCTGGTCAAAACACTGCCTTAGCGTATTACAGTAAACAAAAACAATTACTGAAAAGGGTTTTACCTTCAGTGACTAATCGGTATCATGCAGATTATAAAAAATAAGGATCACAACTAACAATGCAGTCGTTAAAAACTTTTTCTCTTTGGCTTATCGTTGCTTTAACGTTGAGCTCAGCAGCTGGGTGTTCTAGCTGGGTATACAGAATAAACATTCCCCAAGGTAACTTTTTAGAGCAGTCCGATGTTGATAAGCTGCGTGTTAACATGAGCCGTGAACAGGTTATTTACGTGTTAGGCCACCCTATTGCTGAAAATGCCTTTGACAATAACACCTGGCGCTATGTGTATAGCTTTAATAAAGGCCGCAAAAACGAGCAATACAAGTCTTTAGTTATTCACTTTGAAAATGATAAGTTAGTATCTATTGCGGGTGATTACCAGCAACCAGAAAACTTCACTACCCCGCTCGAACAATAAAGTCTTTGCGCTAGCCGCTCACAAAGGTGAATAACCTTCACCTTTGTTAGACAACGCCTTTATATACCAGCACGCTAACTCAAATGTGTGCGATGCTAGCGCTCTAAAGGACGACCACCGGTGATTTTATTAGCTCGCCCTTCTTCTTTTGCCTTTTCAGCACGTTTTCTGCGCGCATCTTTAGGATCGGCAATCAAAGGACGATATATCTCAATTCTATCGCCTTCTTTAAGCTCTTGAGTAAGCTTCACGGTTCTATTCCAAATACCCAAAGTCAGCGCCGTGGCATCAATTTCAGGGCACTTATCAATAATTCCCGACTGAATCACCGCTTGCTCTGCAGTGGTGCCTTTTACGACTTCAATGGTTAAACTAGTTGCCTTGTCGGGTAATGCAAATACCACCTCAACACGGATCATACTCTCGCTCCATAAACTTGCTTTGCACGTTGAGTGAACGCACTAACCATATTTTTTGCCACATCATTAAATATTTTACCAAAGGCCAGTTCAATCAACTTAGTGGAAAACTCAAACTCTAGTTGTAAATGTACTTTACACGCTTTTGCATCTAGCTGTTGAAAATACCAACGCCCTTGTAATTTTTTAAAGGGGCCATCGACTAACTGCAGTAGCACAGTTTGCTCATCGACAAAGGTATTTTCTGTGGTAAACCATTTTTTTATACCCGCTTTAGATATTTCTAAACTGGCGGTCATGCTATTATCATGTTGCTGAATAATTTTTGAGTTCGAGCAATTTGGTAAAAACTGCGGATAGGCTTCAACATCATTAACTAGGTCAAACATCTCTTTAGTGCTGTACATAACCAGCGCACTTTTTTCTATTTGTGGCATACTCACTCCCAACTGTGTGATGAGATTTTAGCAAGCTTTGCACGTTTCCCCAAACATTCATGCGGCTTAAAATGAATTACTCAGTTTTTAAAAGCATTATTAAAAAATCGATGTAAAACATCGCGTATTACGTATAATATAGGGCACTATGGCTAAGAATAAATCATCAAAATCGACAAATAATACCATCGCGCTAAACAAAAAAGCGCGACACGAGTATTTTTTACACGATAAGTTTGAAGCAGGAATAGAGCTGCAAGGCTGGGAAGTGAAAAGTATCCGAGCTGGAAAAGTGAATATCTCTGAAACTTATATCCACCTTAAAAATGGTGAAGCATTTTTACTTGGCAGTCAAATTCAGCCGCTTAACAGTGCCTCAACCCATGTAATTTGCGATCCATTACGTTATCGAAAATTGTTACTGAGCCGACGCGAACTCGATCGCCTTGTAGGCGCAACGGAGCGTGATGGTTACTCATTAATCGCAACCGCGATGTACTGGAAAAAATGCTGGGTAAAACTTGAGTTTCACTTAGCGAAGGGTAAAAAACTGCACGACAAACGCGAAGACGGTAAAAATAAAGACTGGTCGCGAGAAAAAGAACGCTTAATGAAGCATAAAGCATAAATAAAACGCCTAACTTTGTTAGGCGTTTTTCGTTGTACGCTGAAAAATAATTTAACGGCTATTTTCACATCACATCGTACACATACCACACAATTCAACCACTAATTTTGTTAAATAAATTATTACAAAAACAGCATTTTTTACATTATTTAACTACCTCCTATTCTCATAACGCAATATTTATTGCCAAAATACGCCATTAGACCCGCTATTATTCTTAAATACACACAAAAGGCATTGTTTAATTTACAAACAAACACCTATTAGCAAAAATAATTTAACACTATTGATAACCATTAGCTTACATGCTATTAATGTTGCGACTTTTTAGTCAATTATTTTTTATCATCTAACAACAAGGACTTAAGGATGAAGCAACGTTCTTTTACACCTAGCCTAATCGCTGGGGCTACTTTGGCACTGACAGCCGGCTTTTCCACCACAACTTACGCCGCTGATGAAGCAAAAAAAGTAGAACGCATTGAAGTCACAGGCTCGCGTATTAAACGCTCAGATATGGAAGGGCCTTCTCCGGTTCAATCTATCAGTCGTGCCGATATCGATAATATGGGTTACGATAACCTGCAGCAATTACTTGAAAGAATGCCGGTTGCAGGCAATGGTACTTTCTCAACCCGTGGTAATAACCAAGACTCTACAGCAAATGGCTCAGCGGCAGTTAGCTTACGAGGCCTAGGCGCTGATGCGACCTTAGTGCTTATTAATGGTCGCCGCGTTGCTATTAGCGCCTTTGCCGAAGGGATTACCAACTCGTTTGTTGATATTAACAGCATTCCGGTTTCGGCAATTGAACGCATAGACATTTTAAAAGATGGTGCATCAGCAATTTATGGCTCAGATGCCGTAGCTGGCGTAGTGAATGTTATTTTGAAAAAAGACATTGACGGCGTTGAGGTTAACTTAGGTTATGGTGGCACCGACGGCCCTAATTACGAAGAAACCACGGCAAGCATTGTGTGGGGTACCACTAGCGAAAAAAGTAGCGCTTCAGTGATAGTAGACTACTTTAAAAACACCTCATTATCATCTAATGAAATGGGCAGCTTAGGCACCGCGAATCAAACCCCTTATGGTGGTGAAGATTTCCGTTCATCGCGTGGCTTCCCGGGTTACTTTTACGTCGATGGCGTAAAAACCATTGACCCTGCATGTCCTGCCGATAGCGCAACAGCCAGTGGTAGTTGTTTATTTGATTACGGCCCATACGGCTATATTGCGCCAGCATCTGAGCGTATCGGGGCTATTTCACAGTTTGAATATAATTTTGATAATGGCATTACCGGCTTTTTAGAAATGGCGGTACAGCATAATAGTTCGGTTGCAGCCGGTGCCCCTACTCCACTCGATGAAGATGCCGGCCTAACAGTGCCAGCAAATCACCCTAATAATCCATTTAATAAAGACATTGAAATTGGTCGTTACAGAACGGTTGATGCAGGTGCACGTCAATGGGATATTGAATCTGATACCATGCGTTTTGTTGCCGGTTTACGCGGCGAATTTAACGATTGGAGCTGGGAAACAGCGGTACAAAAAGGCCGCAGTAAATCATCACAAACTGGCAATCGCAGCCAAGGTTGGGTACGTACCGACTATTTACAACAAGAAATAGATGCCGGTAACTACAACCCTTTTGGTGGCACTTATAACGATCAAGCCGTGATCGATAGAATTACTACCAGCCTAGTACGCCAAGGTGAGTCACACATGACTTCGTTTGACGCCAATATTAGCGGTGAAGCATTTAGCTTTGGCGATGATGTGGTGATGATGGCAGCCGGTATCGAATATCGTGAGGAAGATGTTAGCGATATCCCTGATGATCAATTCCGTCGTGGTTTAATTTTTGGTACTGAGGCCGTTTCAGCAGCTGCATCGCGTGATCAATATGCCGCGTATGTTGAATTTTCAATCCCACTTGCCGACACGTTAGAGCTGCAACTTGCTGGCCGTCACGATGATTACAGCGATTTTGGTACGACTACAAATCCAAAAGTGGCACTGCGCTGGGCACCGAGTGATGAAATTACCGTGCGTGGTTCGTGGGCACAAGGCTTTAGAGCCCCCTCGCTGGCACAAGTTGGCTTAGGTCCGTCAGAAAAAAGCCAGTTCTTTATTGATACTTATCGCTGTGAACAAACAGGCTTAGATTGTGATGCACTCGATTATAATATTCAATTTTCGGGTAATGCAGATCTGCAACCAGAAGAATCTGAATCGTGGAACGTTGGCTTTATTTGGGCCCCCACCGCTGAGTTTGGTCTAAGCATTGATGTGTGGAGCATTACCCAAGATAACAAAATTGACGAGCAAGAGTTTGGCCCCATTTATGCTGCAGAGTGTGACAGCCAAAACAGCACAGTGTGTGTGCGCTTACCGCCGACTAATGGTGAAAGCTTAGGTTCGATTCAAAAAATCTATAGCACCTTTGAAAACGTATCATCGCAAGAAGTGTCGGGTATTGACTTCTCTGCTAACTATAACCACTCACTGGATGACTTAGGGTTATTAAAATTCAATTTAGAATGGGCTTACCAAGATAAGTTTGAAAAAGATGGTCGTGATTATTCTGGTGAATACGGTTACCCAGAGCACCGTTGGATTTTTTCAACTAACTGGGAATTTGGTGACTTTAATACCAACATGAACATTAGTTATGTCGGTGAGTTTGAAGATACGCCAGATATCGACTTTGATGGCAATTTAGACTTCGACAGCAATCAATCGCGTATGGTTGATTCACAAGTACTGGTTGATTTACAAACTGCTTACCGTATTAGTGACTCGGCTAAAGTATCATTAGGTATTAACAACCTGTTTGATGAAGCACCACCGTTTGCAATTGGTGATGGCGATTCAGACCTTTACGGTTATGCGTCTGGGGTACACAACCCACGTGGGCGTTATATTTACACTAAAGTAACTTTCTCGTTCTAAGCAAAGCACATAAAAAAACCGCCAATTGGCGGTTTTTTTTATTTCAACCCGTCACGTTAACTTAATTAACCAGCAGATTGGATTGTTAAAGGGCTAAATTATAGCTCGCCTTCGTTTTCAGATAGGAACTTAGCAACGCCTTCTGGGCTTGCGTCCATACCTTTTTTACCTTCAGACCAACCAGCAGGACATACTTCGCCATGCTCGGTGTGGAACGCTAGTGCGTCAACCATGCGCAGCATTTCGTCAATGTTACGACCTAGTGGTAAATCGTTCACTACTTGGTGACGTACATTACCTTCTTCGTCAATTAAGAAAGAACCACGGAACGCAACGCCCGCTTCTGGGTGCTCAACGTCGTACGCTTTACAAATTTCGTGTTTAACGTCTGCAACTAGTGCATATTTAACTTTACCAATACCGCCATCTGCAACAGCAGTGTTACGCCATGCGTTGTGTGAGAATTGTGAATCGATAGATACACCAATCACTTCAACACCACGTTTTTGGAATTCTTCATAACGCTTATCAAATGCAATAAGTTCAGAAGGACATACAAACGTGAAATCGAGTGGGTAAAAGAAAAGCACTGCTTTTTTACCTTTGATTTTTTCATGAAGGTTATAGCTATCTACAATTTCACCGTTACCTAATACAGCTGCAGCGGTAAAGTCTGGTGCCTGGCGGCCTACTAATACACCCATTTTATTCTCCAAATATTTTGAGTTTGTTGTCAATTGCTTATGCAATACTGATAGTTATATGGGCGCTAAAATCAAAAAACCAAGAGCGCACATATAATTATTGTCATTCTAGAGGGAACTGCTACAAAATAACAATCGTATTAAGCGATACCCACCATCGATAATAGCGATAGCAATGATGGCTGAAGCAGTTGCAATATCGGCTTTATCGTTAACACGCATGTCGGCAAATGAAAATTAGCGGACTAACCAGTAACGATAGTGCAAATGTTCATGCTTGGTGAAAATAAAAAAACCTGCTTAAGCAGGCTTCTCTTTACAAACTTTACCGCATAAAGGTATTTAGTCCATTATATCGCTTGGCATATCACCGCGGATCTGTTGCCAAATTTCACCGGTTTGATGTCCGTATTTACGCATCAGCATAATGGCACCGTCGTGCTCTTTGTTTTCTGCCAACTTGGTTAAGTCTTTATAAAATTGACGAGCCAATTCACGGGTACCCGGATCAGAAAAATAGTGACAGCCTATTTTTGAATAAAACCCTTTAAAGCCATTAAGAATGAGCACGTAAATACGATTATTACCTGCAACAGCCAACTCGTGATGCACTTTATAATCGTAATCAGCAAACGCTTGTGCGCTATCTTCTAATTCATCACTCAGTGACAGAATTTCAATCACCCGTTGTGGGTTTAGCTTGATTGCTGCTCGAGTGTAAATAGCACTTATATTGGTTCGTGCAGAGAGCAGTTGATCTGTCAGCTCAGGCATTTTATCTTCGTCAAGACGCGCTAACGTCTCAAGTATGTTGAGCCCCGATGTTTCCCAAAAGTTATTTACTTTTGTTGGCTTACCGTGTTTTATCGTCAGCCAGCCATCGCGTGCTAATCGCTGTAATACTTCACGTAACGTTGTTCGGGTAACACCTATTAGCTCTGAGAGTTCACGCTCAGCAGGTAGAATTGAACCTGGAGGAAAGTCGCCATTCCAGATAGACTCGACTATATATTCTTCAGCAAATCCTGCTGGGCTTTTCGCTTTAAAAATTCTCATTCAATTCTCACTCGAATTAATTCACATCACTACATACGATTAACCGACTGATTGTACCAGACGACGCTCAACTAACAAGTAAAGTACGCCATATTCCGTTAGGTAAATAGTTAAAAGTTTTTCAGCTTAAAAATTAAAGTTTTACTGTTAAATTTATTAGTACACGAAGGCGTATATAGGCTTTTATTCATCTTCAATACACTTTTATACTTGTAGGGCCTCTGAGTATGGCGCCTGCGACATGGTTTGCACACACAGCCAAACTAACTTAAATCGTTACGCTGCGCCAATGTAACGGCATAGTGCACGCTACTACAGATTGCTGCGACTATAAATTATTTTAACCACAGTGAATATGGTTAACTAACTTAACGGCATATAACGCGTTTTTTGCATACTATTTATTAGAATATTACCGTTTTACGATGATACAAAGCCGACCGCAGCGAGGTTTATCCCTTTTGCTTGCCCCCAACTTTGTCCTCAGTCATAATCTAAGGTACTTATTTAAATGCGGATTTTTTTATGAACTGGCTTGCACAACTCCCCACTAAACGGGGTCCTTGGCTATTATTCAGTGCTATTGTTTTGCTGCTTGAAGCAACAGCATTGTTTTTTCAATATAATATGGGCTTAGCGCCGTGTATTATGTGCATCTATCAGCGCACTGCCGTATTAGGGTTACTGATTGCAGCGCTCATTGGGGCGACTAACCCGAAACATAAAGGCGTTAGGCTATTAGCTTATAGTGGCTGGGGGCTATCAAGCATTTGGGGGTTATTAATTGCCCGTGAGCATATCGACATGCAAACAACCACAGATCCGTTTGCGTACAGCTGTGAATTTGAACCTAATTTTCCGACTTTTATGCCGCTGCACGAATGGCTACCGAGCTTTTTCGCAGCCACTGGCGATTGTGGTAATATTGATTGGCAGTTTGTTGGCTTGAGTATGCCTGCATGGATGGAAATTATATTCGCGGTAGTTACGGGCGCATTATTTATCGTTGTTATGAGCCGATTACTGATCAACAGGTCTTTGTAATGTTTATTTTTTTTACCAGTCAACTTAACGAGCTTAAACACTTAAAAATACGTCAGCGGCAATACGTTATTGCACTGGCTTTGTCTATGCTATCGCCAACGAGCAAGGTGCTGTTACGGGTTGTAAAACTATTATTATTAAGTCCGTTTTTTTTCATGTTTGTGGTGTTTGAGGGTTGGCTCCTACTGCCATTTTTATTATTAGCAGGGCTCGCTTACCCTTTACTTACCACTCCCATTGAAATTAATTTTGCCAAAAAACATCTCACTGCCGCATTACAGCAATATCAGCAGGGCGAATAACGCCCTGCACAGATTAAAGTGAAACTTTCCCTTCCAGTTTGGCAATGAGCTTGGTGCCAATGCCTTTTACCATCGTTAAGTCACTCAATGAACTAAACTCACCGTGAGCTTGGCGATAGTCGACAATTGCTTGTGCTTTTTTCTTACCAATGCCGGGCAGTTTTGCTAATTGGTTTACGTCTGCGGTATTGATATTGATCGTTGCAGGCATTACCTGCTGTGAAGTGGCTGATGTTTCATTATTCGCATAGGCTACGCTAATATTCAATAGTGATAACGCGAGTGCTAAAGCTGCACATTTAAGTTGTTTCATAATTTATCCTTGTTTGTTCTTACTTGAACATTTAGTTGGTTATTTAATTACTTAGCTCTTAATAAACAGAATGTTTTTACCTCCATTCAGCTAATTGATCGCTAAGCTTAAATCCACTCCCTTTGAAATCCCTAACAGCTATGGTACTCAAAAGTGATTAGGTCGCGTTTATTCTGCTACATAAAACTAGCTCAACACGCCCTATTTAACTAAAGTAAACTAACTCTTTATTGTCAACTTTACGCTTGAAAACTTAGTATTCTAACTTGCAAATTTAGCCGCAAACTTGTACTGTACATAAAAACAGTAATCTAATGGTTTATATAAACTATATTGCCACGCAAGTAAGCAGGAGAAATCATGGCTGTTGTTGTTAAGTATGTTGTAGAACGAAACGGAGTCGAGCGCATGACGTTTACTACCAAAAAAGAAGCTGATGCCTATGACAAAATGCTCGATATTGCTGAGTCACTTGAGGTTTTATTAGCAAAGGTTGACGTGCCCCTAAGCGAACAACAAGTAGAGTCGCTTGCTTTAGAAATGGCGAAGAGTAAAGATGATTTTATGGCTATTTTAAAAGGAGCTAAAGAGCCGGTAGCAAAGGCAAAAGCAGCGAGTAGTAAAAACACTGCTGAGGTAACTGCCATCGAAGACAATAAAGATAAAAAAGCCAGCTAATAGCAATTTAATCGTTAAACATTAAAAAAGGGAGTAACTCACGTTACTCCCTTTTTAGTGCGCCACATTAGGGCATAAATACCATTATAACTCTTGCTCTACTTGTTCAAACAATGTGGTAATTTCATCACTCGGCGCTTTCGTTGCTAAGCTAACAACCACAATGGCGATACTGGCTAAGATAAAACCTGGTACGATTTCATAGATCAGGCTACTTAGGCTTGCACCGTCAATGGTAATTGGGGCATATATCCAAACCAATACGGTGAGTGCGCCAACAACCATACCCGCCAAGGCACCCGCGAAGTTCATCCGCTTCCAATAAAGGCTAAATAGCACCAATGGACCAAAAGCAGCGCCAAAACCAGCCCATGCGTTACTCACTAAGTCTAAGATAGAGCTGTCTCTATCATAAGCTAAGTAAATGGCACAAAGTGCAACAGCAGCAACACTAATACGCCCTACGCTGACAAGTTCAAAGTCGCTGGCATTTTTACGTAAAAAGGTTTTGTAAAAGTCTTCGGTTAACGAGCTTGAGCTCACCAATAGCTGAGATGAGATAGTACTCATGATAGCAGCCAAAATAGCCGCGAGTAAGAAACCTGCAATGAGCGGGTGGAATAACAGCTCAGACAATACCAAGAAAATGGTTTCTGGATCTGCAACTTCAATGTTATTTTCATACGCGTAAGCGGCACCAAAAATACCTGTACCCACCGCACCTAAAGCCGCGGTGATCATCCAGCTCATACCAATACGGCGCGCCGTTGGCATTTGTTTAACACTGCGAATAGACATAAAGCGGACAATAATATGTGGCTGACCAAAATAACCTAAGCCCCATGCCATTGCCGATATAATACCCAGTACAGAGCCGGCACCAATCCAGCTTAACATGCTGGGATCAATGCTATTTAACGTTGACTCTAAAGGTTGATCAAGCAATGAATAAGTCACTGCAGGTACCAGTATTAATGCAACAAACATAATACAACCCTGCACAAAGTCAGTGAGACTTACCGCTAAAAAGCCACCAAATAACGTATAAAGCACTACCACGCCGGTAGTGATATACAGGCCGGTTTCGTAACTAAGCCCAAATGAGCTTTCAAATAATTTGCCGCCGGCAACCACACCCGATGAAGTATAAAGCGTAAAGAATACGATAATGACTACAGCAGATACAACACGCAGTAAATTAGATTTATCATTGAAGCGGTTTGAGAAGTAATCGGGGATGGTGATGGAGTCATTGGCTTTTTCGGTATATACCCTTAAGCGAGGTGCAACCAGTAAATAGTTTAACCACGCACCGGCAATAAGCCCTATCGCTATCCAAGTGCTGCTAAAACCACTAACAAACATGGCACCCGGTAAGCCCATTAGGATCCAGCCACTCATGTCTGATGCACCTGCAGACAGTGCTGCCACACTTGGCGATAAACTACGTCCACCTAGCATGTAGCCTGACACATCACTAGTAGACTGTTTATATGCGTATAAACCTATACCCAGCATTACAACAAAGTACAATGCCAGTGAAATAATCATTCCTGTTTCCAAATTCGCCTCCATATAATAAATTATAATAGGCTTTCAATCCAAATAATGACTCTTAAAGTATTATAATTAAGACAGTATTGGGATAAAAACCATTCGCTGCAACTATACCATGGGTAATAGTAATAATTCCAACATGTCAATCTCAACGGCTTAAAAACCATCAATTTGCATATTAATAATGCAATTTAGCCGAATAATTTAGTCATTGGGCTTAATAAGGCTAGATTCATAATTTACTCAATGCTATTTTACTTGTTTTACCATATATTATTACAATACTTGATAATTTTTTGACCAAAACGGAACTTTTATGTACTTTTATGCTGCACGCCAACCTATATTAGATCGTGATAAAAATCTTATTGGCTATGAGTTACTGTTTCGTGATGGTGTAAAAAATGTTTTCCCCGAGATCGACGGCAACGAAGCAACCACACGCTTAATTGAAGGCAGCCAATTTAATTTTGGTCTGGAAGATTTAACTGGCGATAAACCTGCCTATATTAATTTTACCTTAGATACCTTATTAAAGGGTTACCCCACTTTACTGGGTAAAGATACCGTTGTGGTGGAAATTCTTGAAACCATACAACCCGGTAAACGCTTACTTGCGATTGTTAAAGACCTAAAAGAAAAAGGCTATACCATGGCCTTAGATGACTATATTCATCAACCCGTATGGCGTCACTTTTACCCGTTTGTAGATATTATTAAAATAGACTTTTTAAGCTGTGATATCGACACAATTAAACAAATCGTAGCAGACTTAAAGCCTTACCCGCACCTAAAATTACTTGCTGAAAAAGTAGAAACTTATGAGGTGTATCATCAAGCGCTGGAGCTCGGGTTTGATTATTTTCAAGGGTTTTTCTTTTCAAAACCCGAAATGATCCAAAGTAAAGCGTTACCGCCCTCGCAAATGGCACTTGCTGAATTGCTTTACGAAACATCCACGCTGGATATGGATCTGAAAAAGATCACTGAAGTGTTTGAGCGTGATGTTAACTTGTCTTATAAATTATTACGTTACTCAAATTCGGCTGCCTTCGTACGCCGCTCCGAAATTAGCACCATCAAGCAAGCATTAATAGTGCTGGGCGCAAACGAAATTAAAAAGCTGCTATCTCTGCTATTTGCTGCGCAAATGTCAGCAGACAAGCCGACAGAGCTTATTCGCTTATCGTTAACCCGAGCGCGTTTTAGCGAGTTATTGGCCATTTCCCATGGTCAATTTAAAGACACCGGTATGGCCTTTTTAACCGGCATGATGTCGCTGATGGACGCTATTCTTGATGAAAGTATGCAAAGTGTTATGAAAAAGCTGCCATTATCTAACGAGATAAAAGCGGCACTATTAAATGATGAAGGCTTACTGGCAAGCTATTTAAATCTGGTTAAATTTTATGAACAGGGGAATTGGCCTGCAGCCAATGAACTGACCGAAAAGTTAGCTTTAGGTGGAAAGGTACCCGACGCGTATCATGAAGCAATTAGCTGGGTAAACGAACAAATGCAAATTATGATTGACGAATAAAGCGCAACTATACAGCAAAAACGCCAAGCAATTGCTTGGCGTTTTTGCTTGTTAATATCACTACAGACTATCTAAAAAGTCTTCATCAAAGTCATCGGGCTCTTCTTTAATCGGTGGGTTACCGTCATACAGCTCATACAGCTGGCGCTGAAAGTAAATATCTTTAACAAATAAATAAGGGTCTAGCGAGTCGTTTAATAAACCTTCTTGAGAGATCAGTGATGCGCGCGTCTCGACTGCTTTTAACACAAACACTAACACGGTTTGCGGTGTCGTTAACGCTATTTCTGGTAACACAAAGTTATCGACGAGATCACCGCTTAAGTTACGCACCGTAGAAGGCCCCATGGCAGGTAACATTAAATAAGCACCATCACCGGCTCCCCACACTCCTAATGTTTGTCCAAAGTCTTCATCAACATGGTTAAGTCCTAACGAGCTTGCCACATCAAATAAGCCGAACACACCCACGGTGGAGTTCACTAAAAATCGCGCTAAGCTGACACTGGCATTACCCGCTTTACCTTGCAAGCCCGCGTTAATCATATCAACGGGCGCACTGATGTTATTAGTGAAATGCACTAAGCTTTGTCGCACAGGAGCCGGTGTAACCGTAATATACCCAACCGCAGTCGGCCTTAATATATAAGTGTCTAAAATGTCCATATTAAAGTCGTAAACGGGACGGTTAATACTTTGCAACGGGTCGCGCTCATCCTGCTGGCTCTCGGGAATTTGTGCGCACCCTGCCAGCACTAACAAAAGTAGGTAAGTAAAGCCGTGTTTTAACATCTCGTATCCTTAAGGTATTAATGTGTTTATTTGCAGCTGTAATTGCTCAGTAGCTGCACGTTGCAATACTGCTGAATGCCCTTCTAACTCACCCGCACTTGGCATCACTGAATCATCATTAGAGATACGCGCAGATATAATTATTTGCTCTGCACTAGAAAGGTTTAACCCTGCCACCATAGCGTTTTCATCACTTAACTCGATGGTAATAGGGAACTGGTACTCTGTCAGCTTAACCACGGCTATCGGCATGGGCGAGCCTGTCAGTGCTTTTGCAAATACAAATAAAATCCCGTTTTCAGGCTGTTTATTGGCAAGCTCTGGGGCAATATCTACCGTTACACTGATAGCTGAACCCGACGTGTTAACTTGGGGGTTCGTGGTTGCGATTTGCTGCTCTATCTCGCTAATGCGTTGTTCTATCATAGTATAGCGGGTATCGGTTTTATCCATACTCGCTAATAATACTTCAAAAGCCGCTTTTGCTTGCGGCCAATCTTTACGCTCATACGCAATCAGTGCTAATAATGAAATAGCATCCACATTGTTTGGTTCAACTTGTAATATTTTTGACAACATTCCCGCAGCACGAGTCATGCTGGCATCACTGCCTTCTATGAGCAATATTTGGCTATAACTGATCAGTACCTGTAAGTTATTTGGGTTCATTCGCAACGCTTTATCAAATGACTGCTGCGCCATATCAAACTCGCTTAAGGTCATAGCAACACGGCCGAGCAACATCCACGCCATTTCATCATCACCACTACGGCTTAATTTAGTGCGAAGACCCAACGCAAATGCTTGCAGCTCGTTTTCGCTGAGCGGCTCGCCTTTTTGCATTACCGCACGCTCGCCGTATTCGGCTAAGTTGTCCATCGCATCATGCCATGCCACTATTTGCTGCTGGTTACCGGTCATGGTGTAAAATACTCCAGTAAGCGCAATTACGAATGCTGCACCGGTTAAAGCAAAAATTCGATTATTACCACGACTATGCAGTGATTTTTCCGGTGATAACTCGTTCAGTAAACGGCGCTTTAATTCCACCACCGACTCACTGTGATTTTGTGCGTCAATACGCTGGCTATCTAAATCGCTTTGTAACTCAGCTAAGCGTTGCTCATAAATGCTAATTAACTCGGCATTAGCGTTGTGCGTAATAGTGGTCACTTGCTCTTTTTTTAAAAAAGGCAGCACCACAAATAACAGTGCCATTAGTGTGAGTAAAGCAAAACACGCCCACATTAAAATCATTTAATTTTGCTCCTGACGTTTGTTTTTTGCAATTAACTTCACTAACTTCGCTTCATCATCGCTACTCCAGCTCTGCTTGACTGACGCTTTACGTTGCCGAATCACAATAAAACCAAAACCAATAATAACAATTAATAATGGCAGTACCCACAACACTAACGTCGCCGGTGTCACCGGCGGGTCGTAATGTACAAAGTAGCCATAGCGATCAATCATATACTCAATCACTTCATCTTTGCTTTTGCCTTCTTTTACTAATGACAGCACTCTGTCGCGTAAATCTTTGGCCACCACCGCATCAGAATCGGCAATATTTTGGTTTTGACACTTCGGGCAGCGCAGCTCTTTAGTCAACTCTTCAAAGCGCACGGCCTGTTCATTGTTATCGAACTGATAACGGTCTTGCTGAGCAAATGCCGCAACACTCACTAATAGGCTTAAGGCAACTAACAACCACTTCATTATTTAAGCTCCTGCATAATTGGCGCAAATTTAGCTCGCCATACTCGCGGGTTAATATCCCCCGTATGGTGCAATAAAATGGTGCCGGTTTTATCCACTAAAAACGTTTCTGGGGCACCCGAGACACCTAAATCTAACGATAATGTGCGCTGTAAATCTAAAATATTAAATTGATAAGGGTCGCCGGCGCGCGCCAGCATATTACTAACATCGTCGCGCAGTGCTTGCATATCAAACGGGCCATCAAAATCAGCGTCATAACCTTGTACATAGTACAAACCTATAATTTTAACGCCTTGCTCACGCAATTGAGTTAAGTAAGCTAATTCTGATAAACACGTTGGGCACCAGGTGCCCCATACGTTAAGCAAGTAAGCCTCGCCTTTTAACTGTTGCTCATTCCACTGCTTATTATCTTGCATTAAATCGGGCAAGTTAAAGGTGGGCATGGCTTGGCCTATGCGACCCGTTTGAATTTCTCGCGGGTTAGCAAATAAGCCTTGGTACAAAAACACACAAATAAAAATAAAAATCAGTAAGGGCGCTATCGCTATTATCTTACGCTTCATAGTGCCTCCTCCTGGGTTATTTCTTTATTTGTTCTGGCTGATGTGCGATAGCGTTTATCAAACAGAATCACAAATCCAGCAAGTGAAATAAGTATGCCACCAAGCCACATCCAACGCACAAATGGCTTATGATAAATACGTAATGACCATGCACCTTGGCTTAATTGCTCACCCAAGGCGAGGTATAAGTCGCGAGTAAAGCCGGCGTCGATAGCCGCTTCGGTCATAAACTGCATGCCAATGTCGTAACGGCGCTTTTCTGCATGTAATTGCGTTACTAAGCGGTCGTTTTTCAATACCGACACCACCCCTGCATGGCCGCTGTAGTTGGCGCCGCGGATAGTTTTAACTCCTTCAAAGCGGTATTGATACTCATTGAGCTGCACAGTATCACCAGGCTTCATGGAAACATCTCGTTCAACCGAATAAGCTGAGGTGAGGGTAACGCCTGCAATCACAAAGGCAATCCCTACATGACCAAGCACCATTGCCCAGTAGCTTAAACCAAGCCGTTTAAAGCCCTCTTGAACTGTGTTGTGCACGGTCACTTTACTATATAAGTCAACCACTGCAGTGACCACTATCCACACCGCAAGGGTAGTGGCAATTAAGGTGAGCGGCGCCACCACAGCGTAACTAGAGAACAACCACGTACAGCTAATAATAATGCTCGCAACTGCGGACATTAGGAGTTTATTTTGCAAAAATGCCCAGTTATTTTGTTTCCAACGTAAAAATGGCCCAATGCCCATTAAGATGGCAAACGGCACCAGCAATATGGCAAACATTTTATTAAAAAACGGTTCGCCAATTGAAATGCTGCCTAAACCCATTTCTTTATGCACCATAGGTAAGAGCGTGCCTAGTAATACTATTAACGTTGCCACCACTAAGAAAATATTGTTCAGCCATAAAGCCACTTCCCGTGATACAAACTTGTAGCGCCCTTCACTATGTACTTGCGATACTCGCATGCCATAAAGGGCTAAACCACCACCGACCACAATGGCCAAAAACGCTAAAATAAACAGCCCGCGATCGGGATCGGTAGCAAACGCGTGTACCGATACAATAATGCCCGAACGCACAATAAAGGTGCCCAATAAACTCAGCGAAAATGCCGCAATGGCTAATAACACGGTCCATGATTTAAACACACCGCGTTTTTCGGTGACACTTAATGAATGTAATAATGCAGTGGCCACTAACCACGGCATTAAAGAAGCGTTTTCAACCGGATCCCAAAACCACCAGCCACCCCAGCCTAGTTCTGAGTATGCCCACCAGCTACCTATGGTAATGCCAAGCGTTAAAAAGCCCCATGCAGTCATGGTCCATGGGCGAGACCACTTAGCCCACGTGTTATCTAATTTGCCGGTTAACAGCGCTGCAATAGCGAATGAGAAAGCAACCGAGAGGCCAACATACCCCATGTAAAGTAATGGCGGGTGAATAATCATGCCTGGGTCTTGCAATAACGGATTTAAGTCGCGTCCTTCCACCGGAAAATACGGCAATAAGCGCTCAAATGGGCTTGAAAGTAACAGCGTGTACAGCATAAAGCCCACCCCTAAAAAGCCCAGCACCCCCAGTACGCGAGCACGCAATACCCAAGGTAGCGACTTAGAGCGCACTGCAACTACGGCTGTCCAGCCAGCTTGCATCACGAGCCATAATAAAATCGCCCCTTCATGCCCGCCCCAAGTTGAGGTGATTTTATAATACCAAGGTAAGGTGCTACTTGAATGATAAGCCACATACGAAACGGTAAAGTCATCGGTTAAACTGGCATAAATTAGCGCCACAAACGAGATTAATACAAACGCAAATTGCCCTACCGCCAACGAAGGAGCGGCACGCATTAAGCGCAGGTTACCGCTATGTGCCCCCCACAGCGGAAAAATACACAATAAAACACTTAGCACTAAGGCTAAGGTTAAAGAAAAATAACCAATTTCTGGGATCATTATTAATTACCACTATTTAGGTTGTATTTGGGTTTTTCGTGCTTAATTCCTTT